>FZLR01000006.1 GCA_900197615.1 Rhodospirillaceae bacterium Spongia-Bin9
CGAAGAGGTGCAACGCCTGGAAGCGCAACAGAATCCGGACGTGACGCCCGAGCCCGAACCGGCGCCCGAGCCCGAACCCCAGTCAGAATCCCAGGCCGAACAGCTCCATGCCGGGGCGGTCGATCTGGGCGACATCTCCGTGTTGGGGGGACCGCAGTTCCTGCACCATACGCTGGATGACGGCGCCGACGGTGTGGCCTGGTTCCGCTTCACCCTGAGCGAGGCGAAGGAGGTGGCCCTGGGGCTGCGCCAGCTCGACCGCGAAGCGGATATGGCGATCGAGGACGAGAACGGTGTCGAGCTCCAGCGCAGCGCCACGGCCGGCACGGCCAACGAATGGATCGCGACGACGCTGCTGGCAGGCACCTACTATATCCGCGTCGAAGCGGGCGAGGCGGGCCGGAACGATTTCGTGCTGCGGCACGGGGTTTCCGAAGCCGATGCCGAAGAGGTGCAACGCCTGGAAGCGCAACAGAATCCGGACGTGACGCCCGAGCCCCGGTCAGCACACCAGGCCGAATCGCTGCCGGTGCTGCAGGTGGCGGACGCCGAAGCCGACGAGGGGCCATCGGCGACGGTCCGGTTCCGGGTAACGCTCGACGAGCCGTCGTCGGAGCCGGTGACGGTGCGCTACGAGACCGCCGACGGCACCGCGGTTGAGGGAGGCGACTACGAAGCCGGATCCGGCATTCTGACTTTCGCGGCCGGCGAGACCGAGATGTGGGTCGAGGTGTCGGTCAACGACGATTCCGTCGAGGAAAGCGACGAGTCGTTCACGCTGTTGCTGAGCGACCCGACCGGCGCGGCGATCGGCGATGCGGAGGCTGTGGGCACGATACGAAATACCGCGCCGCCGCTTCCGGGCGTTCCGGAGCCGGCCGGCGAGGATTTTGCGGCCGACACCGGCACAGCCGGCCGCGCCGAGGTCGGGGAAACGGTCACCGGGACCGTCGACGCGCCGCACGACCGCGACTGGTTCGCGATCTCGCTCCAGGCCGGCAAGGGGTACTCGATCGATCTCATCGGCGACTTCCTGAGCGACCGTGAGCTCCGCGACACCTATATTCACGGCATCTACGACTCCGACGGAAACCTCGTCGAGGGTACCCACGACGACGACAGCGGCGCCGGCAAGGTTGCCCGCCTCTTCTTCTCTCCCGAGGAAAGCGGCACCTATTACGTGGCGGCAGGAGCGTATCTGTCCGACACCGGCGACTACAGGCTATCCGTTTCGGAGTTCTCGATTCCGGACTCGGACGACCATCCCGCCGGCACGGCGACGACCGCCGCGCTCGGCGAAGACGGAACCGCTCTCGGTACGATCGAAGTCGCCGGCGACAGGGACTGGATCGCCGTGACCCTGGAGGGCGGAACGAACTACCGGATCGACCTCAAGGGAAGTCCGACCGGCAACGGAACTCTCAGCGATCCCTTTCTTCGCGGGATTTTCGATGCCAATGGAAATCGTGCCAGCGCCGAAAGAAACGACGACAGCGGGACCGGCGTGAACAGCGTGGTGTATTTCACACCCGAAGATAGCGGGACCTTTTTTGTGGAGGCCGGCGCCTACGACGACGAGACCGGCACCTACACCCTTTCGGTGGCGGAGGTTGGAGACGACCTGCCGGACGATTTCGCCAACCACTCCGGGTCGACCGGCGCCATCGCCGTAGACGATACCGCCACCGGCAGTATCGACTATATCGGCGATACGGACTGGTTTTCCGCGACCCTCGAGGCCGGACAGACCTACCGCGTCGAAATGCAGAGTCCTCCGGACAGCACACCAGCCGGTCCGGTCAACCATGTTCGCGGCGTCTACGATGCCGAAGGCGCCCTCGTCGCAGACTTTTGGGGGACTCGGGAAAAATACACCAGCAACATCGCCTTCTTCACAGCGGAAGAAGACGGCGCCTACTTTTTCGAAGCGGCCAAAAGCTGGCATTCGACGGGCGGCTACAGTATTTCCCTCCAGGAGGTCGACGACGACTTCGCGGCCGATACGGATACAACCGGCGCAGTCGCAGTCGGCGGGTCGGCGACCGGCAGCATCGATACGCTGGACGATCGCGACTGGTTCGAGATGACGCTCGAGGCCGGGACCGCTTACCGGATCGGCATGAACGGCGATCAGACCGGCGACGGTACGCTGAAATCCCTGTATATCCGCGGAATCCACGACGCGGACGGGACGATGATTGCCGGAACGGCAGACGACGGCCGGCCGGTTCACCGCAACAGCCAGATCACCTTCACGCCGGATGAGGACGGCACCTACTATGTTGCGGCCGGCGCGTACCAGGACCGGACCGGCACCTACACGCTGTCGGTGGAGGCCGTGGCCGACACCATATAACTGCAGTGTGCGGAAGCGGGAACCGGCGCGCCGGTTCCCGCGGCTGCTTCTCCGGTCCGCCGCTCCCGGAAGGCTTCCCGCGCTTCCGCTGCGTCATATTCCGGTAAGCAGGCGAGACGCCCCGGATCGAAATCCGGGGCGTTTCGATTCCATCCGCAATACCCGCCTTGTCCTACCCGTCCCGCCGCGCCAGGTGGTCGAAGCTGGCGCCGACGATGGCGTCCTGGCGCAGGAAGCGGCGGGCCTCAAGGCCGTGCACTTCCGGTACACTGCGGAGGCTGCCGGCAGCCTCGGCATCCAGCTGCCTGCGCGCCGCCAGTTCGAAATAGTAGGCCAGGTAGGTCGCTTCCTCGACCGACTTGCCGACGGTCAGCAGGCCGTGATGGGCCAGCAGGATGGCGCTCTTGCCGCCGAGCGCTTCGGAAATGATCCGGCCTTCCTCGTCCGCCACCGGCACGCCCGGCCATTCCGGCAGCCAGGCGCAATCGTCGTAGAGCGGCATCGCGTCCATATGGCTGCACACCAGTGGCCGGCCGATCGTCGACAGGGCAGAGGCTGCCGGCGGATGGGTGTGGACGATGCAGTGCGCGTCCGGCCGGGCGTTGTAAATCCAGACATGGAAGCGCACGGCCGGATTGGGCATGCCCTCGCCCTCGATCGTCCGCACGTTTCCATCGACGCGCAGCAGCGTCCCTTCCGACGCTTCCTCGAATCCGGCGCCGAGCGGCAGGGTCCACCAACCGTCCGGTTCGGCGCGCACGGTGAGCTGGCCGGCAAGGCCCGCGGCATGGCCGTTCGCCGCCAGGATGCGCGCCGCAAGGACCAGCTTGGCCTTGTCCGTCCGCTCGGTGGACCGGAGGCCGCTGCCGATGGTGCTGTCGACGTGCGTGCGAATGTCGTCGGGCATGACCGTCTCCTGCGAGGCGCCGTTCGGACTTCGACCGGCGAAATCGGGATACACTCGCGAGTTTACCCGGACCGGAAAGATTTGTCCCGGACCGGAAAGATTTGTAAGGTCCGCGTTCCGTAACGCCGACGCGGCTATCCGTCGGCGGTCAAGAAACGACACCAAGGGAGGAAACCGCCATGAAACCTGTGCTCGCCGCTGCCGGCGTGGCCGTTGCGCTGACGGCGTTCTCGCCGGCCTCGCAGGCCGCCACCGAATTCGCCTTTTCCAACTGGATTCCGTGGACCCACAAGCTGTCCACGCGCCTATTGATTCCGTTGATGACAGTCATCGAGAACAGGACCGAAGGGCGGGTGAAATTCCGCCAGCTGCCCAAGCCGCTCGGCCACCCGCGCGCCCATCTGGATATCGTCCGCACCGGCCAGGCCGGTGCCGCTTTCGGCGTCCACGGCTATTCGCCGAAGCGCCTGCGCGCCTACGCGTTCAGCGAGTTTCCGCTGACCGGGGAAGACGCGGTGGCGACGTCGGTCGCCTTCCAGCGCACCCATGACAAGTTCTTCAAGGGCAAGGGCTATTACAAGGGCGTTCACCTGATCGGCCTGAACACCCATGGCCCGGGCGTGATCCACCACTCCAAGAAGCTCATCGGCTCGATCGCCGACATGAAGGGGCAGAAGATCCGCACCGGCGGCCCCGCGCCGTTCGCCATCGTCAAGGCCTGGGGCGGCACCTCGATCCGGCTGCCGGCGCCGAAATCCTACGAAGTGCTGTCGACCGGCGTGGTCGATGGCGTCACCTTCCCCTACGAAGCGTTGACCGGCTTCAAGATCGTCAATCTGGTGAAGTTTCACACGAAGCTGCCGGGCGGGCTCTACAATTCCGGCTTCTACACGTTTATAGGCCAGAAGAAATACGATGGCCTGTCGGCGGCCGACAAGCAGGTGATCGCCAGCCTGTCCGGCGAAAACTTCGCCTATGCGGCGGGCAGGGTATGGAACCAGAACGACGCCGACGGCCTGGAGGCGGCCAAGAAGGGCGGTCACAAGTTCGGCGTGGCGACGGCCGAAATGCTGGCGTCGGTCAAGAAGATCAAGGCTAACCTGGAAGCGCGTTACATCGCCGACATGAAGAAGCAAGGCATCGACGGCGCAGCCGTGCTCAAATACTACTACGGCGAGGTGGCGAAACTGCAGGCCAACTAGCCGGCCGGGTACAAGCGGCCGGCGGCGTGTCGGGCGGCCGGAAACGGAAGTCTCGCGGCTTTCGAATCCCGGCCGTCCCGTCCGGTGTCGTGTCCGGTGTCGTGTTCGGGCGGCCTGACCGGCGCGCTTTACGGTTGCATTCCGTTCCCCTACTCTCCCGGCCGATGCACCGCCGAACGGTGCGGCTCGTTCTTCCGGGAGGGAAATTTATGAGAAGAAGTCTGCTTGCCGCCGGCGCGATGTCGGCGATCGCCTTGGCCGCTGCGCCGGCCACGGCCGCCTCGACCCTGACGTATGCGTCGTGGATTCCGTGGACCCATCCGATCAATGTCAATCTGTACGTTCCGTGGATGAATGCGATCGAGAAGGCATCGAAAGGCGACGTGAAATTCCGCCGCCTGCCCAAGGGCATCGGGCATCCCCGCTCCTATCTGGACGGCGTGCGCACCGGCCAGATCGACGCCGGCTTCAGCGTTCACGGTTATTCGCCGAAGCGCTTCGCCGCCTATCTGTTCGCCGAAATGCCGTTTCTCGGCGACCGCGCCGTGGCGTCGTCGGTTGCGCTGCAACGCACGCACGAGAAATTCTTCGCAGCCGGAAACTACTATCCGGGCACGAAGCTGATCGGAATGAACACCCATGGTCCGGGCCTGATCTTCCATTCCAAGAAGCATATCCGCACCCCGGCCGACATGAAGGGCCAGAAGATGCGGACCGGCGGGCCGATCCCGAAGCAGATCGTCGAAGCCTGGGGCGGTGTGCCGATCCGGCAACCGGCGCCGAAGTCCTACGAAATCCTGTCCACCGGCATTGCCGACGGCATCACCTTCCCCTGGGAA
This sequence comes from Rhodospirillaceae bacterium Spongia-Bin9, assembly GCA_900197615.1. GTDB lineage: Bacteria > Pseudomonadota > Alphaproteobacteria > Bin65 > Bin65 > Bin65. The sequence continues at coordinate 5,305 of FZLR01000006.1, forward strand.
TCGCTGGTGAGCTTCAAAATCCTGAAGCTGGTGCCCTATGCCACCTACATTCCCGGCGGCCTGTACAGTTCAAGCCACTATCTGGTGATGAACGAGAAGAAATACGATGCGCTGTCGCCGGCCGGGAAGAAGGCGGTCGACAGCTATTCCGGCGAGAACTTCGCCAAAATGGGCGGCGCAGCCTGGGACAAGATCAACGACGAGGGTCTTGCGGAAGCGAAGAAGGCCGGAAACAAAATAATCACGGCGCCCAAGGCCGTGGTAGACGCGGTCGGCGTACTCAACAAAAAGTTCGAAGCCGAATATTTCAAGGCTGCGGAGTCCAAGGGCATCGACGGCAAGGCGGTGCTGAAATTCTACCGGGCCGAAGTCGCCAAACTCCAATAGTGGCAACGCGTGACTGAACAGCTGGAAAAGCCGGCAGATCTCCGGGTTTCGCCGCTGGCCTACTGGATCGGCGTTGTGCCGCTCCAGGCGCTGGCGGTGATCTCCTGTGCGGTCCTGTTCCTGATGATGACGCTGACTTTTGTCGACGTCACCGGGCGTTATATGTTCAACAGCCCGCTGCCGGCGCTCGCCGAAATCATCGCGTTCATGATGGCCGGGCTGGTGTTCTGCGTCCTGCCGTTGGTGTGCTTCCGCGAGGGCCATGTCACAATCGACCTGCTGGACGGCGTGGTGCCTTCCAGGCTGAAGCGCGCGCAGGGCGTGTTCATCAACCTCGTCGCTGCCGGCGCCGTGCTGTTCATCGCCTGGCGCCTGTGGGTCAAGGCCATGACCCATCTGGAGTTCGAAGAAGCGACCGACGAACTCTATTTGGATATCTGGCCGTTCAGCACAGGCATGGCGATCCTGTGCGTGCTGGCGGCGGTCGCCCAGCTCGCTGCGGCGGTCGCCTATCTGACCGGCGCCCGCGACGATCCCGCCCAAGCCTCGGAACCGACCGCATGACTGTCGCGCTGCTGGGTTTCGCGGCGCTGTTGACGCTATCCTTCCTGCGCGTGCCGATCGCCTTCTCGATGATCATCGTCGGCTTCATCGGCATGAGCTGGTCGATGAACTTTGACGGCGCGCTCGCCAATGTCGGCCAGACGGCGTTCGACGCGGCGATCAATTACGAGCTGTCCGTGGTGCCGCTGTTCGTCCTGATGGGTAATTTCGTGACCCGGGCGCGCCTGTCCGAGGAACTGTATACCGCCTCCAACGCCTTTCTCGGCCACCGCAAGGGCGGGCTGGCCATGGCGACCATCGTTGCCTGTGGCGGCTTTAGCGCGGTCTGCGGCTCCAGCCTCGCGACGGCGGCGACCATGTCGAAGGTCGCCATGCCCTCGATGCGCCGCTACGGCTACGACGACGGGCTGGCGGCCGGCGCGATCGCCGCCGGCGGCACCCTCGGAATCCTCATTCCGCCCAGCGTGTTGCTGGTCATCTACGGCATCCTGACGCAGACCAATATCGGCAAGCTGTTCGCCGCCGGCGTCGTGCCCGGCATCGTCGGGATCCTGTTCTACCTGCTGGCGGTGCGTGCCGTGATCACCATATGGCCGGCGCTCGGCCCGCGCGGCGACCGCACGGACTGGCGCGGCCGGTTGCTTGCGCTGCGCGACGTTTGGGGCGTGCTGACGCTGTTCGTCTTCGTCATGGGCGGCATCTACGGCGGCGTCTTCAGCCCGACCGAGGCGGCCGGCATCGGCGCCTTCGGCGCCTTCGTATTCGCTGTCGCCCGGCGCACCATGGACCTGCGCGGCTTCTACGCCGTGCTGCTGGAAAGTGCAGCGACGACTGCGATGCTGTTCACGGTGCTGATCGGCGCGCTGGTCTTCGCCAACTTCATCAACTTCACGACCTTCCCGCAGACGCTGCTCGATATCGCGGCGAATTTCGAGGACAACCCCTGGCTCGTCCTGGCCGCCATCCTGCTGATCTATGTGCTGCTCGGCTGCGTCTTCGAGAGTCTGTCGATGATTCTGCTGACGGTGCCGATCTTCTTCCCGCTGATCTTGGAATTGGGGCCGGGATTCGTACCGCCCTTCTGGCATCTGTTCACCGGCCAGATGCCGCCGATGTGGGACTTGGTCGCCGATGTCGGCCTCGGGCTCAACCCGACCGAGGTCGCCGTGTGGTTCGGTATCGTCGTGGTGGTGATTACCGAGATCAGCCTTATCACGCCGCCAGTCGGCCTCAACGTCTTCGTGCTGCGCGGCGTGCTGCCGGACGTGCGCACCACGACCATCTTCCGCGGCGTCACGGCCTACTGGATCGCCGACCTGTTCCGGCTCACGCTGATCGTCGCCGTGCCGACCCTGTCGCTCTTGCTCGCCAGTTACGTCCGATAACAGGGGCGAAGTGCGCCCGGAATCCGGCTTGAACCATTCCGGCATCGCTTCTGCTTGAGGATTTGGAATACGGAGGATGGGGCGCTCCGCAGCCCGTCTCCTCGCTCGTCGGAAGCGCGTTCGCTTCCCGGCACCCATTTCGCGCAGGCTCGGATGGCGCGGGGTGTGTTGACCAGCTCCCTAATTTGACCCCTTAGAATCGAATGATTTCAACAGGATCGCGCACCGATAGGCGATGAACGCTTGCGCCGAACGACACCCAATAGAAACTTGGTGAAGTCTGTACTAGTAATTTTTAGAGCTCCATAGTAGTAATTTCATGATGCCCCTAACCGCATTCTAGTGAGGCGAACCGATCGGAGTTGTTGTCCATGTCAAATGCCTATCTACCCCGGCACCTCGTGTTCGAATTGGAGGCCGCACTGGAGCATGCAAGGGTCGTCAATCTGATCGGGCCCCGTCAGGCCGGAAAAACAACGCTCGTGCGCGATCTTTTCGCGAGGGGTCGCTATATCAGCCTTGACGATGCCGCAAACCTCGCGGCCATCGATGCCGACCCCTATGGACAGATCGCGGCATTACGCGAGGAGCTCGATGACATTCCGCTGATCATCGACGAAGCACAACGCTCGACCGACCTTTCGCTCGCCATCAAGCGGATCGTCGATGAGCACCCGCGCAAGGGGCAGTTTGTGCTGACCGGCTCCTCGAACGTCTTTCGTACAACGAATGTCGCCGACTCCCTTGCGGGACGGATGCGCACCCTGACGCTCTGGCCGCTCTCGGCTGCCGAGCTTCATCGTGCGCCGGTTTCCCGGCTTATCGACTGGGCGGCTGGAAAAGAACCAAAACTGTCGGCTATCCAAGCAGAGCGTGTGTCCCGTTCGGACGTCATCGATCTCGTGCTGAGAGGCGGCTTCCCGGAAATCCGTCAGCTGCCTTTGCGGGGCCGGCAGAGACAATACAGGGACAATGTCGATACCATGGTCGACCGTGACGTTGCCGACATCATGAAGATACGGAAAACGGACGCCCTTCGCCGCCTGATCGATCAGATGGCGGCGCGGACCGCCAACGAACTCAACATCGCCGAACTCTCCAACGCGGTGAAAATCCGTCGTGAGACGAGCGAACAGTATATCGACATCCTGCTCAGACTGTCAGCGATCGCTAAACTGGGCGCATGGGCTTCCGGGGAAGGAAAGCGGGAGATCAAGAATCCGAAATATCACTTTGTAGACAGCGGCGTCCTGTGCGCCCTTCGGCACTTCGGCGACAATGCGTTCGATATCGGGGCGGAGCCGGCCGCCTTTGGTGCGGTACTGGAAAGCTATGTTCTGAACGAACTCCTGCGCGCAGCACCTATGCAAGACGCCGAGTATCGCCTTTATCACTGGCGCAGTGCAGACAAACGCGAGATCGACATCCTGATCGAAAGCGGGCGTCGCCTGGTCGGCATCGAAATCAAGGCGGCCACGACTGTCGATGCGCACGATTTCCGCCACCTGCACTGGTTCGCTAGCGAAGGTTCGGGCCGAAAGAGGCAGTTTACAGGCCTTGTCATTTACCTCGGTGCCGAGAAGCTGACCTTCGGCACCGGACTGTTCGCAATCCCCGTCAGCAGCCTGTGGGCCGAGATCGGCTGAATACTGTCGGCAAAACCAGAAGCAGGCTTCAGCAGAATCCAGGGACAAGCGTGACCGTTTTCTTTCTCCCGCGCGGCGGCCTGTTCCTGGACCGCGACGGCGTAGTCAACGTCGACCGCGGCTACGTCCACCGGCCGGACCAGATCGATTTCATCCCCGGCGTGTTCGATCTGGGGCGTGCGGCCATGCGGCTCAATCTGCCGATCATGATTATCACCAACCAGGCCGGCATCGCCCGCGGCCTCTACACCACACAGCAGTTGAGCGACCTGATGGCGTGGATGGTAGCGCGGTTCGCTCATGAAGGCGTGGCGATCGCCCGTGTCGAGCACAGCCCGTGGTTCCCGCCCGGCCTGACGCCGCCGGACGGTCGCCCGCTGTTGACCGAATGGGTGCGCGACTCCTGGTGGCGAAAGCCGGGCGCCGGCATGCTGCACCGAGCCGCCCAGGCTGTCGGCGTCGACCCGGCGCAAAGCGTCCTGATCGGCGACCGGGAGGGCGACATCGCGGCTGGCCGGGAAGCCGGCGTGCGCGCCACGATCCAGTTCGTTCCCGGGACGCCGAGTCCCGCCCTGGACCTCATTCCAGACACGCTTCCCGATCCCGACCCCGATTATGGCGCCGACTACAGGTGCCGGCGCCACGAGGAGACCGTCGAAATCCTGGAACGGCTCTACGGCTGAGCCGGGGCCGGCCTATATCCGGGCCATGATGGATGCGACGCCCCTTCTCCGCCTGTGGGCCCGGCGGCGGCTGCGGCGGCTGGCGGCGATGGACCCGGCGGCGGTCCAGTTGGCCGAACTGCGCAGGCTGGTGCGCGCAGCGGCGCAGACCCGGTTCGGGCGGGAGCACGGGTTCGCGCACATCCGCACGGTCGCCGATTTCCAGGCTGCCGTGCCGGTCCGCGATTACGATGCGTTCCGCGACGAGGTCTGGGGCGACGCCTTCCCGCAACTGGCCAATATCGGCTGGCCCGGCCCGGTACCCTGGTTCGCGCTCACCAGCGGCACGACGCGCGATGTGACCAAGTATATCCCGGTCACCAAGGCGATGATCCGCTCCAACAAGCGGGCGGCGCTCGACACGGTGGCGCACCATCTCGCCGTCCGGCCGGACAGCCGGGTGGCGGGCGGCCGGAATTTCATCCTCGGCGGCAGCACCGATCTGAAGCCGCTGGCGCCCGGCATTCTCGCCGGCGACCTCTCCGGTGTTGCCGCGGCGACCGTGCCGTCCTGGGCGCAATTCCTCACCTGGCCGCCGAAGGAGCTGGCGCTTGAGCCGGACTGGGAGCGCAAGATCGACCGGCTGGCCCGGGGCAGCCTCGACCGGGATATCCGCTCGGTCAGCGGGACGCCGAGCTGGCTGCTCCTGCTGTTCGAGCGGCTGGCCGACCTGCGGCCGCCGGCAGAGCGCGACCTGACGCGAATCTGGCCCAACCTGGAATTGGTCATCCACGGCGGGGTTCGCTTCGATCCCTACAAGCCGCAATTCGACGACTGGCTGCGCGGCGGTCCAGTCGACTACCGCGAGGCCTATGCCGCCAGCGAAGGCTTTGTCGCGAGCAGCGACCGCGGGTTCGGCGAAGGGCTGCGGCTCAATCTCGACACCGGCCTGTTCTACGAATTCATCCCCGTGGAGGAACTGGAAGCCGCGCGACCGGTGCGCCATTGGATCGGCACGGTCGAGACCGGCGTCAACTATGCCCTCGTCCTGTCGACGTGCGCCGGCCTGTGGGGCTGGCTGCTCGGCGATACGGTGCGCTTCACCGGGCGCGATCCGCCGCGCCTGCTAGTGACCGGCCGGACCGGCGCGACCATGTCGGCCTTCGGCGAGCATCTGACTGGCGAGGAAATCGACCGTGCGGTCAGCCGGGCCGCCGCCGCCGCGGGCCTTTCCGTCGCCGACTATGCCATGGGCGCGTTCTTCCCGACGGCAGAACAGCCGCTCGGCGGCCACCGCTATGTCGTCGAGTTCGCGGGCGCCCAGCCCCAGGCAGGATCGATCGACCGGTTCGGCGCTGCGCTCGATGCCGACTTGGCGGCGGGCAACGAGGACTACGCCGCCCACCGCTCCGGCGGCTTCGGCCTGCGCGCGCCCGAAATATTCGCCGCGCGGCCGGGTTTCTTCGCAGCCTGGATGAAGCGGCGCGGCAAGCTGGGCGGCCAGCACAAGGTGCCGCGGGTCATCAACGATACCGGACTGTTCAATGGTCTGCTCGATGCGCTGGACGCGGCGGCGCAGAAGACGGCAGACGGGAACTGAAGCGCAGGCCCGCCCGCCCGGCGTACAGCATTTCCGGTCTTCCGCGGCCCGGTGCTCAGAGCCCGGCCACGTCGATCAGAGTTTTTCCGGCTGCGCGTTGCCGCCGGTGATTCTCGTCGATCGCCTTCCGTATCTCGGGCGGCACTGCGATCTCGCGGGCGAACTCCGGCCGCTCGCGGAGCGGCCGGAACCACGCGAAAAGGTTGGGGTGCAGCCTTTCCACGGGATAGCCGCAGAGCATGAGCCGGTTGACGTAGATGAACCAGGCGATATCGGCCAGGCTCAATTGCCCGCCCATTATGCAGGGAGCGGCGCCCAGCCGGCGGTCCAGTTCTTCGAACGACCGGCGAAACCGGGCCGCCGAGGTCCGGATGGCCCCGTCGGCGATCCCGTCGCGCGCCATGCGTTCCCAGTACGCGATCTCGGCGGCCTTGTTCGGGTCGCGATCTCCCAGAACGGTCCCGCTGCCGCCCGCACGGTAATCGGCCAGCGCCTCCGCCGATTTCGGCGCGCGCGGCCGCGGCTGGGTAAACCGAAAAGAGATCGTCCGCAAATCGTGATGCAGATCGTCCTCGTGGCGCAGCAGTTCGGCCATGTCCGCTTCGCGCCCTTCGGGGATCAGCCGCGGGGCGGGAAACCGCCGGTCGAGCAGCGAGACGATGTCGTTGCTCTCGATATGGACTTCGCCATCGAGGACCAGCGTCGGGACCAGCCCGCGCGGATTGATGCCGAGAAACCGTTCGCTCAGATTCTCGCCCTTGGGCAAGTCGACCGGATGCGCCTGCCAGTCGACACCTTTCAGATTGAGGACGATCCGGGTCTTCTGCGAACAGGACGAGCCGTGGAAGTGGAACAGGTGCACGCCCTGCCAGCCGAGCACGTCGCGCGTGCGGATGTCGGTCTCCAATAGCTGAACCATCGCGCTTCCTCTCGTGCCCGGCCGCAGCGCCGTTCACGCCGGCGACAATACCGAAGAAGCCACAATAGCGTTGCCCGTCCCAATCCGACAACACGACGGCATCGCCATGCGTCCGGTGATTTTCGGGCCATTCGCGAGGCGATGTATTCCCGCGCCGGACCCGTCCCGGCGCGACACGGGGCGGCAGCGCGGCAGCGTCGATTTGCCTGTCGGGACGGCCGCCCACGCGTTACAAGCGGAGCCCAGCCGGCTCCGGCAGCCCGATCCACACTAATTTTGAAGGCCCCGAGGCGTGACCACGACCGTCTATCCCGCCCGCAAGATCGTCACCATGAACCCGGCCCGGCCGCACGCAACCCATGTCGCGGTGCGCGACGGCCGCATCGTCGGCGCCGGAACGCTGGACGAATTGGCAGGGTGGGGCGCCTACACGCTGGATGACCGCTTCGCCGACAAGGTGCTGATGCCGGGCCTGGTGGAGGGCCATAGCCACGCCATGGAAGGTTCGTTCTGGGCCTATGTCTATTGCGGTTATTTCGACCGGATGGACCCGGAAGGCACGGTCTGGACCGGCCTCAAATCGATCGACGAGATCGTGGCGCGGCTGCGCGAGGCCGCCGACCGGCTCGAGTCGCCGACCGCACCGCTCGCCGGCTGGTCGCTCGACGCGATCTACTACGGCGGCCGGCGCGTCGACCGGCACGATCTGGACCGGGTGTCGACCGGGCGTGCCGTCGGCGTGCTCAACGCCTCTGGCCATATCCTCAACGTCAACAGCAAGGCGCTGGAAATGGCCGGCCTGCTCAAGCCGGGGATCGACCATCCCGGCATCCCGCTGGGCAAGGACGGCCTGCCGACCGGCGAGATGAAGGGCCCGGACGCCATGGCGCCGCTCGGCCCGCATACGGGGTTCGACCGCGATCTGCTCGCCTGCGACGAGCCCGGCCTGCGCCGCTTCGCCAGGCTGTGCGTGCGCACCGGCGTGACGACGGCGGCCGACCTCGCCAACACGCTGCCGGACGACGCGGTGGACATGATGCTGCGGGTGACTGCCGAGCCCGGCTATCCGGCGCGCATCGTCGCCCTGCGCCGCTTCTACGGCGTAACGCCCGAAGAGCTGATCGAACGGGTTCTCGATCTGCGCGAACGCAGCCACGATAATCTGCGCCTCGGCGTTATCAAGGTGGTGGCCGACGGCTCGATCCAGGGCTTCTCGGCGCGGCTTCGCTGGCCCGGCTACTACAACGGGGCGCCTGAGGGTTTGTGGTACATCCCGCCGGAGCATCTTCTCGAAATCTACGAGCGCGCCCTGGCCGCGGGCGTGCAGGTCCACACCCACACCAACGGCGACGAGGCGACGGCGCTGGCGCTCGATTGCGTGGAAGCGGCCTTGCGCAAGCATCCATCGCCCGATCATCGCTTCACGCTCCAGCATTGCCAGCTTGCCGACTCCGCCCAGTTCCGGCGCATGGCTCGGCTCGGCGTGGGCGTCAACCTGTTTCCGAACCATCACTTTTACTGGGGCGACCAGCATTACGGCATCACGGTCGGGCCGGAGCGCGCCGAACGGATGAACGCCTGCGCGACCGCGCTCGCCACCGGCGTGCCGCTCGCCATCCATTCCGATGCGCCGGTCACGCCGCTCGGCCCTCTGTTCACAGCCTGGTGCGCGGTCAACCGGCGGACGGCGACCGGCCGGACCCTCGGCGAGCACGAGCGGATCGGCGTTGCCGACGCCCTGCGCACGATTACCCTGGGAGCGGCCTATACCTTCAAGCTGGATGGCGAGATCGGCTCGATCGAGACCGGCAAGCGTGCAGATTTCGCGGTGCTGGAGGACGATCCGGAAACTGTGGGCGGCGAAGCGCTTAAGGATGTTCGGATCTGGGGCACGGTGCAGGGCGGCCGCATCTTCCCGGCGGCCGAAATCTAGCCATGGCGCCCGGTGGCAAACGGCCCGGCCCGCCGCAACTGCCTCTGCCGGTCACCGTCGTCGGCGGCTATCTCGGCGCCGGCAAGACAACCCTGATCAACGCCATGCTGCGCCGGGCGGGCGGGCGGCGGCTCGCCATCATGGTCAACGAGTTCGGCGCGCTGCCGATCGACAGCAGCCTGATCGAGGCTGCCGACGATCGGATCGTCACCCTGACCGGCGGCTGCGTCTGCTGCAGCTATGGCGAGGATATGGTTTCGTCCCTCGCCATGCTGGCAGCGCTCGACCCCCGGCCTGACCATGTGCTGCTCGAGGCGAGCGGCGTCGCCTTTCCCGGCGCGATCGCCGGCACGGTCGGGCTGCTGCAGGATTTCGTTCTCGACGGCACCGTCGTCCTTGCCGACGCCGAAACCGTGCAGCGCCGCGCCGCCGACCGCTATATCGGGAGCACCGTCCGGCAGCAGTTTGCGCAGGCCGACCTGATCCTGCTTAACAAATGCGACCTGGCGGCCGATCCGGACGCCGTCGAGGCCTGGCTGGGCGAAGCGGCGCCGGATGTCCGGACAGTCCGTGCCAGACAGGCCGACGTGCCGATAAGCGTCGTGCTCGGCGCACGGAGCGGCGGCCCCGCGAAGCTGGTCGGCGGGCCGTTCGACCACACCGGCGGCTTCGTCTCGGCCATGCTCAACCCACCGGCGGGTGCCGATCCGGGAGCGCTCGCCCGCCTGCTGGCCGACCCGGCGCACCGCCTGCTGCGGGCCAAGGGTTTCGTGCGGCGTGGGGACGGCGCCATGGCTGCTATCCAGGTTGTCGGCAATCGCTGGACGGTGACGGAAGCGCCCGCCGAGGCGCGGTCCGGCCTGGTCTGCATCGGCCTCAAAGGCCAGGTCGATGTCGCAGCGGTCCGGCGGGAGGTTGCAGAGGCCGCTACGGTTCGAACCGGTACGGATACGCCCTGAAGACGCGTCTCACCACCAGTCGTCGGCCGGCAGGGTCAGGAACTGGAGGCGTTCGAGATTCTTGTCCAGCGCCGATGCGACTTCGTCGTCGCCATACACAGCGTCGAGTCTTTCCGTCATGCGCTCGCCGGAAAGGCGCGTAACCAATTCCTCAGCGGCCCCAGCAATAAGTTCGCTCCGGGAGATAGCCATGCGCGCCGCAGGCTGCCCGCGGCTCAGGAAACTATCTCGCGGATCACGCAGCCGGGCGGCCGGCGCATCCGGGTCTGCTTGCTGCGCTCGTTCAGTTCGGCGCCGGCGGTTGGGTAGGTGCGCTCCCAGTTCATCGCGGAACTCGGCTGCGCCAGCTTGACGACCCACCAGTGCCTGTAGCGTCCCGGCGGCGCATCCGGCGTGTAGAGATAGGCGGCGCCGGCATGAAGGTAGACCTTCCGCAAAAGCGCGAACCGGTGGCAGGGGCTGGCTTTCAGATTGCCTACGGCGCCGACCGCGGTGATCTGGCCGGCCGACAGCGTTTCGCCGACTTCGACCCAGTCGTAACCGGTCCGCGCCACGCGTTGGCTGGGCGACGAGCCGTCGCTGCCGGCGTGGTAGAAGCGCCAGTTGTTGCGGAAATCCAGGGCCTTGTCGTTGGCCGCCTTCATCACATGCGCTTCCAGAATGACGGGCGGCAACCCATTCGCCGTCCGGAATTCGTTGACGACCCGGATGATCGTCTGGGCGTGGCGCATCTGTTCCGGCGCCGGATCGGCGACCCGGGCCTCACCGCGGGCGAATTCGGCGGTTTTGGTCCCGGTGCATCCGCCCAGGGCGAGGGCGAAGAGGAAAAGCATGGAGATAAGCGAAGTCGGAATTTTCATAGCGCGCCTAAATTAGCTGGACGGGCAATCTGTGCAAGGCCCTGCATCCGGGACTGCATCCGGGACTGTATCCGGGACGGCGATGCTTGCTCCGCTTCATTGCGTGCGCGTCGCGCCGCCGCGGAGACCGATCGGCCCATCCGTATTCCCGACCCTCTCAGCAGGTTCTTCGGTCTTTGCGGCGCCGGCAGGTTCTTTTGCCGCTTCGGGGCAGTCCTTGTCGGTGCACGGCGCCGGCTTCTTCGGCCAGAGGCGATCGCGCCATGGATCGGGTTCCGCCATGATCAGGGTCCAGAAATGCTTGATCGGTATGCCGCGGTGCGGCGGATTCGGGTTGTAGTCGTAGGCGATCCCGACTTCGGTCATTCCGGTCAGCGTCATCTGCATCAGATGGCGGGTGCTGCCGGTCCATTGCTGCATGGTGGCTTCCGCCGTCGCCCGGCCGCCGGCCAGGTTCTCGGCGACCCTCCTCCAGGTGTAGCCTTCGTCCCAGACCCGGTCGCCGAGCTGCGAACAGTCCGTGCCGGTATGCTGCATCAGGGCATGGCGGGCGATATCGAGATTGTGCCGCTTCGCCGCCACCATCAGCCGGGTTTCCAGCTTCATGGTGGTATGGCCGCGCCGAGAGCGCACCCGGTTGATCAGGTAGAGCATCCGCAGAACCTTGGCGTCGACCAGTTGCGGAAAGGCTTCGTCGGCGAGGCGCGCCGCTTCCTCGCGGCCCGGGCGGTCCGGACCGCGCTTGTATTCCTCGGTATAGACATAGCGGTCGGGGTCGTAGGGCCGCGGAATCTGGTCGGCGCCATGATATTTCCAGGCCTTGCATGCCAGGCGGTCGATTGCCGGCGTCGGCTCGTTCCTGCGCGATTTGCTCCGGCGCGGCGCTTCGGTGCGCAGCCGCGGTTTGGCCCGCACGAAATTGTCCCGGTCCGGCGCCGGCCGTCCGGCCTTCTGCGTACGTTCGGCGGCGACAGGAGTCGAAGCGGCGGACAGGGCGGTCAGCGCCGCCGCAATCGCCAGAACCCCGGCGGCAGGACGGCAGGGTATCATCGGATGACGATCTTCGGCGCCGGCTTAGGGCCCTCCGCGCCGGCGTCGAGCCGGTCGAGAACCTGCATGGCGATCTCGCGATAAGCCGCGGCGTGGGGGCCGTCAGGCTCGGCGGCGACGATCGGCCGTCCGCCGTCCGAGGTTTCCCGGATCGCAATGTCGAGGGGGATTTCGCCCAGGAAGGGAACGCCGAGCCGCTCCGCCTCGCGCCGTGCGCCGCCGTGCGAGAAGATATCGCTGCGCTCGCCGCAATGCGGGCACTGGAAATAGCTCATATTCTCGACGATGCCGAGCACCGGGACATCGACCTTGCGGAACATGTTCAGCCCCTTGCGCGCGTCGAGCAGCGCGATGTCCTGGGGCGTCGAGACGATGACCGCGCCGGCGAGCTTCGCCGTCTGGGCGAGCGTGAGCTGCGCGTCGCCGGTGCCGGGCGGCATATCGACGACCAGCACGTCGAGCGGCCCCCAGTCGACATCCTGCAGGAGCTGCTGGAGCGCGCTCATGACCATAGGCCCTCGCCAGATCATGGGCGTTTCCTCGTCGACCAGGAAACCCATGCTCATCAGCTTCACGCCGTGGCCGTTCATCGGATCCAGCACCTTGCCGTCCGCCGTCGTCGGCTTGCCGCGGACTCCCATCATGCGCGGCATCGAGGGGCCGTAGATGTCGGCGTCGAGCAGGCCGGTCCGGGCGCCCTCGGCCATCAGGGCCAGCGCCAGGTTGGCCGCCGTCGTCGATTTGCCGACGCCGCCCTTGCCCGATGCGACGGCGACGATCGACCCGATCCGGTCCGCCCCGCTCCTCTTGGGCGCCGCGGCGCTTGCGGCGGCGTCGCCGGCAGGGGCGTTTGCAGCCGGAGCCCGCCCCGCACCTGCGCCGCCGCCCGCGCTATGGGCGGTTAGCACTGCGGTGACAGAGGTGACGCCGTCCAGCGCGAAGACCGCCTGCTCCGCCGCCTTGCGCAACGGTTCGGCGGCAGCGCCGCGCTCCGCCGCCACCTCGATGGAGAATCCGACATTGCCGTCCTTGATCGTAAGGCCGCCGATCATGCCGAGGGACACCAGATCCCTGCCCTTTTCGGGGTCGCGCACCCGGCGCAGCGCCTCCAGGATCCGTTCTTCGGTGATCGTCGCCATGCTTGAATTCTCCGCGTTGCGCCCGATATCCCGAAGAGCGGGTCGTCGGCGTCGAGGTCCGGCGTTGAACTAGACCCGACGCTGGAAGCGATCCAGCGCGGCGTGCCCGGCTGCGCCTCTTCGCAGCAGTCCGGGCGTCGGAGGCCGGTGCGCATTGCCGCCGGACACCGGCGTCGCTATGTACCGGCGACCGGGAGAATACCGCAAATCGCCAATGAAGCAGTGCGGGAAGCGGGACGAAATACACCATCGCAGCGCGCGATAGACCCTCAACGGGGCCATATCAGGGACGGCGAACAGATGCCTTGGAAAAACCAGAGCGGCGGCTCAGGCGGCGGCGGGCCGTGGGGCGGTAACGGCGGCGGCGGGGGGCCGTGGGGCAGCGGACCCGGCAATCAGGGCGGAAGGCGCGGCGGCGGCCGGGGCGGCGGCCGAGGCCAGCCGCCGAATTTCGAGGACATGATCCGGCGCGGCCAGGACGGTGTGCGCAGGGTGATGCCCGGCGGAGTCGGCTCGCCCAAGGGCCTTGGGCTGATCGCTCTGCTGGTCATCGCGATCTGGATGGCGACCGGATTCTACCGCGTCGATCCGAAGGAGGCCGGCGTCGAACTGGTGTTCGGCGAAGTGGTCCACGTCTCGGCCCAGGGGCTGCACTGGAACTGGCCGTCGCCGATCGGCGAGACCGAGAAGCCCAAGATCACCGAAATTTCCAAGACCAATGTCGGTTTCGTCCAGCTTGGCGATTCGCGCCGGACGGAAGAGCAGGAAAGCCTGATGCTGACCGGCGACGAGAATATCGTCGACATCAAGGTTGTGGTGCACTGGCGCATCGACGCCCGGCCGGTGACCCGCAAGGTCGACGGCAGCGACGTGACGACCCAGCCGGGCATCCGCGACTTTCTGTTCAACATCCGCAACCCGGAGAAGACGCTCAAGGACGCGACCGAGAGCGCGATCCGCGAAATCGTCGGCAAGACGCCGTTCGAGGAAATCCGCACCGAAGGCCGGCTGAAGATCGAGGGCGACGCAAAACTGCTTATCCAGGGCATCCTCAACGAATACGGCGCCGGCATCGAGGTGGCCCGTGTCCAGCTCCTGGGCGCCGATCCGCCGGACAAGGTGCTCCCTGCCTTCCGCGACGTGCAGGCGGCCCGCGCCGACCGGGACAAGTTGATCAACGAGGCGACTGCTTACCAGAAGCGGATCCTGGAACGGGCGAACGGCCGGGCCGACCAGGTGACCCGGGCGGCGGAAGCCTTCAAGCAGGAACGCATCCAGATCGCCCAGGGCGAGACCAGCCGCTTCCTCGCGCTGTTGCACGAGTATGAAGCGTCGAAGGACATCACCCGCAAGCGCATCTACATCTCCACGATGCAGAATATCCTCAAGAGTATGGAAAAGATCATCGTGGACCAGTCCGGTGGCCAGGGCGTCGTGCCCTACCTGCCGCTCGACGAACTGATCAAGCAGCGCGGCACGGCCAGGAACGAGGACGGCGACGCGACACCCGGAACGGGCGCGACGGTCGGCCGGCCGGAAGCCGACGCCAGCAGGAGCCAGTAACATGACCCGGACCCGTATTGCCCTGATCGCCTTCCTGGTCGTTATCGGCATCCTCGGCTACTCGGCCGTCTATACCGTTCACGAGCGCGACCAGGTGCTCGTGCTGCAATTCGGCAAGGTCGTGCGCCAGGACAGCGATCCCGGCCTGCACTTCAAATTGCCGTTCATCCAGAACATCCAGTATTTCGACCGGCGCGTTCTGGACCTGGACGATGCGCCGGCCGAAATGCCGACCAGCGACCAGAAGCAGACCATTGTCGACACCATCGCGCGCTACCGGATCGTGAACCCGCTGAAATTTTTCCAGGCGGCCCGGGCCGTGGCGGTCTTCGAACAGCAGTTGGGCGACATCGTGAGCTCGACGACGCGGGCGGTTTTCGCCCGGGTACCGCTGTCGGAATTGCTGACGGCCAAGCGCGCAGAAATCATGCGCGATATCGCAAACCGCGTGAGCACGGCGGTGGAAAGCCGCTATGGCGTCGACCTGATCGACGTGCGGGTCAAGCGCCTCGACCTGCCGCCGCAGAACAGCGAACGGATCCTGCAGCGGATGGAATCCCAGCGGCGTCAGGAAGCGACCGGCATCCGGGCCAACGGCGAGCGTGAGTCGGCGCGCATCAGGGCCGATGCCGACCGGGATTCCCGGATCACCGTCGCCAAGGCCGAGCGCCGGTCCCAGGAATTGCGCGGCGAGGGCGAGGGCAAGGCGCAGGAGATCTACAACAAGGCCTACGGCCGGGACGGCAGCTTCTTCGAATTCTGGATTTCCATGAACGCGCTGCGCGATTCGCTCGGCGCGGAAAACACGCGCTATATCGGCCCGGCCTCGGGCGGGTTCTTCAAATATTTCGGCAACATGAACGGCGAGAAGGCCGCCGGGGAAAAGAAATAGCCGCCACAGCCCTGCGGGACGGCGAGCCCGGCGACCGGGTCGGCGGGCGGAATTCCGGTGAAGGAACTGCTGCTGGCGATCTGTCTGGCCATGGTGCTTGAAGGCATGGTCTATGCCCTGTTCCCCAACGGGATGCGCCGCATGCTGAAGGCTTTCCTCGAAACTCCCGAAGGCACGATCCGCCTGACCGGGCTGGCCGTCGCGGCCATCGGTCTGGGCCTGATCTGGCTGATTCGCTGAAGTCCCGCCCGGTGGCCGGCCGTTCCGTGAAAATCCCGGCTCTGTCCTATCCCGCCGTGTAGCCGCCGTCCGCATACAGGATGTGGCCGGTGTAAAAGTCCGACGCCCGCGATGCGAGGAACAGCAGCGGGCCGGCCAGATCCTCCGGTTCGCCCAGACGGCCCTTCGGCACCCGGGTGAGGAAGCCGTCGCGGACCGCGACGGCCTCCGGCGCGTCCTCGAACATCCAGGTTGTCAGCGGCGAGCGGAAGACGGTCGGCGCGATGGCGTTTACCGTGATTCCCGTCGGGCCCAGTTCGCAGCCCAGCGCCTTGACGATCCCGTCGACCGCCGCCTTGGACGCGCAATAGGCGGTGTAGCCGGCGGGGTGGCCGAGCAGCCCGCGCGCCGACGAGACGAGGACGATCTTGCCGCCGCCGCCCTGAGTCTTCATCTGCCGTGTCGCGGCGCGGGCCAGCAGCCAGGACTGGGTCACGTTGGCATCCATGACGCCGGTGAAGGTATCGGGCGCCATCTCCTCGATCTTCGCCACCTTGTTCATGCCCGAGGCCACGACCAGGATGTCGAGGCGGCCGTGCGCCTCGACGGCTTTGCCGACGATGCTGTCGACGCGTTCCTCCGAATCCGGGCGTGCGTTCGCCGTGGCGACTGCGGCGCCGAGCTCCCGGCACTCCGCGGCGACCGCGTCCAGCGCCGCGGCATTGCCGGCGGCCAGCGTCAGCCGGCATCCGGCCTCGGCCAGCGCCCGCGCGGCTACCGCCCCGAAAGCGCCGGACGCGCCGGCGATCAGCGCCGACTTTCCGGCCACATCGAAGATTTCCGACGGTTTCATGGTGCGCTGTCCGGATAGGGGATCACCACCAGCATCTTGCAGGTGTGGTTGGATCGGTTCTCGATCTTGCGCACCTCGCCGGGTGCGACGGTGCAGGAGTCGTAGGGACGCAGGACCGTCTCTTCGTTATCGACGATCACCGTCATCTCGCCATCGAGCACCACATAGATCTTTTCGAACGGCGTGGCGTCGGGCCCGGCGCCGCCGCCGGGCAGGAACTGGGAAAAGCCGACCCACTGGTTTTCCGGGCCGCCGTCCTCGAAACCCTGAAGCCGCAGCCCGACGACGCCCCAGTGGTTCGGCGCCTCGTAGACTTCGGCATCCTCGAAGCGTTTGACGAGCATCAGGACGCCTCCCCCGTTTCGATCCGGTAATTGCCGGACCGATCGACCATCGCCACCAGCCGGACGATGC
Source organism: Rhodospirillaceae bacterium Spongia-Bin9 (assembly GCA_900197615.1). Classification (GTDB taxonomy): domain Bacteria; phylum Pseudomonadota; class Alphaproteobacteria; order Bin65; family Bin65; genus Bin65. The sequence goes on from FZLR01000006.1 coordinate 22,350, forward strand.
AGCCGTCTCCCTTCATCCAGCGCCACGGAAAGGCCGCGAAGGTGACGCGCATGCCTGTCACCTTGTCGATTTCGCCGCCGACATTCTCTATCCCGCAGATACCCTGGGAGAGAATTGCGCGGTGGCACGGCTCCCAATGCGGAAAATCGTCGAGGACCTTGCGGCCGGTCTCTTCTTCGTATTCGCGGATGACATGGGGCATCAGCCCGTTCGGCCAGCCCGGACCGTGCGGCGCGATCGCCGTCCCGAGGGGATGGTCCAGCGCCTGAGTGTCGGTGCCGACCATTTTGACCTTTTTGGCCGCGAACCACTCGCCGGCCTCCTTGTAGAAGCCGGGGGAGTAAGCATAGTAGGTCTGGTTGTCGCCGTAATGCCGATGCCAGCCGGTGTTGACGATGACGATGTCGCCCTCGCGGATCGCCGGCGTCGCCTTCTCCAGATCGTCTGCGGTGATCACCTCCCAGCGGTCCTTGGGAATCGACACCACGACGCCGGTGCCGAAGAAGTGGGGCAGGGGCACCTCGTCCATGAAGGCCGTGCCTTCGACGACGTGGCCGGGCGCATCGATATGCGTTCCCGAATGCATCACAGTGGTGATGCGCTGGGTCAGCACGCCGGATTTGGCCATGCTGTGCAGGCGCTCGATCTTGACATCCTCGAAATAGGGCCAGCAGGGCTGGCCGAGGCCCCAGCGATGGCTCAGGTCGTAGAACTCCAGCCCCATGTCGTTGTCGAGGTTTTCCTGGTAGTCGGCTCCCCGTATCGTGACGGTCATGTTGCGGTCTCCCTGATCGGTAGCAAATGTATCGTATTTCGATACAGATGTATTGACTATGATGCAGTACATATGTATCGTATTGCGGTCAAGAAGAAATACACGCCGCAAGGACAGCGATGGAAAATCAGGGCATCCAGGTTCTCTCCCGCGCCGCGGAAATTTTACGCGCGCTCAAGGCGGACAACCGGGGCTTGAGCCTCGGCCGCATCGCCGGGCGGGTCGGCCTGCCGCGCTCGACGGTCCAGCGCATCGTCAACGCGCTGATCGCCGAACGGCTCGTCGTGCCGGGTGCCGGCGCCGGCGGATATCAGCTCGGACCGGAAATCCTCGCGCTGGCCCAGGCCGCCCGCCGCGATGTCGCCGGCACGCTTCGCCCGCTGATCGAGGCGCTCGCCCGCGATACCGGGGAGACCGTCGATCTGGCGCTGTTCCGCGATGGCGGCATGGTCTTCATCGATCAGGCGGTCGGCACCCAGCGGTTGAGGACCGTCTCCGCCATCGGCGAGACCTTTCCGCTGACCGTTACGGCAAACGGCAAGGCCGCCTTGACCTGGCTCGACGAGGGCGAAGTGGCGCGCATCGCCGCCGACGAAGACCGCAGGCTGAACACCGGCAGGACGCCGGTCGATCTGAAATTCGAGATCGAAGCCATCCGCACATCCGGCTATGCGCTCGACCTCGACGAGCACACGGCGGATATTTCGGCGGCAGGGATTGCCTTCAGGGTGCGCGGCGCCATCTACGCAATTTCGCTTCCGGCTCCATCGCAAAGGTTCAGCGTCCGACGGGAAGCGCTGGTGGAGAAACTGCTCGCGGTCAGGGTAGAGATCGCCCGGCTGCTGCCGGACGCGGAAATCCAGGGCGGCTAGGAAATGCCGCAAACCCGCTTGCCTTGGGCCTCCAGCCAGTCCGTCGGCACGCCGCCGGCCGCTTGCGGTCTCTTGCGGGGGAATCCTGTTCGGCGAATACCCTGGATAACTGCCGTGAACCCGTTTTCATGGAATGCTGCGCCGTTCGGCACAGGCAAGACGCCGTTGGACGGACGCCCTCCGTGCCCCTATACCGCTCGGGTCAACACGGGGATTGTCGGGGGATGACCATGCTTTCGGATGCCGATCGCAACAGGGCGGCCGACTTGCTGATGCAAGCGGAGGAGACGCGCACGCCGGTGCTCCAGCTGTCGAAGACCTGGCCTGATATCGGCTTCGAGGATGCCTATGCCATCCAGGCCGAGGTTACGGCGCGCAAGGTCGCCGCCGGCGCCCGGGTGATCGGCCACAAGGTCGGCCTGACCTCCAAGGCGATGCAGCGCTCGTCGCAGATCGACGAGCCGGATTACGGCCACCTGCTGGATGACATGCTGGTGGCGGACGGCGCGACCGTGCGCCATGCCGACTATTGCATCCCGCGGGTCGAGCTGGAGCTTGCCTTCGTGCTGGGCACCACGCTCGAGGGCCCCGGGGTCGGCCTGCTCGACGTCTTGCGGGCCACCGAATATGTCGTGCCGTCGATCGAGATCATCGACGCGAGGGTGCAGAACCCGCGCAAGATTTTCGACACCATCGCCGATAACGGCGCCGCGGCCGGCATTGTTCTGGGCGGCCATCCGGTCGGCGCCCACGACATCGACTTGCGCTGGGTCGGCGGCGCGATGTACCGCAACACCGACATCGAGGAGACCGGCGTTGCCATCGGCGTTCTCGGCCACCCGGCCATGGGCATCGCTTGGCTGGCCAACAAGCTGGGCGCCCACGGCGTGGGTCTGGAGCCGGGCCATATCGTGCTCTCCGGTTCGTTCGTCCGGCCGGTCTGGGCCGAGCCGGGCGATACGCTGCGCGCCGATTTCGGCGAGCTCGGCGTGGTCAGCATCGGCTTCGAATAGGCGGCAGGCGCCCAAGCCGGGGCGCATACCGGCAGTGGCATTGCCGGGGCCGGCAGGCTAAGGTTTGCGTCGCGGATGTCCGGCAGAGTGCCGGATACCCGGCTAATCTTCAGACAGTGCCGTCGCAGCGGCGGCGGGGCATTTCAAGGGAGGAGAAGCGATCATGGCGAAGAGGCGGCAGACAGGCATACCGGCGCCGAACCGGATGCGGCGGCGCGAATTTCTGGCGGCCGGCGGCGGTGCGGCCGCTGCGGCAGCGGCCACGACGATCGGCGCGCCGGCGGTGCATGCCGCCAAGACGGTCAAGATCGGCTTCGTCAGTCCGCAGACCGGCCCGCTGGCGCCGTTCGGCGAGACCGACCGGTTCGTGCTGGCCGATGCCCGCGCGACGCTCAAGAACGGCATCAAGATCGGTTCGAAGACCTATCCGGTCGAAATCGTCTCCAAGGATTCGCAGTCGAACCCGAACCGGGCGGCCGAGGTCGCGGCGGAATTGATCCTGAAGGACAACGTCAACCTGATGATGGGCTCGTCGTCCGGCGATACCGTCAATCCGGTGTCGGACCAGTGCGAGGCCAACGAAGTGCCCTGCGTAACGTCGGATACGCCGTGGCAGGTGGTTTATTTCGGCCGGGGCGGCACGCCGCAGAAGGGCTTCAAGTGGACCTATCACTTCTTCTGGGGCATCGACGACATGATCGGCGTGTTCATGAACATGTGGAACGATCTGGACACGAACAAGAAGATCGGCGCCCTGATGGCCAACGATTCCGACGGCGTGGTCGCCGGCGATCCCAAACGCGGCTTCAAGCCGCCGATGGAGGCCGGCGGCTTCAAGTATTTCCAGCGCGGCCTGTTCAATCCCGGCACCTTCAACTTCAGCGGGCAGATCGGCGATTTTAAGAAGGAGGGTGTGGAGATCCTGACAGGCCTGGCCACGCCGCCGGACTTCTCGACCTTCTGGGGCCAGGCGGCCCAGCAGGGGCTGGCCGGGCAGCTGAAGGCGGCGACGATCGCCAAGGCGCTGCTGTTCCCGGCCGCCGTCGAGGCGCTCGGCGATCGCGGCGTGGGGCTCACCACCGAGGTCTGGTGGTCGCCATCCCATCCCTTCCGCTCCGGACTGAACGGCAAGTCGTCGGCGGAGTTCGCAGCGGCGTATATCGCGGCCACCGGCAAGCAGTGGACCCAGCCGATGGGCTTCAAGCACGCCAATATCGAGGTCGCGATCGACGTGCTCAAGCGTTGCGGCGATCCGGGCGATCCCGAAGCCATCCTCAAGGCGATCGAGGAGACCGACTACAATTCGATCGTCGGCCCGGTCTCGTGGAAATTCGGCGACCGCCGCAACCCGGTGAAGAATGCCTGCCGGACGCCGCTGGTCGGCGGCCAGTGGGTCAAGGGCAAGAAGTTCAAATACGACCTGGTGATCGTCAACAACAAGTCGGCGCCCCAGATCGCCACCGGCGCGCAGATCGAGCCGCTGGCATATTAGGGCGGGTTGCTGTCGCCTTCCCCGGGGAATTTCCGTACGAGAGGTTTCCTCCCCCTCTCAAGCGGATTGTTCAGCGAAAGGCCCCTTAGACGTCGCTCAGGGCAGGTTGCTTCGCGGTCGTGCGGACCGCTGCGGTCGATATGACGAAAGTCGGTTGCCTCTGACAAAACGTCTGCTCCGCGGCAATGGCTGCCGAGCGTTCAGTGCCGCTCCCGGAGCCGCCGCCTTGCCGCCTTCAGCGCCGCCCCCGCGCCCCGGCCGGAATCGCCCGCGCGCTCCAGCGCCTCCATGATGGCGATCAGGTCGTCGTCGCGGATGCGCTCCAGTTCGCGGATCGAAAGGCCGGCGGCCTGCGCGTCGGACTGTTCGGCAATGGTGTCGATCAGGGCGTCGTCGAGCTCGGGAACGTCGGTGAGCTTCGACCACGGCCATGCGAGGCAGGGGCCGAACTGTTCGAGGAAATGGCGCATGCCGGCTTCGCCGCCGGCCAGCCGGTAGGTCTGGAACACGCCCATCTGCGCCCAGCGCAGGCCGAAGCTGTACCGGATGACGTCGTCGATCTCTTCGACCGTCGCGACGCCGTCATGGACCAGCCACAGCGCCTCGCGCCACAGGGCTTCCTGGAGCCGGTCGCCGATGAAGGCGTCGATCTCCTTGCGTACGACCACCGGCTTCATGCCGAGCGAGGCATAAATCTCCGCGGCGCGTTCGACCGTTGCAGGGTCGGTTTCCCGTCCGGCGACGATCTCGACCAGAGGCAGCAGGTAGACCGGATTGAACGGATGGCCGACCAGTAGCCGCCCGGGATGCGTCAGCCCGCGCTGCATCTCGCTCGGCAGGAGCCCGGAGGTCGAGGACGCGATGACGATGCCGGCCGGCGCCGCCGCGTCGATTTCGGCGAGGACGGCGCGTTTGAGGTCCAGCATCTCCGGCACGCTCTCCTGGATAAAGTCGGCGCCGTCGATCGCTTCGGCGACGCTGCCGGCGAATCGCAGCGCGCCCGGCGCCGGGCGGTCGTCTCCGAACAGCCGGGCGAAGGCGCGCTCGGCGTTGTCGAGCATGTCCCCGGTCTTGCGTTCTGTGTCCGGGTCCGGATCGTAGATCGCGACATCGATCCCGTTGAGCGCGAACCGGGCCGCCCAGCCGCCGCCGATGACCCCGCCACCGATGCAGGCGGCGCGTTCGATGCCGATTGTCATGGATTCCCCGTCCCGGCGTCCGGCGCGGCGCTGACCGAACGGCGCGCCGCTCAACGCTTGCGCAGCGCGAGCTTCTCACGCACCGCCTCGGGTCCCAGCACCCGCACGCCCATATTCTCGGCGACGCCGACCGCGCGTTCGACCAGGTCCGCGTTGGTGGCGAGCACGCCGCTATCGAGCCAGAGATTGTCCTCCAGCCCGACCCGGATATTGCCGCCGGCGAGCAGCGCCAGCGCGACATAGGGGAGCTGGTTGCGGCTTATCGAGAAGGCCGAGAAGGTCCAGCCCTCCGGCAGGTTGTTCACCATCGACATGAGCGTGCCGATATCGTCCGGCGCACCCCACGGGATTCCCATGCAGAGTTGAACCATGACCGGATCGTCGATCAGGCCCTGTCCGGCCAGCCATTTTGCGAGCACGAGATGTCCGGTATCGAAAATCTCGATCTCGGGCCGGACGCCGAGCGCCTGCACCCGCTTCGCCATCGCCGCCAGCATGGCCGGTGTGTTGGTCATGATGTAATCGCCCTCGCCGAAATTCATCGTGCCGCAGTCGAGGGTGCAGATCTCCGGGCGCAGCTCGGTTACATGGGCGAGCCGTTCCTCGGCGCCCGCCATGTCGGTGCCGCCGGGCGACGGCGGCAGTGGCCGGTCGGCCGGCCCGAGGGTCAGGTCGCCGCCCATGCCGGCGGTCAGGTTGAGCACGATGTCGACATCGGAATCGCGCACCCGCGCGACGACCTCGCGGTAGAGCGCCGGGTCGCGCGCCGGTTGCCCTGTCTCCGGATCTCGGACATGGACATGGAGGATCGCCGCGCCGGCCCGCGCCGCCTCGATCCCGGCCTCGGCGATCTGCACCGGCGTCACCGGCACCTTGTCCGACCGCCCGGTCGTGTCGCCGGCGCCGGTCAGCGCGCAGGTGATAAAGGCTTCGCGGCTGGGGGTCAGCGCCATGGTCCGGTTCTCCCTGATCGGTCGGCGGGAAAATTGCCGATTGGCGCCGCGCCGATACACGGTTTCTTCGACATTCGCACGTTCTTTTCCGTGCCGGCGGCACTTGCTGGCAAGTGCCGCAGATGCACCTGCCGGTCAGGTATCCGGTGAGGCCGGAAACGCCCGACCGGTTGCGGCGGCTTTTTCTTTCAGGAAAGCGATGAAAGTTCCGGCTATCCGCGGAACCTGCCAGTGACGGGCCTGCATCAGATGGATGTCGAAGGTCAGGCGGGGTTCGAATGGGCGCCAAGCCAGCGCATCGCCAGCGTATTTCATGGCGGTGACGATGTCGACGACGGCAACGCCCACGCCGCGGGAGACCAGGTCGCAGGCGGTGTAGGTCGTGAACGTGTCGATCCGGCGGCGCGGGACGATATGCTGCTCCTTCAGCGCGGTTTCCACGGTCAGGCGCCAATGGTCGAAATTGGAAAAGGAGATCAGCGAATCGCCGCTCAGGTCCGCCGCCGCGACCCGGCGTTGCCGGGCGAGGCGGTGCGCCGCCGGAAAGGCGCAAACCAGCGGCACCTTCATCAGCAATTCCTGCCGAATGCCGCGGGCGTCGTCCATAGCCAGGCCGATACCGAAATCGACCCGCCCGGCGGCGACCCAGTCGGCGATCCAGCGTGAACTGCGCACCGGCAGCGACATCGAGACATCCGGGTGTCTTGCGAGGAAGTCGGCGACGATCTCCGGCAGCCAGGAGTGGGCGATGAGCGGCATGGCCGCCAGCAGGATCTCGCCCTGTCGATCGTTGCGCAGGTCGTCGGCGAAGCGCGACAGATGGTCGAGGCCAAGATAGGTACGCTCGATCTGGTCGTGAAAGGCGCGGCCTTCGGGCGTTGGAATCAGGCGGTTCCGGCTGCGCTGGAACAGCAGCATCGCGAGTGTCCGTTCCAGATTCCTGAGATGCTTTGTGACCGAGGGCTGAGCCAGGTTCAGCAGTTTCGCTGCGCCGGTGACGGATCCGGCTTCCATTACGGCCTTGAATACTTCGACCTGACGTATGTTGAGTTGAGTCATGGCGACCGTGCCGGAATCTTGCCGCGTGGAATCGATAAATCATAGCTTTTATTTGTACTGCTGAAAAATAAAACGATTGTTAGCTATGATATTCCCTGTCTTATGCTCGGGGTATGGATCGGGAAGTCGCCTCTTCCGACAACCGCGGCGCGGCCTCCGCTTCGACCGCCGCCTCCGAAATCTGGCCCGACGACCGCTGGAATATTCTGGCTTTTCCGGCAGAGATGTATCGCGAAAGGTTGGGCCTGCTCCAGGCCGAAATTGCGAAGGATGGCCTGGCCGGGGCCCTGTTGTTCGATCCCGAAAATATCTACTGGCTGACCGGTTACCAGACGATCGGCTATTTTACCTTCCAATGCCTCTTCGTCGGACGCACGGGGCGTCCGATCGTCATTTCCCGGATCGTGAACCGTGAACTGGCGCAGGCGCATCCGACGATCGGGGCGTTCGAGGCAATTCTGGATACCGCCGATCATGTGGTTGTCCTGGCGGCATTCCTGGACCGCGTTTGCGGAAACGGCCAGACCATCGGGCTGGAGACATCTGCCTGGTATCTGACAGTCCGTGACTATGAGCGACTGGCGCAAGTCTGTGCGGTGGAGCTTCGCGAATGGGACGGCCGGCTGGCGCCTTATCGGCCGGTCAAAAACGCCTTGGAGATCGAGCGCATGCGGCGTGCAGCGCGCTGCGCCGAGGCCGGACTGCAAGCCGCCATCGACGCTGTCGGGCCGGGCCGGACAGAGAACGACCTGGCCGCGGCGATGTTCCGGGCGAACATTGCCGAAGGCGGCGAGTATCTCGGCCACCCTCCCCTTGTCGTCGCGGGCGAAACAACGGCCCTCTGCTTTGCCATGTGGCGGCGGCGCAACATCCGCCGGGGCGATGTCGTTCTACTGGAATCGTCCGGTTGTATCGACCGCTATCATGCCATGCTGTCCCGCCCGGTTGTGGTCGGGAGGCCGGAGCCGCGGCACCGGGAAGCCGCCGATTCGCTGCAGCGCATTCTGGAGACCGCCGTCGAATCCATCGAACCGGGCCGGACGGCGGCCGAGGTGGACGAACGCTGCCGCCGCGTTGTCGGGCAACGGGGATTGGGCGCCTATTTCAAGAGCCGTTCCGCCTATGGAATCGGCATCGGATTTCCGCCCAACTGGTCGGAAGGGCACCTGTATTCGATCCGCCCCGGCGATCCGCTGGTCCTCGAACCGAACATGACCTTCCATGTCATTCCCAGCCTGTTTCTTGAGGATTTCGGCATGTGTTTCAGCGACAGCGTTCGCGTCACCGAAACTGGGTGCGAGCTGTTGACGAATTTTCCGCGCAAACTGTTCGTCGTTGAGGCTTAGGCCGGCGACCCAATCGGGAGGAACCCATGAATCTGTGTCCAAAATCCAGCATTGCCGGCATCGTCGCCGGCCTGATCCTTTTCGTCCTGGCACCATCGGCCGCGATCGCCGCCGACAAATGGGACATGCCCGCCGGCTATTCCGCCAAAAACTATGTGACCAAGGGATATATCGCCTTCGCCGAGGCGGTGACAAAGAACAGCGGCGGCAAGCTCACCGTCGTCGTTCACCCGTCGGGATCTTTGTACAAAGCATCAGAAATTCTTCGCGCCGTCCGCTCCGGCCAGGCGCCGATCGGCGCCCGCTATATCGGCGCCCACGCCAAGGAAGACCCGATCTTCGGGATCGACACCGTGCCGTTCCTCGCCACCGACGGCGAAGAGGCGATGAAGCTGTATCGAACTTCGAAGCCGGCGCTGGAAGCTGCACTCAACAAGCGCGGCATGAAGCTGCTGTTCACGGCGATCTGGCCGCCCCAGGGCCTGTTTACCAAGAAGGAAATCAAGAGCATTGCGGACATGAAGGGTGTAAAATTCCGCGCCTATGACGCGATGACGGTAAAACTCGCCCGCTTGATGGGCGCAACGCCGACCAAGACCGAAGCGACGGAAATCGGCCAGGCCTTCTCGACTGGCGTTGCCGAAAGTATGATCGCCTCTGGCGCCATCGGCGTATTCCGCAAGATGTGGGACTACACCAGCCACTTCTACGAAGTGAACGCATGGCTGCCGAAAAGCGTCGTGGTCGCGAATCTGGACGCCTGGAAGAAGCTCGACGCCGCGACCCGGAAAGTCGTGCTCGCCGAAGCCGCGAAGGCGGAAAAGGCGATCTGGGCTGCGATGATCCCGACCAATGAGAACTACAAGAAAATCATGACCAAGAACGGCATGAAGGTGTTGACGCCGTCGGCCGAGTTGAAAGCGGGCTTGAAGAAGGTCGGCAAGACGCTGGGAGACGAATGGGCCAAGGCCGCCGGCGCGGCGGGCCAGCGTGTCATCGGCGCCTATCGGCAATAAGACGGGTTCGACAGGGCGGGTGCCGGGATTGCCGACCCGCTTCCCGCCGATTGACCCGCCTCTTCTTCCGCTTCCGGGCGGGCGGGCGTTCCCGTGATCGGGCGCCTCGACCGCGGTTTGCACGCCGTGTATCGGGCGTGCGGCGCCCTCGCCGGGGCGTTCATTGTGCTGATCGGCATTCTGGTGCTGATCAACATCGGCAGCCGTATTGTCGGCGCGTTCGTGCCGGGCATGACCGAGGGCGCCGGCTATTGCATGGCGGCCGCCGGCGCGCTCGGGCTGGCCTATACTTTCGGGGAGCATGGCCATATTCGCGTGACCATGCTGGTGCAGCGCCTTCGCGGCCGCACCCGGTTTACCGTCGAATGGGCGACGCTTGCAGCAGCAGCCGGCCTTGCCGGGTTCGCGGCCTTCTATCTGGGCCGGATGGTTTGGGTTTCCTACCTGTTCGAAGAGCGCAGCGACGGCTCGGACGAACTGCCGATCTGGCTGCCCCAACTGCCTATGGCGGCCGGGTTTGTCATCTTCGCCATCGCTCTGCTGCACGCGGTCTTCGCAGGGCTGGCGGAGGGCAGGATCGCTGCGGCCGAAGACGACCGCTCCGCGCCGGACGCCGGAGCAGGGCGCTAGCCGATGGATCAGATCCTCTCGGCAGGGTTGTTGCTCGCGGTTCTCGTTTGCCTGCTGGCCCCTGGCCTGTGGATCGGCTTGGCGCTGCTCGGCGTCGGCATCGCCGCCATGCTGATCTATACCGACCGGCCGATCGGCGATTCGTTGGCGACGACGATCTGGTCCCACACGTCTCTATGGGGCCTGTCGGCGCTGCCTCTGTTCATTCTGATGGGCGAAATTCTCTTCCGCTCCCGACTGTCGGAGACGTTGTTCGCAGGGTTGTCGCCGCTGATGCGTCGACTGCCCGGCGGGCTTCTCCATGTCAACGTGGTCGGCTGTTCCGCCTTTGCCGCCATTTCCGGCTCCAGTGCGGCGACGCTGATGACCATCGGCAAGATGACGCTGCCGGAGCTGAAGCGGCGCGGCTATCCGGAATCGCTGGCGGCAGGAACGCTCGCCGGCGCCGGGACGCTGGGCCTGCTGATCCCGCCGTCGATCACCATGATCATCTACGGCGTCACGGTTCAGGAATCGATCGGCCGCCTGTTTGTCGCTGGCGTTTTCCCGGGATTGACCCTGACGCTTCTGTTTGTCGGCTACATTCTGTTGTGGGGTGTGATGACGAAACAGGGTCGGAGCCTGCGCGAAGCCGCGGCTACGGCCAGAGAAAAGCTGGCCGGCCTGGCGCGCCTGACGCCGGTCCTGCTGCTGATCGTCGGCGTCATCGGGTCGATCTATGTCGGTATCGCCTCGCCCACCGAAGCGGCGACGCTGGGCGTCCTCGGCGCGATGGCGCTTTCCGCCTTTCAGGGCAGTCTGACGAGGGACGCCCTGCAATCCGCCCTGATGGGAACGGTGAAGACCACGTCGATGATCATGCTGCTGCTTGCGGGGTCTGCGGCGCTCACGCTTGCGATGGGATTCACCGGAATGCCGAGGGCGCTGGCGGGCTGGATCGGCACGATGGACCTTTCGCCGGCGATGCTGATCGCCATCCTGACACTGTTCTATATCGCACTGGGCTGTTTCCTGGACGGAATATCGATGATCGTGCTCACCATGGCGGTGATCGAGCCGCTGGTGCGATCTGCCGGTATCGATATGATCTGGTTCGGCGTCTTCGTCGTCCTGGTCGGCGAGATGGCGCTGATCACACCGCCGATCGGATTCAACCTGTTCCTGGTCCAGAGCATGACTGGCCAGGGCATCGGCTCTATCTCCCGCGCGGCGTTGCCGATGTTTCTCCTGATGCTTTTCGGCGTGGTGCTGCTGGTGCTGTTCCCAGGCCTGGCGACCTGGCTGCCGTCGGCCATGTTCGCCCGGGGTTAAGGTTCGCCCGGACGACTCCGGGAAAGGTGACCGGGAAAACGGCGATTCTTCCAGCCGGCGGGTTGGGCTTCACACCACCCAGGTAAAGGGCTTGCTCAGCATTATCCGGCGTTCCCTGGCGTCGTACCAGCCGGACGGGCGGTGTTCGTCGGTGTGCATGTAGCAGCGGATGCGCGCTTCGCGGCTGCCGGGCTCGAAGGTCAGGACGCGGCTGTGCGGCATGGCATGGTCCTGGACGAAAAAGCGGGTGAGCGCGGCGGCGTTGACGAAGGTCGTGCCGCCGTAGCGGGTTTCGATGTGGGATTTGCCGCCGCGCTCGTCGTCCGGGTTCGTGTGGGTATGGCCGCCGAACCACAGGTCGACCGCGCCGGGATTGTCCGCCAGATAGCGCTCGAATCGTCCTGAATCCGGCGCGCCGGCGACCCAGTAGAGATAAGACGCGCCATTTGGCGTCCCTTCGGCGTAATAGCCGTGATAGTCGGTCTGCCAGGTGCCGTCGGGGCCTTTCTTCATGCCCTCCCATTCGCCGCTCGCGACCGTGGTCTCCTTGAGGACGTAGTGGTGAACCGTCACGACGATCCGGTCGCCGCGGCTGCGCTTCACCATGTCGGCCCACCAGTCGAAGGTATCCGCCGTCACCACGCCGCCGGGATTGCCGCCGAGCGGCCCGCGGCCGAGCGCCTGCGAGCGCTCGTTGACGTCGCTCATCATCAGGAAGCGGACATTGCCGACGTCGAACCAGTAGCGATCCCAGCTGCCGTGGACCGGATAGGGATAGCGGCTGCGGTCGACACCCGAGGTCGCCGTGTTCTCGCCCATCGGGTCGATCCATTTGCGGAACCAGCGGCCCTCCGGCTCGCCCAGATGGTCCCGGTCGTGGTTGCCGCATACGCTGTAGACCTGCTCGCGTCGATGGTCCTTCAGCGCGCCGAACTGGCGGACGATCTCCGCGCCCTCCTCGTCGTTCGGCGGACCGAAGGCGGCGCTGTAGTCGCCGACATTGATGCAGATGTCCCAGTCGAAGGGTGGCGCGCGCCCGTCTTCGGCCCGGGCGCCCCTTTCCGACTGGCGCAGGGCGTCTGCCAGGCTCTCCCGTCCCCGCGACTTGTCGTAAATCACATGGGCGCAGCCGTTGGCCCACAGGTGGAAGGGGCGGTCGCCCCCAGTCATTCGTCAGCGCTCATTCGACGGCGCTCATTCGCCGAGCCTCTCGCGCGGCCGGCGGCCGAGCCAGAAGACGGCGCCGGCGCTCAGGACCAGCATGGCAATCAGGAACGGATGGCCGAGAAGGTCGGACGCGTCCTCGAACAGGATCACGGTGTGGCGCAGCGAGCGCTCGACCATCGGCCCGAGGATGAAGCCGAGGATGAAGGCGATGATCGAGAAATCCAGTTTGCGCATGAGATAGCCCAGGACCCCGAACGCCATCATGGTCGCCACGGCGAACAGCCCGCCGCCGGCGATGAACGAGCCGGTGATGCAAAGCAGGGCCACGGACGGCATGACGACGCTGCGAGGCGTCCGCACAGCGAGCGAGAACAGCCGCAGGCCGACGCTGCCGACCAGCAGGTTCATCAGGTTGGCCAGGATCAGGCAGCCGAACATGCCGTAGACCAGCGTGGCGTGGTCGCGGAAAATCATCGGGCCGGGTGTGATGCCGTGGATCAGGAAGGCGCCGGCGAGCAGGGCGGCGGCCACGTTGCCGGGAATCCCCAGAGTCAGCAGCGGTATCAGGTTCGAGCCGACGACGGCGCTGTTGGCGGCTTCCGTCGCGGCGACCCCTTCCAGCCGGCCCTTGCCGAACTCTTCCGGGTGTTTCGACGCCTTCATCGCCGCCCCGTAGCCGAGGAAGCCGGCGAGGCTGGTGCCGAGGCCGGGAATGGCGCCGATCACGGTGCCGATGACGGCGGAGCGGGCGACGGTGCCACGCACCTGCCGGAAATCCCGGCGGGTGAAGGCGTTGTCCTCCGGGTTCCCGGAGAATTCGACCATGCCTTCCCCGGCGGCGTCCTGCCCCATGAAGGCCCGTTCGATCTGGAGCACGACCTCGGAGAAGGCGAGCAGGCCGATGGCGACGCCGGCAAAGGAGAGGCCGTCCTCCAGTTCCAGCACGTCGAAGGTGAGCCGCGGGATGGCGGCTTCGGGATCGATGCCGATCATGCTGAGCAGCACGCCCAGGGCTGCCGCGATCAACCCCTTGATCATCGAGTTACCGAGCAGCGCAGTCACGAAGGTGAAGGCGAAGATCAGCACGCCGAGCAGTTCCGGCGGCCCCATCCTGAGCGCGATAACGGCAAGCGGCGCCGCGACCAGGATCAGCACGATATCGCTGAAGGTGTCGCCGGCGACCGAGGAATAGAGCGCGGTCTTGAGCGCCTTGCCGGCCTTGCCCTGTTGCGCCAGCGGATGGCCGTCGAGCGCCGTCGCCGCCGCTTCCGGCGTTCCGGGCGTGTTGAGCAGGATGGCGGAGATCGAGCCGCCGAACTCGCCGCCCTTGTTGACGCCGAGCAGGAAGGCGATGGCGGCCAGCGGGGTCATGTAGAAGGTGAGCGGCACCGCGATGGCGATCGCCATCGGGCTGCTCAGCCCCGGAATCGCGCCTACCGCGATGCCGAGAATAACGCCGAACAGGACGAAGCCGAGGGTCAGCGGGGTGAAGGCCTGCGCCAGGCCGGCAAGGACAGCATCCATCGCGCTAGCCTGTTTTTTCCGCAGCGAAAACAGTCTGCATCGGGCGAGTCTCAGCTTCTCGAATTCTCCTCCGCTTGGGGGGCCAGGAGACTGCTTTCCCTGTCCGATCTCGCGCTTTGCAATTCGCAGTAGAATCCTCAATGGGATGCGGCGGTTTTCCTGCGGTGTCCGTCTCTCGGGGCGGATGGAGGCCGGCACGCCGTTCGGGATGGCAGGGCAGGATGAGCATTGTTCCTTATTTCGCCTCGACGCCGAGGATCGAGTCCGTCACGGCGCGCGGGTCGCGCTCCGGCCAGCGGCCGGCATCGACCTGAGCGAAGAATGCACCGCAGATCCGGTTGAATGCGTCCGGGTCCTCGAGATTGATCGTGTGGCCGCAATTTTCCATGACCGAGAGCGCCGCCGTGGGAACGGTCTGCTTCAGCAACACGCCGGGCAGCAGGCAAGGCCAGTCCTCGTCGCCGGTCAGCACCAGGGTCGGCACGCGGAGCGCCGCCATCTCGCCGTTGAGGTCGTAGAGCGAGGGGCGTTGCGCCTGGACGCCGCGCATGGTGGCGGCCGAGCCCGCCGGCGAATGTTCGGCCAGCCGGGCGCGGAATTCGCGCCAGCCGCGCGGGTCCTTGTTCTCGAACTGCACGCGGGTCGGTCCCCTGGCATAGGTGTCGGCGAAGGCCGCCATGCCGTCCCGCTCGATCAGCGCCGCCGCCGCTTCGGCCTCGGCTCGGAACTGCGCGCGCGTGCCGGGCTCCGCCCCGTAGCCGCAGCCAGCCACGACCAGCGAGCGGGCGCGTGCGGCGTGTCGGAAGCCGAAATGCAGCGTAGCGAAGCCGCCCATGGAGAGCCCGCAGACATGCGCGCGGTCGATCCCGGCCGCGTCCATCACGGCGGCGATATCGTCGGCGGCCCGCGCCTGGCTGTAGCGGGCGGGGTCGTGTGGGGTCTCCGAGGGTGGGTAGCCGCGCGCATTGTAGGCGAGCGACCGGTAGCGATGGGCGAAGTGCCGCAACTGCGGTTCCCAGGAGCGCAGGTCGCCGGCGAATTCGTGCACGAAGACGACCGGCGTCCCCGACCCTGCCTCCTCGTAATACAGGCGCACCTCGTCATCGGTCGTTGCAAAGGGCATGGCTTCGACAGTCCTCCGTCGCAGGCCGGCAGCGCCGGAGCATAGCCCGATACGCCCGGCCCCGGTATGCGCCTGAAAGCGTACTGATTCGCCTGTCCCTGTGCCTCCCCTTCTTCGGAAGGGGAGGTCGGCGCGCCTTTCGCGCGCGGGTCGTGTCGCTGGAAGCGGTGTAGGGGTTATCGGCCAATTCGGCAGTTGTCGGTAACCGGCTCCCTGTCGCGACCTCCAAGTGACGGGCGGTATGCCGGTTTTTCCACAGCCGGCGCCACTGCGGTTCCGTTTTTGGATTGCGCTGCAACGACCGCTCGACCGGAGGCCAACGGCAGCTGTACATGACGACACGAAGCGAACTTCTATCGAGTACGCCCCATCGGCGTCGAATTCAGCAGCCGAACAGGCATTTCCTCTACCCTTCTTCGCCGAGCGGGATGCTGTTCCTGCCCTTCATGCGCTGCCAGATAATCAGGACGAGCGTCAATACGGTAAGCCCCCAAAAGAACCAGGTGATCCAGCCCTGGAAGAAGATTGTCCAGTCGCCGTCGCCGAGGCGCAGGGATCGGCGGAAATTGTCCTCCAGCAGCGGGCCGAGAATGAAGGCGATCAGGAAAGGCGCGGCCGGGATGCCGAGCCTCAGCATTCCGAATCCGACGATTCCCATGACGAACATCACCAGCACGTCGAAGATCGTGTTGTTGATCGCATAGGCGCCGAACACGCACAGCACCAGCACTACCGGGAACAGGATGCGCTGGGGGATATCGGCGATCCGCGCGATCGACCGGATCGAGAGCTTGCCGACGATGAACAGATAGGCCGAGCTCAGCATGATGCCGATGAATAGAGCGTAGATCAGCGTGATGTTCTGCTGGAACATCAGCGGCCCTGGCCGCAGATCGTGGATCATGAAGGCGCCGAGGATGATTGCGGTGATGATATCGCCGGGCACGCCCAGCGCGAGCAGCGGGATCAGGGTGGCGCCGGCCACGCCGTTGTTGCCGGCTTCGGCTGCGGCGACGCCTTCCAGTTCGCCCTTGCCGAAATTGTTGCGGTTATTCGAGGTGCGCCGCGCCTCGCTGTATGACAGGAAGGCCGCCGGTGCGCCGCCGATGCCGGGAATAACGCCCAGAATTACGCCGATCGCCGAGCCGCGCAGGATCGATTTCAGGGCCTTTCGGTAATCGGGCAACGAGGCGCCCTTACCGGCCAGTGCCGACAGTTTCTGCGCCGTTGCCGTCTTTGAATAGAAATTCAGCACTTCGGGAATGGCGAACAGGCCGATCAGCACGGGAATGAAATTCAGCCCGCCCATCAGGTCGAAATTGCCGAAATTGAAACGCGGCGTGCCGAAGATCGCGTCGAGCCCGACGATGGCGAGCGCCAGTCCGAGTCCGGCGGCGCCCAGCCCCTTGAGCAGATCGTCGCCGCTCACGCTCGCAATGATCGTTAGCGAGAATACGATCAGGGTAAAGAATTCCGGTGAGCCGAAGCTGAGTGCGAAGCTGGCGAGGATGCCGGCGAAGAAGATCAGCGACAGGTTGGAGATGAAATCGGCGGTGCAGGAGGCGTAGAGCGCCATGTCGAGCGCGCGCCGCGCCTCGCCCTTGCGCGCCAGGGGGTAGCCGTCGAGGCCGGTGCAGGACGCCGCCGGCGTGCCCGGCGCGTTGATCAGGATGGCGGTGATCGAGCCGCCGTAGAGCCCGCCCTTGTAGACACCCAGCAGCAGCAGGATGCCGGTGATCGGCTGCATGGTAAAAGTGAAGGGCAGGGCGAGCGCCACGCCCATCGGCGTCGTCATGCCGGGGATCGCGCCGATAACTGTGCCGATCATGACGCCGACAAACAGGGCCAGGACATTGTCGACCTGGGCGAACATGGCGAAGGAAGCGGCCAGCGTCTCCCACATGACGTTAGATCCGCTGCAGCAGGAAATCGAGCACGCCGCCGGGGATCGGCCGCTGTGCCGCCTTGACGAAGAACAGGTGCAGCGCCAGCGGCAGCAGCAGCGCGATCGGCAGCACGATCAGCGGTCGGCGCTCGCCCGCCAGCAGCATGAGTGCGACCAGCCCGAGCGTCGTGGTCAGGACGAATCCGAGAAATTCCAGGGTCAGGTAAATCGCCAGGAGCAGGGCCATAACGATGAACGGCCGCCAGGCGATCCATGCCGACCGGCCCGCCGTCGTCGCCGCGGCGCCTGTCCGATCCCTGTTCCGTGCTGCGGCCACCAGTTCGTAGACCAGCAGCAGAACGCCGATAACACTGATCGCGCTGCAGACGATGTACGGCCAGAAGGAGGGCGACAGCGCGCGGTATTTGACCGACGGCGGCTGCACGATGCCGTAGGGTATGAGCACGGCGACCGCGAGGACGCCGAAGCCGACGAAGCACAGCCCGGCGACGATGTTCCGGTTGAACTTCATCGCTCAGGCTGCGGCCGTAGCGCCGCTGGCGGCGCGGTCCGGAGCGAGCCGGCCGAGGTCGAAGCGCTCATGGAAGAGGTGCCGGTCGAGCGCCAGCCACACAGTCGACTGGGCCGTGGTCAGCGCGCTGACCTGTGTATCGAAGGCGCGGCCCGGCAGGGCAGGGTCGGCCGCAGCGCGCCCGACGCCTGCGACATAGCCAGGGTGCCGGCCGACCTGGCCGGCCAGCAGGACGGCCTGGGGTTTCAGCACCGTCGCCAGCAATCGCAGCACCCGACCGAGTTCCACCCCGGCTTCTGCCAGGACCGATCGCGCTTCGGCCGGCAGGCCCCGGCCCGGCTCCGCGACATCGCGCAGCCGCCGTCCGTCGTCCGCCGGACCGGTGCTTTCCGTCAAGCCCAGACCGTCGAGCCGGCGCAGAATGGCGAGGCCGGACGCCAGATCGTCCAACGTAGCGCCGCACGACGGAAATTCGGCCAGCTGCCCGGCCTCGTTGGCAGCGCCGCGCACCGGCGCGCCGTCGAGCATCAGCGCGGAACCGATCCGTAGTCCGACATTGACCAGCAGGACATCGCGCAGTCCGGCGGCGCAGCCTTGCCGGGCTTCGGCCTGCAGCAGCGCGGCGGCGCGACCCTCGGCGACGAAGGGCACCCCAGTCAGGCGGGTGAGGGTGTCGGCGGCGTCGACCGCGCCCCAACCCAAGGGGCCGCCGGCGCGCAATCTACCCGTTGCCGGGTCGACCCGGCCGGCGATCAGCGCCGCGCCGCCGAGGATGCGTTGTCGATCCCTGCCGGACGCCGCCATCAGCTCGACGGCCGCCTGCGCCAGGGCCGCCAGCGCGGGTTCCGGCCGGTCGAGCGGCAGCCCGGCGCAATCGCGGCGCGCGACGACCTCGCCGCGGCAGGTCGCCAGCACGACTTCCTTCTGGTTGAGGGTGATCGACATGCCGAGCACGAAGGCGCCGTCGTCCGCTAGGCCAAGACGGATCTGCGGGCGGCCTGCCTGCCGCCGCTTGCCGGTCGCCGGGTATTCGGTGAGCAGGCGGGCCTCGACGAGTTCCCGGACGATACGGGAGACGGCGGCGTTCGTCAGTCTCACGGTCTCCGCGATGACGGTCCGCGATACGGCGCCGTGCTCGGCGATGGCGCGAAGCACGAGATGCCGGTTCTGGCGCCGCAAATCGATAGTGGAAGCCGAGGAAGCCACAAGGGTGGACCAATTATTTAACGTCGGTAAATATTTCTTGATTTGAAAATCCGGCTCTGTCAACATGTTCCTGCATCGCGCGCGGTGCACCGGCGATCCGGGCCGGTGCAGCCGCACGCATACGCGGAATTCTGCGACTCAGACGGGAAAATTCCAGGGAGGAACCGACGTGCACACACTGACGAAATGGACAACCGCAGCCGTCGCCGCGCTGGTGCTGACGGGAGCAGCAATCCCGGCGCAGGCGGCCGACTATCCGTCCCGCCCGATCACGCTGGTTGCTCCGTACGGGCCCGGCGGCGCGGCAGACCTGCACGCCCGCATCGTCGCCGGCACGGCGCCGAAATATCTCAATCATGCCGTGCTCGCGATCAACAAGGCAGGCGCCGCGGGCAGCATCGGCGCCTTCCATGTCGTACGGGCGAAGAAGGACGGCTATACGCTCCTTTCGGCGCGGGTCGGCAGCAATGCCGGCGTGCCGGCCTTCAACCCCAGCATCCCCTACAAGTGGGATCAGTTCACCTTCCTCGGCCTGACCGAGCGCAACCCGTTCGTCCTGGTGGTCAACGCCAAGTCGGACATCGAGACGTTCAAGGACTTCGAAGCCGGTATCAAGGCCGGCAAGATCAAGACCTATTCGTCGGCCGGGGTCGGCACCCTGCTGCATCTGGCGGCGCTGGTGATGGCGGACGACATGGGTCTCGATCCGGAGCAGGTCACCCACATTCCGTTCAAGGGCGGCGGCAAGGCGCGCGCGGCCATCGTCGGCAACCAGGTCCATTTCCTGTGGCAGAACCTGTCCGGCGTAATCGGCGCGATCCGGGGCGGCCAACTGCGCGCTCTGGCGATCACCACCGGCAAGCGCTTCAAGGCCGTGCCGGACGTGCCGACCGTGCGCGAGCTGGGCTATCCGAACATGGAGGCGATCATCGGCTGGAGCGGCATTTTCGGCCCGCCCGGCCTGCCCAAGCCGGTGGTCGACAAATGGGTGAGCGTGCTGGCGTCGCTCAAGAAGGACCGGGCCTTCAACAAGCTGATCGGCAATCTGGGCTCGATCCCGGACATCCGCAGCCCGGCCGACACCAAGACTTTCGTCAAGAACCAGTACGAGACCTTCAAGAAAGTGGTCGCCAAGCTGAAGAAGTAGGCTGACGATCGAAGGTGACGGAACGGGCAGGCCGGCCGCGCCTGCCCGTTTCCTTTTCAGAAAGACTGTTGCAAGGACGCGATTCGATGGCGACGGACCAGCCGAACATCCTGTTCATCATGGCCGACCAGATGAGCGCCCGGGCGCTCCGGCACTACGGCAACCGGACCACGCTGACGCCCAATATCGACCGGCTGGCCGATAAGGGCGTCGTTTTCGAAAACTGCTATTGCAACCTGCCCATGTGTGCGCCGTCCCGCGCCTCGATGATGGCCGGCATCCTTCCGTTCGCCATCGACATGTACGACAACGCCTCGGAGTTCCATGCCGACATCCCGACCTTCGCCCACTATCTGCGCCATCTCGGCTACCGGGTGGAACTCAGCGGCAAGATGCATTTCGTCGGCCCGGACCAGATGCACGGCTTCGAGAAGCGCCATACGACCGATATCTATCCGGCGAATTTCGCGTGGACCGTCGATTGGTCGAGGGGGCGGGAATACCGGCCGACCAACCTGACAATGGCGCCGATCCTGGAAGCCGGCCTCGCCGTGCGCACCATGCAGATGGATTACGACGACGAGGTCGAACATTTCAGCGTCCAGGCGCTCTACGACCTGGCCCGCTACGGCGCCGACCGGCCCTTTATGCTGACGGTGTCCTTCACCAGCCCGCACCATCCTTATGTGATCGACGAGAAATACTGGGGACTGTACGACCACGACGCGATCGAGGCGCCGGCGACGCCGCCGCTCGATCTCGACGAGATGGACCATCTCAGCCGCAACCTGCACTACTGCCAGGCGCGGCATCTCTACGATCTCACCGTAGACGACCGCCGGATGGCTCGGCATGCCTATTACGGCATGATCTCCTATATCGACGAGAAAGTCGGCCGGATTGTGCGGACGCTGGAGGAGGCCGGCCTCGCCGACGATACGGTCGTGATCTTTACCGCCGACCACGGCGACATGATGGGCGAGCGCGGCATGTGGTTCAAACAGCACTTCTTCGACTGGTCGGGCAAGGTGCCGCTCATCGTCCACGCGCCGCAGCGCTGGAAGCCCCGGCGGGTGACGAAATCCGTGTCGTTGGTCGACCTGCTGCCGACGCTGACGGACATCGCAAGCGATGGAACCTTCGACGGCTTCGTCACACCTCTGGATGGGGCCTCGCTCGTTCCGGCGCTGGACGGCGATACCGGCGGCATGACCGACAGGGTCGTCTCCGAATTTGCCGCTGACGGCTCGACCGGCGTCAGCCGGATGGTGCGCCAGGGGCCGTGGAAGCTGATGTGGCTCGAAGGTGTCGATACGCTGCTCTACAATCTCGATGACGACCCGGAGGAGGTCGAAAATCTTGCCGGAAATCCCTCCCTCGCCGGCAAGCGCGCGGAACTGGAGGCAATCCTGTTCGAGGACTGGGATCCGCTGGCCTACACCGATATCATCGCCGAAAACCAGCAGCAGCGCCTGTTCATCCACCGCACGACCGGCGGCGATCCGGACTATGTCAACCTGGTCCGGGAAGGCGACGACCGGCGCTATGTCCGCAATGCCGGCGCGGCGGATACCAAGGCGAAGGCGCGCCTTCCCCGTGTCGAGCCGGCGCGGCCGAGCCGCTGACGGCGGCGGGCAGCGCTGTGGCAAGCGGCGGGGTTTCGAACACGGACCGGCGGCGACACCCGGGCGATCGGCTGTTTTCCTTTGCCGTCGTGACCGACACCCATCTCAACGAGGCAGAGGACGCGTGCAATTCGCCCTTCACGGTGAACGCGCTGGCCAACCGGCGTTTGCGCCATGTCGTCAACGACCTGAACCGGCGCGACCTCGCCTTTGTGGTCAATGTGGGCGATCTGCTGCACCCCGTCCCGGCCGTGCCGGAGCTCTACGACCGGGCGGCCGCCCGTTATCTGGAACAGTCGGCGGCGCTGCGGCACAAACAGTACCTGACGCCCGGCAATCACGATGTCGGTGACAAGCCGAATGACCGGGCGCCGACCGCCAGCGTGTGCGACGCCTATCTCGCCTGCTGGGAGAAGCATTTCGGACCGCATTACCGGGTGTTCGATCATGGCGACTGTCATTTCGTCATTGTCAACGCCCAACTGCTGAACAGCGGCTTGAAGGCGGAGGCGGAACAGCGCGCCTGGTTGGAGGCCGACCTTGCGGCGAACCGGGACCGGCGGCTGTTCCTGTTCACCCACTACCCGCCCTTCGTTGCGGACGGGGACGAGCCGGAACACTACGACAATATCGGGGAGCCCGGGCGGAGCTGGCTGACCGGCCTGGTACGCGAACACGGCGTCGAAGCTCTGTTCGCCGGCCACGTCCACAATTTCTGGTTCAACCGGATCGGCGCGACAGACTGCTACCTCCTGCCGTCAACCGCCTTCGTCCGGCAGGATTACAGCGAGATGCACCGCGCGCCGCCCGGACCGGACGACGAGGCCGGCCGCAACGACCGGCCGAAGCTCGGATATTTCGTCATTCACATCCACGAGGGCGGGCATGTCTGCGAGCCGGTGCGCACGAATGGCGAGACGGCCGAGGCTCTTGTATCGCCGGAGGCCATGCCCGCGCCGCTCGCGCCGCCGCACCCGAAGCTAATCCGGCACAACGCCTTTGGCTTCGACATGAGGCAGAATTGGATGGAGACCGCCGAAGTGCCGCCATCCGGCGGGCTGGACGAGTTCGACCGTAAGCGGGCGCGCAACGATTATCCGCTGCTCGGACTGTGGGAAATGGGCGTCCGCCACCTGCGCATTCCGCTGAGCGACCTTGCAACGCCGGACCGGCGCGACCGGCTGCGCGCGCTGGCCGAACACGGCTTCGCCTACACGTTGTTCACGTTCGGCCTGCCCAACAGGCGTGCGCGCGCGCTCATTGCGGAATGCGCGGATCTGCTGGCCGGGTGGGAAGCCGGTTTCGACATTGCGGCGGCCGAGCGCAGCCTGCCGGACATTGCCGCAGCGGCAGCCGGGGCCTGCGTTCCTCTCTATCTGTCGCGGTTGCGCTCCCATGACGAATTGCGTGCCGAGGCCGGGCGCTATTTCCATGTCGTCAACCACGGTTTCGATATTTCCGACCGGGAACGGATCGAGGCGCTACAGGCGCAACCGGAGCTGGCCGGAACGCTTGCCGGCCTCGTGTTCCGCCTGCCGGCCGAGGCGCCGGTTTGCGAAACGCTGCTCGGGATCGACGGGCTCGTCGGCGGCTTCGGACTACAAGCCTCCGTCCAATTGCGCACCGCGGGCTTCGATCCTTCGCAGGCCGAGCGGGACGACTTCAAGATTGCCGGCCGGATGGCCGAAGCCCTGTTCGCCGCCAACACGCTCGGCAACCTCAGGGTCTTTGCCGATACCCTGGTCGACCACGACCGCGGATATTTCGTGCGGCACGGCGCCTACGACCGGCTGTGCAATCCCCGGCTCGCCGCCCATGTCGTGCGCCATCTCAACGCCGTGCTGGCGCACTATCCCGATTGCTTCGGCCGGCCCGGCGCTGCCCAAACGACCTCCCGCGGGGGACGCCGCCTGAAATCCGCCGGGCGCCGGGGCTCAATCGAACTTGTGGTGCCGGAAGCGATTACGGAAGTCTCCTCAACGCCGGCATTTACGACTGCGGAAGAAACGGCCGACCCGATCTTTATCGATCTCGCGTCGGGCCTGAGCCAGGGCGGCGTTTTGACCGGGCTCGTGGCCGTGGTGCGCACGTAGTAATTTAATCCGGTTTGCCGAAGCTCTGCTGGGCAATTGCCGACGAGAGCGTAGATTCCCGGCAGGTGCCGGATTGATCGGCTACAGGGGCTATGCCCGTTTCGATCGCTTCTCGCCGCCATATCTACACGCTAGACATGAGCGGCAAATGCTATCGGCTCAAATGGACCGGTGCCTTTCGACGACGGTCTTCGGAAATACATTGCCGCCGTTTGGCGACCGTCGTCGTGGCCTGACATCGTTCGATGACCTCGGGCGCGATGCCGCCGGTGGAGACGAAATTGCCGACCTTTCAGCCCTGGGAGAAGGGGAAGGGGAGATTGGCGATTCGCCCCGGCGCCAGCGGCGACTCGATATTCTGTTTTGTCAGCATTTCCGTGGCCTTTTCCGATTCTGCGCGATCGGTTGTCGAAATATCCGATGTCCGTCTCGTTCAGAACGCCCCAGACAATCTCCTCCTCGCAATGTTCCTCGAGGCCGGACAGGCCCCTCTCGCGGCCGATGCCGCTCATCTTGTAACCGCCGAAGGAGGCTGAGATCTGGGTTTGCCAGAAGGTGTTGATCCAGACCGTGCCGGCCTTCAGGCGCTGCGCCAGGGTGTTGATCGGCATGACTGTTGAACGCCGGTCGGCATGCTATCCCTCTGACGGTGCGTCATTCTGTGGGGTCAGAGGCGTGCGCTGAATGACAGCCGTTTCTGCGGATGGCGCGAAGAACCGGGGAATTGCACTGGGTTGAACAGATCCTCGCCGGTTCGGATCGCCGCACGCGATAAAACCAGCATGATCATGCCGCAATGCCGAGGCCCAACCCAGTAGTGGCAACCGCAGCATCGTTCCCGGTCGCCGGCTTAGCGGGCTACCTGCGTCGGACGGTTTCAGGCGACAACTTCGGCCGGCTTCCTCGAAGCTAACCGGGCCCTGTCACGATGAAGCTCACCATTGTCGTCGCGCTGCCGCCGATATTGAGCGTCGCGGCAGTGCGAGCGTCTTCGACCTGGTAGCCGTCGGCCCGGCCCGTAACCTGCTTGCAGGCGTCCACCAGCATGCGGACCCCGGTCGCGCCGACCGGGTGGCCGCCGCCGATCAGCCCACCCGACGGATTGACCGGCAACGAACCGTCCCGCCGGATGACACCGTCCTCAACCGCCTTCCAGCTCTCGCCGGGCGCGGTAAGGCCGAAATGGTCGATCGCCATATATTCGGTGGTCGTGAAGCAGTCGTGCGTCTCGATGACGTCGAGCGCCTCCGGCCCGGAGATGCCGGCCCGGGCATACGCGTCGGTCAGGGTGCCGCGGACATGGGGGAAGACATAGGGGCTGTTGCGCTGCTCCTTCAGCTTGTCTTCCAGCCGGATGGTCACCGTACGGTGGCCCCAGCCCGCGATATGCGGAATGGCTTCGAGCGCGATGCCCCGCCGCCCGGCATAGTTCCTGGCAAAGCTCTCCGACGCCAGGAACACGCAGGCCGCGCCGTCGGTGATCTGGCCGCAGTCCTGCTTGCGGATCATGCCCTCCACCACCGGGTTGGCGTCGTCGTCCCGGGTGAAGCTGCGCTCGTTGAAGCGGTACTCCCGCGTCTGGGCGTTCGGGTTGGTCCGGGCGTTCGAGAAGTTGGTCTCGCCGATCGCCGCCAGGTGTTCGTAGCGCAGGCCGTAGCGGCGGTCGTATTCCTCGCCCAGCCTGTCGAACATCCACGGCCACATCCACTGCGCCTCTTCGCCCTCCGCGCCGATATGGGCGGCGGCGGCCAGGTTGTCCGCGGCGGTCTGGGCATCGGTGTGCCGCATCATCTCAACACCGAGGACGCAGGCGAGGTCGTAGTGCCCGGCCTTGATATCGGCCTGCGCCGCAAGGGCGGCGAGACTGCCGGAGGCACAGGCGCCCTCGTGCCGGGTGGCTGGCAGGCCGGAGAACTCCGGATGCAGCGCGGCGAATAATCCGCCCAGTTGGCCCTGGCCGCAGAACAGTTCGGCGACGAAATTACCGATATGGGCGACCTGGATCTCTTCCGGTCCGATACCGGTTTCGCCCAGGGCGCCGTCGACAGCCTCGCCCATCAGCGCCTTCAGGTCGACGCCGTTGCGCTGGTAGGCGCGTTTGAAATCGGTCTGGTAGCCGCCCAGCAGATAGACCTTCCGCTCCGACATTCGTTTCTCCCGCTATCGTTGAGCCGCCGCGGCCTCAGCTATGCGGCGGCCGCGACCTGGTCGCCCCGCGCCCAGGTGGCGTGGAAGCCGAGCGGCACGCGCTGCGGAATCCTGACACGGGCGACCGGGCCGGCGTCGAGCGCCCTTGCATCGAATACCTGCGCTTCCGACCGGCCGTCCGGCCGGTCGACCGTGAAGGTGACGACATAGCCATCATCCTCTTCGACGGCGCCCGGCCGGGGCGCGAACACCGGTTCCGAACCGTACACGCCGGGCGCGAACTTGTGCTCGACGCACGCGCCGGTTTCCAGATCGTATTTCAGCAGCCCGTCGAACAGCAGCTTGTCCGAGCCTTCCAGGGAAACATGGTAGGAGTGGCGGCCCTTGCGGCCGACCCAGTCCTGGTTGACCGCCGGGAATTCGCCGAGCCGGTCGTCGAGCTGCCGCTCGGCGATCCCGCCCGTCTTCAGGTTCATGCGCCATTCCACCGGCACGGCGTGAAGCGCCAGCACCGCCACCATGGGCGCGTAGGGGCCGTATTTCGCGTCCGGCGCCAAGTTGTTCGGGATCATCTTGCAGGCGTGCATGACGACCTCGTCGCCATCTTCCCAGCAATTGATCACATGATAGATGTAGCAGGGATCGGTCTCGAACCATCGGATCGCGTCGCCGCGGCCGTTGCGCGGCAGCACGCCGAACCTCGTCGGCAGGTCGCGCGGCTGGTGGATGGTCCACAGGCCCCGCTTCATCCCCTGTTCGGTGAAAACCACCGGCAGGTCGTGCAGGATCGCGTAATTCTCCGTGATACCCATGTCGTGCGGCAGGCGCGGACCGGGCAGTTCGATCTGCGTGAAATGCTTCAGTTCGTTGTCGGCGCGGACGACGCCGAACGACATCCACGGCTCGTAGAGCGCATAGTCGAAGAACAGCAGTTCGCCGGTCCGGTTGTCGGTCTTGGCGTGGGCGGAAATGCGGCGCGGCAGCCGGCCGGAGAACGTCTCTTCCCCGATGGTCTCCAGAGTCAGCGGATCGACCCTGACCGGCGCGCCGCAGATATACCAGAGCGCCATCAGCGCGCCGTTGTGGATGACGATATCCGTGCTCGCCGTATCCTTGTATGCCGTCCCGTCCCGCCCTCGGTCCGCGGGTTCGAGGATTCCGCCGCCGGCGCCTTCGCCGGCAAGCTCGGCAAGATGGTCCTTTGTCCTGACATAACGGTTGCGGTAGGTCGCCTTGCCGTCTTCGAACCAGACGGCGTGAAGCATGGCGTCGCCGTCGAACCAGTGATGCATGCCGCTGGGCGGGCTGACCGGATTGGGGCCGTTACGGTAGTAGCCGCCGAACAGATCGCGCGGGATTTCGCCTTCGACCTCCAAATCCTCCGCAACGATCTCCTTTTTGATCGGCGCATAGAGCCCCTGGAGATAGGGGTTGAGATCGTTGATTTTCATGTCCATGGCGTTTCCTCCGCCGGGCCGCCGACCGGCCCTGTTTCGGTTACTTCCTGCCCGCCTATTCCGCTGCCGCCGGAAAATCTTGCAGCCAGCGATTCGGCGCGAGTCCGTCGGCAACGGCCGCGGCGTATTCGGATTTAAGCACGTCTGCAACTTCTGCCACCGGCTGGACTGCACGGGTCGCCCCGACGCCCTGGCCGGCGGACCAGATGCTTTTCCAGGCTCTTGCCTCGTCGTGCGGGTCGCCTTCGAAATTGACAGTCCGCTCGACGATGCCGCCCCGGGGATCGAATCCGGCGGCGGCAAGGCTGAGGCTCAGGAAGTTCGCCGGCACGCCGGTGACGGCGTTGGTCAGCGCGACATCTTCGGCGCCCGCGCCGATCAGCATGTTCTTGTAACCGCGCACGGCCATGCTTTCCCGAGCGGCAATGAAACGCGTTCCCATATAGGCGAGATCCGCGCCCAGAACTTCTGCGGCGCGTACGGCGCGGCCGTCGGAAATGGCGCCGGCGAGGATCAGGGGGCCATCCCAGAACCGGCGCACTTCGGGCAGGAATGCGAATCCCGTGAGCGGGCCGACATGGCCGCCGGCGCCCGCCGAGACGAGGATCAGTCCGTCGACGCCGGCTGCCGCGGCCTTGCGGGCGAAAGCCACCGAATTGACGTCTGCGAAAACCAGGCCGCCATAGGCGTGCACCGCCTCGATGACATGAGCCGGGCTGCCCAGGGCGGTGATCACGATCGGCGGCCGATATTTCTCCACCAGGTCCAGTTCGGCGCCCAGCCGCTCGTAGGTACGGTGCACCACCATGTTGAGCGCCCAGGGTCCGATCTTCCGGCCGGCCGCCCGGTTTCGCATGTAGGCGACGCCGCTGGACACCCGGTCCAGCCATTGCTCAAGCTCGTCTATGCTCCGGCAATTCGGCGCTGGAAAGCTGCCGCCGAGCCCGGCGGCGCAGCACGCGAGCACAAGGGCCGGCCCCGAAACCAGAAACATGGGCGCCACGAAAACAGGCAGTGCAAGGTTGTCTGCAATCGGCGGCGGAAGACGGCTGCTCATGAACCTTGGCTACCATTCAGGGTCTCTTAATGCAAGTGACAGCGACTGCAGACAGGCGGGGCGTTCTCAGCGCTCCAGGTCCGGCTCCAGGTCGTCCGGACTCACCGTACGGCCGCAAGCTCCGCAGATCGGCGCTGGCGTCAGCCGCAACCCACAGAGCTTGTGGGTCAGGATCAGGGGTGCCCGGCCGTGTCCTGCAATCCATTTATCGCCCCAGTGGAGCAGGGCGACGGTCAACGGATAGAGATCGAAGCCCTTTTCGGTGAGGATGTATTTGGCCCGTGCAGGCCGGCGCTGATAAAAATGCCGGGCGAGAATGCCGCAATCGGCCAGCCGGGCGAGCCTCTCGGCAAGGATGTTGGGGGCGATCCCGATAGCCCGCTCGATATCGCTGAACCGCCGGATACCGAACCAGCCGGCCGCCAGGACCAGCGCGGCCCACCGGTCGCCCAGGACATCCGCGGCAGTGACCGGCATGGCGCCTTCCCCCGGCGACGTACGCCGCCGCAGCCGGCGGAGGGGAGAAGACCGGTCAATCCCGGCGCCCGGGCCGGGCGCATAGGCGACATCGCGGGCGCGAATGGCGGCCTTGCAGACAGAACAGCCGAGAAGCGGCACGAACGGTCGACCGCAGCCGGCATGGATGGCTTGGCGCCCGGCGCCCGCTTCGGATCCGCGTTCGGCCATCGGCGGAGAGCCCCAGTTCCGGTCCCAGGCGCGGATCGCGTGGATGATCGGCGCCGTAT
This sequence comes from Rhodospirillaceae bacterium Spongia-Bin9, assembly GCA_900197615.1. Taxonomy (GTDB): domain Bacteria; phylum Pseudomonadota; class Alphaproteobacteria; order Bin65; family Bin65; genus Bin65. The sequence continues at coordinate 51,726 of FZLR01000006.1, forward strand.
CGCGCCCCATTTCAGCAAGCCGGTATTCGAAGCGGGCCGGCGCTGTCCGGTACTGGGTGCGCTCGACCAGCTCCTGATGCACGAGGTCGTCCAGCCTTGCAGCGAGCGTGCCGCGCGAAATTCCGAGCGACGCGGTCAGCCGGTCGAACCGTCCGGGCTCGAAGTGGAGTTCTCGGAGGATATTCAGAATCCATCGGTCGCCCAGGATGTCGAGCACCGGGTTGACGATGCTCGCCGACAGCAGCCTGCGGGCCGTCTCTACCGTTTCCGGTTCCTGGTCCGGAAGGTCGAATGGCTGAAACGGGGACATCGGCAGAAACCTCGCCGGTCGGGCCGGAGCGCGCAATCGAGACGCGGACAGGCGGAACAAACAGGTTGCTTAGATTAAGTCCAATAAGATAAGTAACCGATAGTTCCGTCGGCAGGCAACAGTCCTGCGCGCGCAGCCGGCATGGGCGCCGGAACAACGCTACGGGAGGCACAACCGGCTTGCTGGATTTTCTGCAGCAGTCCCTCAACGGGTTTGCGACAGGCTGCATCTACGGTCTGGTCGCTCTCGGTTTCGTGCTGATCTACAAGGCCTCGGAAATCGTCAACTTCGCCCAGGGCGACATGCTCATGCTGGGCGCCTTCGTGGGCTGGACCGCCCTCGATGTGTTGGGCTTCGGCTACTGGCCGGGCCTCCTGTTCACGATCCTCGCCTGCGCGGCTATCGGGTTCCTGCTCGACCGGCAGGTCATGCGGCCGATCATCGGGCAGCCGCAATTCGCCGGCATTATGCTCACGATCGGCCTTGCCTTCACGATTCGCGGCGGCGTGATCATGATCTGGGGGCCGGAGGAGCGCAGCTTCCACACCCCCTTTTCGAACAAAACCACCGCTTTCGGCAGCCTGGCGGTAGACGATGTCAGCCTGTCGATCGTCGCGGGAACGCTTGTCCTCTGCGCCGTACTTTTCATTTTCTTCCGGCGTTCCCGCCTCGGTGTCGCGATGCAGGCGGCCTCCCAGAACCAGCTCGCCGCCTACCTGATGGCGATACCGGTGAAGACCGTGAATTCGCTGGTCTGGGGGCTGAGCGCCGGGGTCGCCGCCGCCGCCGGCATGTTGCTTGCGCCTTCGCTTCTGGTCGACACGAACCTCTGGATCGTCGTGCTGAAAGGTTTCGGCGCCGCAATTCTGGGCGGCTTCGGCAGCATTCCGGGCGCCGTCGTCGGCGGCATGATCATCGGGGTGTCCGAGCAACTGGTCGGCGTGTATCTGGATCCCGAATCGAAGGGTATCGCCGCCTACGTTATCCTTCTTGCCGTCCTGCTGGTCTGGCCCCAGGGGCTGTTCGGCGGCGCGGAACGCAAGCGGGTATAGGGTCCGGCCATGCGCTTCGACTTCAAGACTCGCTACGAACAGGACTTGCGCCTCTTTCCGCACCGGACCGACCTGCTCGGCAACGGGGCGTTGCTGCTTTGCATGCTGGCGGCGCCGCTGGTGCTGCCGCAATATTTTCTCGGCGAGTTGACCTTCCTGCTCGTCTACGGCGTCGCCGCCATCGGACTGATGCTGCTTTCCGGCTTCGCGGGCCTGATATCGCTCGGCCACGCCGCCTTCATGGGCATCGGCGCCTATGCCCATGCCATCCTGCTGGAGGCCGGCCTGCCCTTTGCGCTGTCGCTGCCGCTCGCCGGGCTTATCGCCGGCGCCATCGGCATGCTGCTCGGCATTCCGGCGTTGCGCATGACCGGCCTCTATCTCGCCATCGCGACGCTCGCCTTCAGCATTATCGTCGAGCATGTCATCGGCAAATGGGAAGGGCTGACCCAGGGCCATGGCGGCATGCAGGTGCCCGAAGCCTCGCTCGCCGGCTTCGACATGGGCGATATCGAATCCTTCTACTACACGGCGCTGGCCATCCTGTGCCTGGTTGTCGTCGGTACTGCGAACCTGTTGCGCTCCGCCACCGGTCGGGCATTGATCGCGCTGCGCGACAGCGAGGTCGCGGCCCAGGCCCTGGGCGTGAACCTGCCTTACGCCAAGGCGGTCGCCTTCTCCCTCTCGGCGGGGATTACCGGCATTGCCGGCGGCCTGTTCGCCCACCGGATCGGCTGGCTGGAGCCCGGATCGTTCAACGTCGTGCTGTCGCTTCAGCTCCTGATGATGGTGGTCGTCGGCGGCCTCGGCTCGCTGAAGGGCGCGCTCCTGGGAGTGGCCTTCCTCGGCGTGCTCGATCCGGCGATCGCGATCCTCAAGGATTACCTGCCTTCGGCGATCGGCGGCGCCGCCGGCCTGCAGCTCTTCCTGTTCGGCCTCGTCCTGGTGCTTTTCGTGCTGTTCGAGCCGCTCGGCCTCTACGGCCGCTGGCTGAAGATCAAGGCCTATTTCGACCATTTCCCGATGTATCGCCGGGCCACCTTCCAGCGCACCAAGACCTATATGCAGTCGGAGCGCTACCGATGAGCCTGCTGGCGGTCGAGAATCTGGCGATCCGGTTCGGCGGGGTCCGCGCGGTGGACGGCGTCTCCTTCGCGGTCGAGCCGGGTCAGGTCTACACCATCATCGGCCCCAACGGCGCCGGCAAGACCACGGTGTTCAACCTGATTTCCCGGCTTTTCGACTCCGATAACGGCACGGTGACGTTCGACGGGCGGGACATCACCCGGGAACGGCCGCACCGCATTGTCCGCCACGGCATCGCCCGCACCTTCCAGAATCTCGAACTGTTCGATCATGCGACCGTGCTGCAGAATCTTCTGCTCGGCCGGCACCGGCACCGGACGGTGAAGCTGCTCGACGAGATCCTGTTCCTGCCCCGGGTGACGCGGTCGGAAGTGGCCCACCGGGAAAAGGCCGAGGAGGTCATCGAGTTCCTGGAACTGGAAGCGCACCGGGACAGCCCGGTCGCGAGCCTGCCCTACGGGGTGCGCAAGGTGGTGGAACTGGGCCGCGCGCTGTGCGCGGAGCCGAAACTGCTGCTGCTCGACGAACCGGCCTCCGGTCTCAACCCGGAGGAGACGGAGAATCTCGCTTTCTGGATCGACGACATGCGCAGCGATCTCGGGCTGACGATTCTCATGGTCGAGCACGACCTGACACTGGTGAACGAGGTATCGGAGCAGGTCCTGGTGATGAACCAGGGACAGGCGCTGGCCGAAGGAAGCCCGGCCGAGGTGCAGAAGGATCCGGCGGTGATCGCGGCCTATCTGGGGACCGACGAATGAGCGGGCCTCTGCTCCAGGTTCGCAACGTGGAGAGCTACTACGGGCCGATCATGGCGCTGCGCGGCGTCAGTCTGGAGGTCGAGCGCGCGCAGATCGTCGCCGTGCTGGGCGCGAACGGCGCGGGCAAATCGACCCTGCTGCGTACGATCAGCGGCGTGATGGACCCGCGAGTCGGCACCATCGCCTTCGACGGCCAGGAGATTGCGGGACAGGATCCGGACAAGGTCGTCCGCCTCGGCATGAGCCTGGTGCCCGAGGGACGCCAGGTATTCCCGTTCCTCACCGTCGCCGAGAATCTGGACATGGGCGCCTTCGGCCGGCGTGACCGCACGGGAGTGCCGGAGGACCTGGAGCGGGTCTATCGCTACTTCCCGCGGCTTGCCGAGCGGACCGGGCAACAGGCGGGTCTCCTCTCCGGCGGCGAGCAGCAGATGCTGGCGATCGGCCGGGCGATGATGGGCCGGCCAAAGATGCTGCTGCTCGACGAGCCGTCGCTGGGGCTCAGTCCCTTGCTGGTGCAGGAGATTTTCGCCATCGTGGCGCAGATCAACGGGGATCTCGGGACGACTGTCCTGCTCGTCGAGCAGAATGCACGGGCGGCGCTCGGCTTCGCGCACTATGGCTACATCATGGAACTCGGCCGGATAGCGCTATCGGGCGACTGCGCCGACCTGCGCGACAATCCCGATGTCCAGGAATTCTATTTGGGTATCAAGGAAGGCGGCATCCGGGGCAAGCGCCGCTGGCGGAGGCGCAAGACATGGCGCTGACCCGGCCCAACGGCCGCACTTCGCTGTTCGACCGGCTGCCCGCCACGCCGGCGCGCCTCTTCTGGCAGCGGGTGGCGGAGACGTCGGACTCGGTGGCGCTCCGGGAAAAGGCGCTCGGCATCTGGCGCAGCTTCACCTGGGCCGACTACGGGGAAAGCGTACGCCTGGCGGCGCATGCCATGGCCGATGCCGGGGTCGGGCGCGGCGACGTGATCTCGGTGCTCAGCGAGAACCGGCCCGAATGGATGTATTGCGATATCGCCGCCATTTCGATCGGTGCCATCGGCAACGGCATCTACACGACCTCCGCACCGCCCCAGGTTGCCTACGTCCTCAGGGATTCGCGGACGCGCATCGTATTCGTCGAAGACGAGGAGCAACTCGACAAGGTGCTCGAGGTGCGCGCCGATTGCCCGGACCTGCTGCGCGTCGTCGTCATCGATCCAACCGGGCTGCGCGAGTTCGACGATCCGATGGTCGAGACCTTCGCCGCCTTTCTGGAGCGCGGCGCCGCGCTCCGCGCGGCCGACCCGGACTTCGTGGACTCCGAGGTGGCCAAGGGCCGGCCCGACGACACCGCAATTCTGATCTACACATCCGGAACGACTGGCCGCCCCAAGGCGGCCATGATCACCAACGACAATCTGATCTTCCAGATCGGAACCTCTCCCACCGTGGCCATGCTGAACCCGAGGGACGAAATCCTGTCGTTTCTGCCGCTGTGCCACATCGCCGAACGCAATTTCGCCCTCTTCTTCCCCATCGCGCACGGCAATGTCGTCAATTTCGCCGAAAGCCCGGAAACCCTGTTCGGCAATCTCCGGGAACTCTCGCCGACCGCGGTCTTCGCGCCGCCGCGCCTGTGGGAGAAGATGTATTCCACCGTAACCCTGACGGTGAAGGATGCCCCGCCTTTCCAGCGCTGGGCCTACGGGCGGGCGCTGGCGATCGGCAACGCCGTCGCGGCGTCGGAGGAACGCGGCGAAAAGCCCGGCCTCCTGGCCGGACTGTTCGAGCGCCTGTTCGCCCGGCCGGTCCTGTACAATGTGCGGGCGGCCCTCGGGCTCAACCGGATCCAGCATGCCCTGACCGGCGCCGCGCCGGTCGCGCCCGATCTGATCCGCTGGTTCCGGGCGCTTGGCATCCGGCTGCGCGAAGGCTACGGCCTCACGGAGAGCGTCGGCCTGGTCACGATGATGCCGCCCGGCCAGACCGTGCCGGGAAGCTGCGGTACGCCGCCCGACGGCATTGAGCTGCGCTTGTCCGAGCGCGGCGAAGTGCTGGTGCGCGGGCGCAACGTGTTCCGGGGCTACCTGAACAAGCCGAAACAAACGGCCGAGGCGCTGGACGCCGATGGCTGGTTGCACACCGGCGATGTCGGCGAGCTTGGTTCGGACGGCCATCTGCGGATCACCGACCGGCTGAAAGACGTAATCATAACCGAGGGCGGCAAGAACATCACGCCGTCGGAAATCGAGAACCGGCTCAAGTTCAGCCCGTTCATTGCCGATGCGGTCGTATTCGGCGACCGGCGAAAATACCTCACCTGCCTGGTGATGATCGATTATGACAATGTCGCCAAGTTCGCCCAGGACAACCGGGTGCCGTTCACCAACTATGGCAGCCTGTGCAAGGCGCCGGAGGTCGACAAGCTGATCGATGGCGAAATCCGGCGGGTGAATGCCGGCCTCTCGCGGGTCGAACAGATCAAGAATTACCGGCTGATCGATATCGAATTGACGGCGGAGGACGAGGAGCTGACGCCGACGATGAAGCTGAAGCGCACCCTGATCGGCCGGAAATACGCACACATGATCGACGCCATGTATTGACGGCCGGTCAGGTGCGGCAGTGCAACCACGAAACCAACTTGCAACGCGAGGGAGACATGAAGCGAAAATTCGGAATGGCGGCCATATGGGCCGCGGCAGCCACAGTAGGGCTCAACGCGCACCCCGCCCTGGCCGAAACCCAGGGCGTATCGAACGATCGGATCCTGCTCGGGACCCATCTGGATCTGTCCGGCCCGGTGGCCGCGGGCATGCCCTTCGTCGCCAACGGCATGAAGATGAGGGTCGACGAGGCCAACGCGAAGGGCGGCGTCAACGGGCGCAAGATCGAGCTGATGATCGAGGACAGCGGATACCAGCCGGCCAAGGCCGCGCGTGCCGTTCAGAAGCTTGTGCTGCGCGACAAGGTGTTCGCCGTCGTCATGTCGTTCGGCACCGGCACATCCCTCGCCGGGTACCGGGTCGCCGCCAAGGCGGGCGTGCCCCATGTGTTTCCCTGGTCGGGCGTCGCCGGGCCGTTCCATGCCAAGAACAACCCGCTCAGCTTCACCTATATCGTCAACTACGATTGGGGCACGGCTGCCGGCGTGAGCTGGGCGGTCAGGGAGCTCGGCGCCAAGAAAGTCGGCGTGCTCTATCAGGACGATCTGTTCGGCAAGCTCGTGCTGAAGGGCGTGGCGACGGGCCTCGCCGTTCACGGCCAGAAAATTGCCGCGAAGGCGGGCTTCAAACCGGGCAGCGTCGATCTGTCGTCACAGCTTGCCAGCCTGCGCAAGGCGGGGGTCGATCTCGTCATTCTGGGCACCATCGTGCGCGAAACGATCGGCGCTTATGCCGGTGCGCAGAAGATCGGCTGGAAGGTCAAGATGATGACGACCATTCCCGGCCGGAACCAGGTCGTCACCCTCTTGGCCGGCAAGGCGAAGATCGCCCTCGACGGCCTCTATGGCATCGGCCAGTGGCGCATTCACGGGCGCACCACCAAGAACAAGCGCGCCATCGCCTTCATCGGCGCCTATATGGCCAAGTACAAGCGCCCGCCTACGGCGGAATCCATGGTCGCCTACGCGAATATGGACTGGGTGATCCAGGGGCTCTCCAAGGCGGGCCGCAATTTGACCGCCAAGAGCTTCGCCGACGCCATGCGTTCGATGACCTACAAGGATCCGTTCGGCAACCCGGACCTGCGCCTGGACAAAGGCAACCATGCGAGCCCGCAGTCGGTCGCCATCGACCGGGTCAGGAATGGGGCCTGGGAACGGCTGACACCGGCGATCACGTCGATCAAATAGGCCGCGCACCTTTCCGCTCGGCGACGGGAGGCGCCGCCGCATCGTGGCGCCTCCCCGTAGCGGGGAGCAATTTTCCGGAGGCCGAACGACCGGTGTCCGAAACCCGGCCCCTGTCCGGCGCCGGCCCATAGCAGCATCCCGTTCAATAAGGAGCTGGTTTCTTGCTATGCCGCTCGGCGCCCGGTCTGCGCCGGTTTTCCGATACGGCAAGGCTGACCGGTCAGGCAGAGAGCAGAAACTGCGGAGGGGTTGGAACGACGAAAGCAATTGCAGCCCCACGGCGCCAGAAGTTCGTTTCGATCTGCTTGCGCAATGAGACAGATCGAATTTTCCAAATTCCAACCTGTCGAGCGGCGTATAGAACGGGCGCCGATCCGTACGCTAAATCATCGATAATGCGTGATTTCTTGGGGTCGAAATTCAGCGCCGAACAACACTCCTGCCCCGGACCTTCGACAGCCGGTCGAGCCGACAAAGCGGACGGGACGTTCGCTGCGCTTATAATTCGTCAGCACCCGAGCCGTTCTGCAAGTTCGACCATGTTTTCGACTGCGAAGTCTACGCCGGGCGCGGCCCGGGCGTCCTCGATCCGGTCCTCGGCGTCCTCGGCCGGGCGGCGGATGAACGCGGTGCGCAGACCGCAGGCAGCGGCGGCGCGCAGATCGTCGTTATGCGACGCAACCATCAGGCACTGCGCCGGTTCGAGCCCGAGCATGTCCACGGCGCCAAGATAGGCCTCGGGCCAGCCCGAGGAGCCGTTCGCGCCGGTAAGCCAGTAGATCATGATGTTAGTCAGGAGCGTGTCCCGGTCGAAATGACAGGAAGGGGAGCAGCCCAGCGCTCCCCCCGCCGCTCGCGCGACAGAGCTACGATGCGCAGGGTTTCGCTCCACAGGTTATAGGGTGCCAGGTCGTCCGGGTCGGCCCATTCGGCTTGCTCGGCGTCGCTGGCGGCAGTCGGCTCACCGGCGGTCCAGTCGGCGTCGAAATCGACCAGGGTGTATTGCAGGGTGACTGCGCCGCTTTCGTCGCGCCGGATCGTGTCGACGACGTCGAGCAGCGCGCCGAGGCGGATTTCGACGCCGGTCTCCTCCTGGACCTCGCGCACCGCCGCCTCGCGCACCGTCTCGCCGAGCTCCTGCCGGCCGCCGGGCAGGCTCCCGCCCCCGCGCATCGGCGATTTGCCGCGCCGGATCAGCAGCAGGCGCGCGCCCTTCCAGACGACGACCCCGACCCCGACGACCGGACGTTCGACCGGCCGTTCGAGGCGCTCCGGCATTTCCGGCGCAGCCGTCACCGGCAACGCCTCAGGCCCCGGTTCATGCCGAGGCGGCGCAATAGACCAGCGCCACGGTCAGGCGCTTGCGC
>FZLR01000270.1 GCA_900197615.1 Rhodospirillaceae bacterium Spongia-Bin9
CCGTCCCGGCGGCATAGTCAGGCATTTAATTCCCAAAGATATCTCCGCTCCGCCGCCCGCCGGGCGGCTCCGGTCGATATGACGGTTGGAAGGAAGCGAACGCCCATCTCGAAGGACGCTAACTCCGCCAGCGCAGCACCGTCTCCGTCACCGGGTTGCGGAAGTCGCGGCCTTCGGCGCGGGCGGCCGCCAGCTCCTTCTTCAGCGCCAGGTACCATTTCGCCGGCGTGTCGGCATCGGGCAGCAGCATGGCGGCGTCGGACTTCTTGCGGCCCTCGCGCTGCAGGTTCATCGCGGTGCGGTCCTGGTTCAGGAAGTTGCGCGTGACCGGCACGACCAGCGGCTTCGCCAGCGTCATCAGCGGGTGCGACCAGTACATGACGTGATGCATCGCCGTCCGGTATTCGCTCACCGGCGTCATCGCCGTCAGGCCGACATAGTAGTGCCGCTCGCCCAAGGTCATATGCTCGATACGCACGCCGGGCAGGCGGAAGCCGATTTCGACCGTCTTCTCGCCGCGCAGCATGCGGATGATGCGGCTGTTGGCGCTCGGCGTGTGGCGGACCATGGTGAAGCCGAGGTCCGACGGCGCAAAGCGCTTCGCCTTTTCCGTCAGCGTCTTCGACGAGCGCCACAACCAGTTGCGGTGGACATAGGCGCCGTGGGCCGGGTCGATCAGGCCGATCACGGCGTCGTCGAAATGGCATTCCAGATCGAGGGTCTCGGCGATGCCGGGCCGGCCGCGCACCGGCATCTCCGGAATCGGCGGCAGGCCGCCGTCGCCGGGTTCGGCATCGTCGCCGAAAAAGACCCAGATCAGATGCTGGACCTCGCGGCAGGGATAGGTTTTGACGCCGATCCTGTCGAGCCGGACCGTCTCGCGATAGTCCTCGACCAGCGAGGGGATGGCGCGGCACACGCCGTCGGTGCCGAACTGCCAGCCGTGATAGGCGCAGGTCACCGTCTCGCCGTCGAACCGGCCGGCGGAAAGCGGCATGGCGCGGTGCGGGCAGATATCGCGCATGGCGAACACCCTGCCGGCCCGATCCCGGCCGATCAGCACCGGCTCGTCGAGCAGTGTGCGGTGCACCGCCGTGCCGCGTTTCAGCTGCGTGCCCGGCATCGCGAGATACCACAGACCGCGCGGCGCGGCGGCGACGCCGTCCCCCGAGGCCCGAGGCGCGCCTGTCTGCGTCTCCGATCGAAGGTTCGGCGCGCTGCCGCCCATCTG
>FZLR01000208.1 GCA_900197615.1 Rhodospirillaceae bacterium Spongia-Bin9
GATCGTCGACGCCGTAGCGGTCGAGGACAGCAAAGAACGCCGCCTCCGCCTCGGCGAGAACGCCCTTGAGGGCGCAGCATGTCTCAATTCGGCAATCTCCGACGCCGCCTGGAAAACACTCGGCGAGCGGGAGCCCCCTTTCCATCGACCGCGCCACCGCGCCGACGGCGATCGCTTCGGCCGGCCGCGCCAGCCTCAGCCCGCCGCCCTTGCCGCGCACGGTCTCGACGAACCCGGCGCGGCCCAGCGCCCAGACGACCCTGGTCAGATGGCTGTGCGATATCCCGTAGCGTGCCGCGATCTCGCCGACGGTGGCAAGGCGCCCGCCGTTCACGGCGAGGTACATCAGCACGCGGAAGGCGTAGTCGGTCCGGTCGGCCAGCTTCAACGGCCGACTCCCGTCGCCGCCGCACAACCGCGAACAGGCTGAGCATCCGGGACCATGCCGCGTTCCGAACCGGCCTTCGCGCCGGCAAGCCATTCGTCCAGCTTCGACCAGCGCCGGCGTCCCGAGGCGTTGCGCACCGCGATCGCCACCGCCTTCTTCTGACCCACCAGCACCACAAGCCGCTTGCCGCGCGTGACCCCGGTATAGAGCAGGTTCCGCTTCAGCATCGCGTAGTGCTGCGTCAGCACCGGGACCACCACCGCCGGGTATTCCGAGCCCTGGCTCTTGCCACCGTCGCGACATAGGTCGGCACCAGCGCGTCGAGCTCGCCGAAGCCGTAGAGAAGATCGCGCCCTTCGAAGCGCGCGGTCAGCTCGCCCGCCTCGGGGTCCACCTCCACGACCGCTCCGATGTCCCCGTTGTAGACCTCCTTGTCGTAGTCGTTCTCGATCTGCATCACCTTGTCGCCCGGCGCGAAGGTCCAGCCGAAGCGCTCGACCTTGCGCTCGCCGGCCGGGTTGAGGGCCGCCTGGAGCTCGATGTTGAGCGAACGCGCGCCCGCGCCTCCCCGGTTCATCGGACACAGCACCTGGATGTCGCGCACCGGATCGAGGCCGAAGCGACGCGGGATGCGGGTCTTGACCAACTCGACGATCCGCGAGACCGCCGTCTCCGGATCCTCTGCCGCCACGAAATAGAAGTCGCTGTCGCCCTCGGGCCGGGAGAGGTCGGGGATGGCGCCCCGGTTGATGCCGTGGGCGGTGGTGACGATCCGGCTCCGCGCCGCCTGGCGGAACACCTCGGTCAGCCGCACCACCGGCACGGCGCCCGAGGCGATGATGTCGGCCAGCACCTGTCCCGGCCCGACCGACGGCAGCTGGTCGACATCGCCCACGATCAGCAGCGCCGCTTCGCCGGGGGCCGCCGCCAGCAGCGAGCGCATGAGCAGAACGTCGACCATCGACGTTTCGTCGACCGCCAGCAGGCCGCAATCGAGCGGACTAGCTCTGTCGCGCTTGAACCAGCCGGTCCTCGGATCCACCGCGAGCAGGCGGTGGATGGTCTTCGCCTCGATCGCGATCCAAGGCAAGTGAACCGCTTGACCATATCTTGTAGCTCGCGTTAGGTTCAGCACAACTTGTTCCACCACATATGCCAATGGCTGGCTTGGGGATTCCGATTACAGCCGGACATCATGATCTGGCGTGACCGTTCGCAGGCCGCTAGACGGGAGATGAGAGAATGAAGGCCCTTTACGTCATGCAGTACGCTGGCCAAGAGAGCGCCGGAGCGGGCGCCCTCTATGTCGGGGACGGACATATCCTCGGTGTCGACGTTGGGAACTGTCGCTACAAAGGCAGCTACACCATGCAAGACGGAAGGCTGAAGGGAACAGCCACCATGTCTGCACCTCCCGACAGGCAAGCAATTCTTGTCACAGGGACAGCGCTCCAGCCCGGACAGTCCATCCCCCTGGAAGTCGATTGGCCAGAGAACTTAGGTGACGGCCAACCCAGAACTGTGTCCGTTGCCGGCCGTCAGGTGCACGTAGTCTTCGAGAAAGTAGACGACATCCCATGACTAGCCACTTTGCTATGCCATCTAGCTAGCTCTACGGCTTCCATCACCCCAGTCAGACTGCCGCGCTCTGAGCCATCCGCGACAGGTTCGCGGCGGCGCAATTTCCCATGGGGCGTGTCATCTACTTCAGCCCGAAGCCAATACCCTGCTCGACACGATATTTTTGAATTTTTTGAATTTACATGGTTTTGAACCATTTTTATGAGCCTATCATAAAATAGACCCCTTGCATATATTTTGAAACTGTTCTATTTTAATGGTTATGAACCATCAAAAAACGCCACGACTGAAACCGCTTCTGGATACCGTCCCGCCCGGCTTCATGGTCGACACACCATGGCTAAGGGCTCGGGGACTCGACTCCAAGTCCATCCACGACTATGTGGCTCGCGGATGGCTCGAACGCGTCGTCCGAGGAGTATACCGCCGTCCACTTCCCGCAGGCGCGCTGGGCGACTACGAGGAGTCTTGGGCGATACCGCTTCTCTCCCTGCAATGGCTCATGAAATACGCCGTGCATCTCGGTGGAGAGAGCGCCCTCGACATGGCCGGCTACGCCCATTACCTGAAACTCGGAGGAAGATCGCACGTTCAGTTCTATGGCGAGGTGCCGTCCTGGCTGAAGCGGCTGCCCATACAGACCGAGATCGTCGTCCGCCGGCGCACGCTCTTCGGCGACGGCCCCCTCGGTATCGACGATGCCAATCTTGATGCCTCGGGAAACCGACCCATGGTGGACGTGTGGCGTTGGCCTCTCAGGGCATCGTCGCCGGAACGCGCTATCCTCGAGGCACTCGACGAACTGCCGCGGAATGCGACCTTCGAAAACCTCGACAAGGTCTTTGAGGGGCTGGTGTCGCTCCGACCCAGGCGGCTCACGGCACTTCTGACGGCGTGCCGCAGCGTGAAGGTGCGACGGCTGTTCTTTGTGTTTGCCGACAGGCACCGGCACGCATGGCGCAAGCACCTGGACGCCTCGGGGATCGACTTCGGGTCCGGTCCGCGGGCCCTGGTAGAAGGCGGCAGAATTCATCCAGCCTACCGCATCTACGTGCCCGAGGCGTTCCTGCCCAAGACACCGCAACCTGCAGACGGCGATGCTTGACCGATACGTGGCGCAGGTTCGCCTGCTTCTGAGCACGCTGCAGGATATCGCCAACGAGACCGTGTTCGCGCTCAAGGGCGGCACCGCCATCAACCTGTTCTACAGGGACTTGCCGAGGCTGTCCGTCGACATCGACCTGACCTACCTACCAGTGGCGGACCGCCAATCCTCCCTCAAGGGAATCGACGATGCCCTCGGCCGCATCATGGTGGCCATTATCCGCCGCAACCCGCGGATCGAGGCACGCCGCGTCGCGGGTGGTGGAAACGCCGACACGCGCATCATGGTGAGCGACGGCCAGGCACAGATTAAGATCGAGACCTCTCCGGTTACGCGAGGGGCGGTGTATCCGGCCCGGACGATGATCACTTCAGAGGCAGTGACGGAGCAATTCGGCTTCGTCGAGACGACCGTTCTGGCGTTCGAGGATCTCTACGGCGGGAAGCTTCATGCGGCACTCGATCGCCAGCATCCGCGCGATCTCTTCGACGTAATGCTCCTCTTTGAGAACGAAGGCCTGACAGCAGACCTCTTCCGAACGTTCATGGTCTATGTGGCGAGCTCCGGCCGTCCGATGCACGAACTTTTGGCACCCGCAGCGCCTCTGAGGGAGCAGCTATATGAGGAAGAATTCGAGGGGATGACTCGCCACCCGGTATCCTGGGACGCCCTGATCGAAACGCGCCTCCGTTTGCACGCTGACATTGGTTCTCGTTTGAACGGCGATATCGCCGCCTTCCTGCTCTCGCTTCACGATGCGGAGCCGGACTTCCGCCTGATCGGCTTGCCCCAAGCCGTAGACCTCCCGGCAGTTCGCTGGAAGCTGATCAACCTGGAAAAACTCAAGCAGGCGAATCCCCGGAAGCATAACGCTCAGCGCGACGCGCTCGAGAGGCTCTTTCGTTAACGAAATTGGACCCCTGGCTCGGCCAAGAAAGTGCTCGGCTACGGCCGCGTTCGCGGCCCGGCGGAGGAATCCGGTCCCGCCGGCGCGAACAGCGCATCGATATCCTCGTCCGTCAGACCGAGCGGCCCCCGTCCCGCGCCCTCGAACAGCGCGTCCGCCAGCGCCTGCTTGCGCGCCTGCATGCGCTGGATGGCGGCCTCGACGGTGCTCTCGGCGATCAGGCGATGCACGAACACCGGCTTGTCCTGGCCGATCCGGTGCGCCCGGTCCATCGCCTGGCGCTCAGTTGCCGGGTTCCACCACGGATCGTAGACGATCACGGTGTCGGCGGCGGTGAGGTTGAGGCCGGTGCCGCCGGCCTTCAGGCTGACCAGGAACAGCGGCAGATCGCCGGACTGGAACGCCTCGACCTGCGCATCGCGGTCCTTCGTCGAGCCGTGCAGCATGGCGTAGCCCCAGCCGCGGGCGGCGATGTCCCCTTCGATCAGCTTCAGCATCTCGACGAACTGGGAGAACACCAGAACCCTGCGCCCCCCGGCCACCAGCTCCTCCAGCAGCACGAGCAGCCGCGCCCGCTTGGCGCTGGCGGCGACCTTGCGGGCGGCGTCGAGCTTGACCAGACCCGGATCGCAGCAGACCTGGCGCAGCTTGAGCAGCGCGTCGAGGATCGCGATGCGCGAGGCCGCCAGGCCCCGCGCGGCGATGGCGTCCCGGACCCGCCTGTCCATCGCCGCCCGGATGCTCTCGTAGAGCGCGGCCTGGCCGGCTTCGAGCGGGACGAGCTCGTCGATTACCGTCTTCTCCGGCAGCTCGGGCGCGACTTCTTCCTTGGTGCGCCGCATCAGGAAGGGCTTGAGC
>FZLR01000062.1 GCA_900197615.1 Rhodospirillaceae bacterium Spongia-Bin9
CCCCCCCAGGCCGCGCGGCGCCGACGCCTTTGGCGTCCTGGCCGCCCCCCGGGACAAAAAAGCGCTGCCCCCCCGCCTCGAATCGGCGGATGCGGCCGTAGTGATGAAGGTCGGGCGGCACCTGCCGAAAATCCGGCGGGCGCTGGACCGTGCCGGGCTGCTCGACCGCGCGGTCTACGTCGAACGCGGCACGATGCCGGAGGAACGCATCCTGCGGCTGGCGGAGATGGAGGGCGACCAGGCGCCCTATTTCTCGCTGGTGCTGGTGCCGACCGGCCGGACGACATCGTGAGCGGCCATGTCTATGTAGTCGGGCTTGGGCCGGGCGACGAATGCCATCGCACGCCGGCCGCAGACGACGCCCTGAAGCGGGCGCGCCATCTTGTCGGCTACGGGCCCTACCTGGCGCGCGCGCCGGCGCGGGACGACCAGGTCGTCCATGCCTCGGACAATCGGGAGGAACTGGACCGCGCCCACCACGCGCTTCGCCTCGCGGCGGGTGGCGAATCGGTCGCTGTCGTTTCTTCGGGCGACGCCGGCGTGTTCGCCATGGCGGCAACGCTGTTCGAAGCGCTGGAAGCGCAGGGCGGGGAGGAATGCGGGATCACGATCGTGCCCGGCGTGACGGCAATGATCGCGGCCGCGGCCCGAATCGGCGCGCCGCTCGGCCACGATTTCTGCGCCATCTCGCTGTCGGACAATCTGAAGCCGTGGGAAACCGTCCTGCAACGGGTGCGGGCCGCCGCAGAGGCGGATTTCGTCATGGCCTTCTACAATCCGATCTCGAAGGCGCGGCCGTGGCAGCTCGGCAAGGTGCTGGACCTGCTGCGCGAAGTGCGTGCGCCGGACACGCCGGTCGTCTTTGCCACCGCGGTCAGCCGGCCGGACGAACGGATCGCCGTCGTGCCGCTCGCCGAGGCCGAACCGGGCATGGCGGACATGCGGACTGTGGTTATCGCCGGATCGAGCGCGACGCGCAGCGTCCCTCGCGCGGGGGAGGGCGTCTGGGTCTACACGCCGCGCCGCGCCGGGGCGGCTTCGGCATGACGCGCGACCAGCCAGTCCCAGGCCTCATCGACCGTCGAGACCGGCGCGCCGGTTGCCTGCGGGCGCTCCACCATGACAACGGGCAGGCCCAGCTGCCGCGCCGCGGTGATCTTGGCGGCGGTGGCCGAACCGCCCGAATTCTTGGTGACGACCGTTTCGATCCGGTGCGTGCGCATCAGGCGCTCTTCTTCTTCCACCGCAAACGGGCCGCGCGCTGCGATAAAGCTTGCGTTGCGCGGCAGGTCTTCCGGCAGCGGCGGATCGACACTGCGAACGATGTAGCGGTGCTGCGCCATGCCCCGGAACGGCGCGAGGTCCTTGCGGCCGACGGTGAGAAGCACGGTGCGCGCCGCCGCGCCCAACGCAGCCGCGGCGGCGGGCATATCGGCGACGCGGACCCAGCGATCGCCGGCCTGTTCCGTCCAGGCCGGGCGGCAGACGGCGAGGCAGGGCACACCTGCCGTTGCCGCCGCGGCCGCCGCGTTGGCGGACATGGCCGCAGCGAAGGGATGGGTGGCGTCGACCAGGGCGCCGGTGCCGTGTTCGCGCAGATAGCGCGCAAGGCCGTCCGCGCCGCCGAAGCCGCCGATGCGCGTGCGGAGCGGCGAGGCCTTGGGCGACCGGGTTACGCCGGCGAGCGACAGGGCGCCGTCGAAGCGGCCGTCTTCCGCGATCCGCTGCGCCAGGGCGCTCGCCTCGGCCGTACCGCCGAGCAGCAGGACTTTCAGCCGTGACACCGTCGCCGTCTCCCGCACCGGTCGCCTCCGCCGGTACCGGCCGGCGCTGGCTGTCGATTATCGGAGTCGGCGAGGACGGTGTCGAGGGATTGGGCGCGGCAGCCCGGCAGGCCGTTAGCGCCGCCGAGGTCGTCTATGGCGGCAAACGCCATCTGCGTCTGGTCGGGAGCCTGATCCGCGGGAGGGCGGCGCCGTGGCCGAGCCCGATCCGCAGCGCAATCCCTGAAATCGAGGCGCTGCGCGGCACGGCGGTGGCGGTGCTCGCGTCCGGCGACCCGTTCCACTACGGCATCGGTTCGGTGCTGGCCGAAACGGTTGCGGCGGAGGAAATGGCGGTCTTTCCTGCGCCCTCGTCGCTCGCCCTGGCGGCGGGCCGGCTGGGCTGGGCCGTGCAGGATGTCCAAATCGTCTCGCTGTGCGGTCCGCCGCCGGAGACCCTGTTGCCGGGGCTTCAACCGGGCCGCCGCGTCCTCGTGCTCTCGGCGGACGAAACGACGCCCCAGGCGGTCGCGGCGCTGCTCGCCGAACACGGGTTCGGCGCCAGTTCCATGACTGTGCTCGAAGCGCTGGGCGGGCCGGACGAACGGATCCGGCAAGGCCGTGCCGACCGCTTCGCGCTCGCGGATATCGCGCGGCTCAACCTGATCGCGATTACCGTCGAGGCCGCGCTGGATGCGCGGGCGATTCCCGTTGCCGCCGGCCTCGCCGACCGCCTGTTCGAGTCGGACGGCACGATGACGAAGCGGGAAATCCGCGCCGTCACCCTGTCCAGCCTCGCGCCGCGGGCCGGCGAACTGCTCTGGGATGTCGGCGCCGGTTCGGGCTCGGTCGCCATCGAGTGGCTGCTGGCGCATCCGGCCAACCGGGCGGTCGGCGTCGAGCGGCGCGAGGTCCGCGCCTCGGCGGCGAACCGCAACGCTGCGGCTCTCGGCGTGCCGCACCTCGAAATTTTTGTGGGCGAGGCGCCGGGCGCGCTCGAAGATCTGCCGGCGCCGGACGCGGTTTTCGTCGGCGGCGGCATTGCGAACGAGGGCGTGCTGAAGGCCGCGTGGCGTGCGCTGCCGCCCGGCGGCCGGCTGGTGGCGAACAGCGTCACGCTGGAGGGCGATCTCGCGCTCGGCGCGTTCGTGCAGGAGACCGGCGGCACACTTAGCCGGCTGTCGGTCGAACGGCTCGACAGGATCGGCGGCCTGCACGGCTTCCGGCCGGCAATGACCGTCACCCAGTTCCGGGCGGCCAAACCGTGATTGTCGTCGGCATCGGCTGCCGGCGCGACAGTTCGGCCGCCCGGATCGGCACGGCGGTCGAAGAGGCGCTGGCGAAGGCCGGATTGTCGCCTGCCGGCATCGACGCGCTGGCCGCGCCGGCCTTCAAGGCCGGAGAAGCCGGCATCGTCCGGGCGGCTGCGCAGCTGGGCCTGCCTGCGATCTTCGTCGACCGCGCCGATCTCGATGCGGTCCAGCCGCTGTGCCCCACCCGTTCGCCGGCGGCCGAAGCGGCGACCGGCCTCGCCGCGGTCTCGGAAGCCGCGGCGCTGGCTGCCGCCGGGCGCAATCCGCGCCTGCTGCTGCCGCGGATCGCACGCGACGGCGTTGCCTGCGCGGTTGCCCGCGGAGACGGACCGTGACCGTGCATTTCATCGGCGCAGGGCCGGGGGCGCCGGACCTGATCACGCTGCGGGGCCGGGAGCTGCTGGGCCGATGCCCGGTCTGCCTGTATGCCGGCTCGCTGGTCCACCGCGATATTCTTTCGCATTGCCCGCCGGGTGCGAAAGTCGTCGATACCGCGCCCATGAGCCTGGACGAAATCGTTGCCGAAATCCGCACCGCCCACGACGCCGGCCTGGATGTCGTCCGGCTGCATTCCGGCGACCTCTCCGTCTGGAGCGCAGTGGGCGAACAGTTCCGCCGACTGGACCGGCTCGGCATTCCCTACACGATGACGCCGGGCGTTCCGGCGTTTGCGGCTTCCGCGGCCGCGCTCAAGCGGGAGCTGACGCTGCCGGGCGTCGCACAGTCGCTGGTCCTGACCCGGACGTCGGGACGGGCCTCGAAAATGCCGGAGCGCGAAACTCTCGAAGCCTTTGCGGCGACCGGCGCCACCCTGGCGATCCACCTCTCCGTCCATGTTCTGGACCGGGTCGTTGCGGCGCTGCTGCCGCACTACGGTGCGGACTGTCCGGCTGCCATCGTCTGCCGGGCGAGCTGGCCGGACGAATGTATCCTGCGCGGCACGCTGGGCACTATCGAAGCGCTCGCCGCGGCGGCGCCGATGGAGCGCACGGCGACCGTCCTGGTCGGGCCGGTCCTGGCGGCCGAGGAGTTCGCGGAAAGCGCATTGTACGATCCGGAATATCGCCGCCGCTTCCGGGGAGGGCCGGCCGGATGCGCCTAGCGAGCGGATTTTCCGACGAGATTGCTCTCGCGGTCGAAGATCAGCACGTCGATCTCGATCTCCGTTCCGGCGATGACGGCTTCTGCCTCGCGGCGCGCGGCTTCGGCAATCGCGTTACCGAGCGCCAGCCCCTCCGCCGTTGCGACCTGAAAGGCGAGCGCGGTCGTGTTGGCCGTAGCGATGGCGGTCGCTACGGCCTCGCCGGCGCCGACCTGTCGGGCGACCTCGGCCAGCGCCGCCCGATCGACGCCGCCCTTGCCGGAATGGAGATCGAGCCGGCCCTGGGCCAGCTTGGTCATCTTGGCGACGCCGCCGGCAATCGTGACCCGCGGCACGGGATGCTTGCGCAGATGTTTCAGCATGCCGCCGACGAAATCGCCCATGTCGATCAGCGCGCTCTCGGGCAGGTCGTAGTAGCGCTGGACCGCGGCTTCGGATGTCGAGCCGGTGGCGCCGGCGACATGGGCGATCCCGGTCGCCCGGGCGACGTCGATGCCGCTGTAGATCGAATGGATCCAGGCGGCGCAGGAATAGGGGACGACGATCCCGGTCGTGCCGAGGATCGACAGGCCGCCGACGATGCCCAGCCGCCCGTTCATCGTCTTCTTCGCCAGTTCCTCGCCGCCGGGAATCGAAATCTCGACCTCGACGTCGCCGGTTGCCTTGTGAACCTGCGCCACGTCGGCGATGGCGGCGGCAATCATCCGGCGCGGTACCGGATTGATCGCAGGCTCGCCGGGTCCGACCGGCAGGCCCGGCTTGGTCACCGTACCGACGCCCGGCCCGGCCCTGAACCGGACGCCGCCGGCCTCTGCCGTTCGCACCGTCGCCTCGACCAGCGCGCCGTGGGTGACGTCCGGGTCGTCGCCGGCGTCCTTGACGATGGCCGCGG
Organism: Rhodospirillaceae bacterium Spongia-Bin9; assembly: GCA_900197615.1. Taxonomy (GTDB): domain Bacteria; phylum Pseudomonadota; class Alphaproteobacteria; order Bin65; family Bin65; genus Bin65. The sequence goes on from FZLR01000062.1 coordinate 5,071, forward strand.
TTGCCGCATCGGCCGTCAGTTCCTGGCGCGCCAGCGCAAAGGCGACCCGCTCGCCGCGCGGCAGGGCGATCGTCACCGGATCCTCGAACGTGCCGGCCAGCAGGGCGGTGTAGGCCGACTTGGCGGCGGCGGCGGCGCAGGCGCCGGTGGTCCAGCCGCGCTTGAGCGGTCGGTCGGGTTTCATGGCCGAAGAGATAGGCGTCCGCTGCCTGCATGTCATCCGGGGCGGGCAGGGCGATGATCGGCGCCAGCCTGGACGCAATGCTGGACGGCGGCCCGGTCTTCGAGCCCGGCTCGGTCTGGCTGGTCGGCGCCGGGCCGGGCGATCCGGGTTACCTGACCGTCAACGCAATCCGCGCGCTGCAGCAGGCGGATACGATCCTGCACGATGCCCTGATCGACGACCGGATCCTCGATCTTGCACGGCCCGAAGCGTTCAGGATTTTTTCCGGCAAGCGGGCTGGGGTGCATTCCATCGACCAGGCCGCCCTGTGCGCCCGGATGGTCGATCTCGCCCGGTCCGGCCAGCGGGTGCTGCGGCTCAAGGGCGGCGATCCGATGGTCTTCGGCCGCGGCGGCGAAGAAATGCTGCGACTCGCCGAGGCCAATATTCCGTTCCGAATTATCCCCGGCGTCACGGCCGGTCTGGCGGCGATGGCGGTGGCGTCGATCCCGGCGACCCTGCGCGACGTCAACCGCGCCGTGGTGTTCGCGACCGGCCATGCCGCGCCCGATACCGACGAGACCGACTGGGCGGGGCTCGCCCGGCTTGGCCAGCCGCTGATCCTCTACATGGCCTTGCGCCGGCTCGACCGGATCGCAGGCGAACTGATTGCCGGCGGCCTGCCTGCGGATACGCCGCTTGCCGTTATTTCGTCGGCGACACGGTCGGACGAGGACGTGCTGATCTCCAGCCTCGGCACGGTATCGGAAGACCGGCAGCGCCACACCATCGAACCGCCGGCCATCGTCGTCGTCGGCGAGATCGTGAAGACCCGCGAACGGCTGCTGCGGGTTGCGCCGGCTCTTGCCGGGGCGCTTGCTTGACCGCCGGGGCCCTCCTCGTCGGGGCGCCGCGGTCGGGGGCCGGAAAGACGACTCTCACCGTCGGCCTGATCGCAGCGCTGAACGCCCGCGGCCGGCGGGTGCGCGCTCTGAAATGCGGCCCCGACTATATCGACGCCGCGTTTCACGCCGCCGCCAGCGGCGCCGAGTGCGCCAATATCGACAGTTGGGCCATGTCGCCCGGCCACATGGCGGAGATTCTGGAGTCGGCAGCGGAACCGGGCGGCCTGGTTGTCGTCGAGTCGGCCATGGGCCTGTTCGACGGTATCGCCGGGCAGGCAGGGCGTTCCGGCGCCGCGGCGGACATCGCGGTCCGCTTCGGGATACCGGTCGTGCTGGCGATCGACATTGCCGGCCAGGCCCAGTCGGCCGGCGCTGTCGCCAGGGGCTTCGCCGATTTCGATCCGGGTCTCGAGATCGGCGGTGTCATCCTGAACGGTGTCGCCAGCGAACGACATCTGCGAACCGCCACGGAAGGCTTGGCCTCCGCCGGCATCGCGCGGCTAGGCTGGCTGCCGCGGCGCGAAAAATTCGCTTTCCAGGACCGGCATCTCGGCCTCGTGCAGGCGCGCGAACGGCACGATCTGGCCAAGGAAATCGCCGCCCTTGCCGATCAGGTCGCTGCGACCGTCGATCTCGACCGGATCGAAGCCCTGGCCCGGCCGACCCGCGAAACGGGCCACGCCGATGCCGGACAGGCTGCGACGCGCGCGCCCGATCCGCCGGGCCAGCGGATTGCGCTCGCCGACGACGACGCCTTCTCCTTCATCTATCCGCACATGACGGCGGCGTGGCGCCGGCAGGGTACGGAGATCGTTCATTTCTCGCCGCTCGCCGATGAAGCGCCGCCCGATGAATGCGACGCCTGCTGGCTGCCGGGCGGATATCCCGAACTCCATGCCGGGCGGATCGCGGCGGCCGGCCGGTTTCTCGAAGGACTCGGACGATTTGCCGAAACGCGGCCGGTGCATGGCGAGTGCGGCGGCTACATGGTGCTCGGGGAGACTCTCGAAGACCCGGACGGCGGGGTTCACGCCATGGCCGGCCTGCTCGGACACCGCACAAGCTTCAGGAACCGCAAGCTGCATCTGGGCTACCGGCGGGCGGTGGCGATGCAGGACTGCGTCCTGGGCAAGGCCGGCACGGCGGTTCGCGGCCATGAGTTTCACTATGCGACGATCGTGGGCGACGCCGGGGACGATGCTGGGGATGACTCCAGGGACGACGCCTTTCTCACGGTCTTCGACGGCGAAGGCCGGCCGCTGGGCGCCGGCGGCGGTCGGCGGGGCACTGTGACCGGCACCTTCTTTCACGCCATCGCGCGGGAAACCTGATTGCGGCGCAGCGCTACGATTCGCAACGATTCTCGACAATCGGAAGCGTGTGGGTTCACGCCAACCGCCCGAACTCCGCGGCATGGGACCACTTGTCGGTTTGAGGCGCGGGAGCGGTGCCTCTATATGCCGGTTCGCGGCGGCGCGTCCGAACCGCTGCATTTCTCGACACCTGTAGAGACAGGGGACCCATCCGCATGGCGATGACGATCGGGATTCCGAAGGAAATCCACAAGGGCGAGATGCGCTGCGCCGCTACGCCGGAGACAGTGGCGCAAATCGTCAAGCTGGGCTTCGACGTGACCGTGGAAACCGGCGCCGGCAAAGCGGCCAAATTCTCCGATGCCGCCTACCGGGAGGCGGGCGCCGAGATTGCCCGGTCGGCAGCCGACGTCTGGCAGGCGGACATCGTCATGAAGGTGCGCCCGCCCGAAGAACATCCGAAGGACGGCGCCCACGAGGCCGACCTGCTGAAGGAGGGCGGCACGCTGATCGGCTTCGTCTGGCCGGCCCAGAACGAAGCGCTGATGGAACGGCTGGCGGCGCGTAAGGCGACCGTCCTTGCGATGGATTCGGTGCCGCGCATCTCGCGCGCCCAGAAGCTGGATGCACTCAGCTCCATGGCCAATATCGGCGGCTATCGGGCCATTATCGAAGCGGCCAACCAATTCGGCCGTTTCTTCACGGGCCAGATTACAGCTGCCGGCAAGGTGCCGCCCGCCAAGGTCATGGTGATCGGCGCCGGCGTCGCCGGTCTCGCCGCCATCGGCGCGGCGGTCAGCCTGGGCGCCATCGTGCGCGCCTTCGACACGCGGCCCGAGGTCAAGCAGCAGGTCGAGAGCATGGGCGCCGAATTCCTCGAACTGGACTTCGAGGAAGAGGGCAGCGGCGCGGGCGGCTACGCCAAGGTCATGTCGAAGGAATTCATCGAGGCGGAGATGGCGCTGTTCGCCGAGCAGGCGAAAGAAGTCGACATCATCGTCACGACGGCGCTGATCCCCGGCAAGCCCGCGCCCGAGCTGATTACCGCAGACATGGTGAAATCCATGACGGACGGCAGCGTGATCGTCGATCTGGCGGCCGAGCAGGGCGGCAACTGCGCGCTCACCGAACCGGACAAGGTGGTGACGAAGCACGGCGTCACGATCATCGGCCATACCGACCTGCCGAGCCGCCTGCCGACCCAGTCGAGTCAGCTTTACGGCACTAATCTGCGCCACCTGCTGACCGACCTGACGCCGGAGAAGGACGGCGTCATTAACGTCGATATGGAAGACGAGGTGATCCGTGGCACCACGGTGATCGAGTCGGGCGCGGTAACCTGGCCGCCGCCGGCGCCGACCTTGTCCGCCGCGCCGCCTGCCGCCAAGCCGAAGGAGCCGCCGGTAAAGATCGGACCGAAGGAACTTACGGTGCGCGAGAAGGCGATCCGCGCCGCCGTGTTGCTGGTTGTCTGCGGCATTTCGCTCGCGTTTGTCGGGGCCTTCGCGCCGCCGTCCTTCCTGAACCATTTCACCGTCTTCGTACTCGCCGTCTTCGTCGGATTCCAGGTGATCTGGAACGTGACGCCGGCCCTGCACACGCCGCTGATGAGCGTCACCAACGCGATCAGCGGCATCATCGTGGTCGGGGCGCTCGTTCAGCTGAGCAGCGGTTCGACCCTCGTGCTGGTGCTGGCGGCGGTCGCCTGCCTGATCGCCACCATCAACATTTTCGGCGGCTTCCTGGTCACCCAGCGGATGCTGCAGATGTTCAGGAAGAGCTGACGCCATGGCGACCGGACTGATAGCCGCCTCCTATATCGGCGCCGCCGTCCTGTTCATTCTCAGCCTGGGCGGGCTGAGCAACCAGGAGACCTCCCGGCGCGGCAACGTCTACGGCATCGTCGGCATGGCGATCGCCATGGCGGCCACGATCGTCGCCCTCTTCCTCGACGCCGAATCCTACCGCGTGCCGGCGCTCATTCTCGTGCCGACCATGATCGTCGGGGCGCTGATCGGCGTCTCGGTGGCCTTGAAGGTCGAGATGACCCAGATGCCGCAACTGGTAGCGATCCTGCACAGTTTCGTCGGCCTCGCCGCGGTTCTGATCGGCATCGGCAGCTTCGTCGATCCCGAGACCGCCGAGCATTACAAGGGCGTCGAGAAGACGATCCACGATGTCGAGATCTATCTCGGCGTCTTCATCGGCGCGATTACCTTCACCGGCTCCGTGATCGCCTTCGGCAAGCTGCAGGGCTCGATTTCCGGCAAGCCGCTGATGCTGCCGGGCCGGCACCTGCTCAACCTCGCCGGCATTATCGTGTCGCTGGTCCTGTTGGGCCTCTTCCTGGCGGCCGACGACATCCCAAGCGGCCTGTGGCCCCTCCTGGTCATGACCGCCATCGCCTTCGTCATCGGCGCGCATCTGGTCATGGCGATCGGCGGCGCGGACATGCCGGTCGTGGTTTCCATGCTGAACAGCTATTCCGGCTGGGCGGCGGCAGCGACCGGCTTCATGCTGTCCAACGATCTGCTGATCGTCACCGGCGCGCTGGTCGGCTCCTCCGGCGCCATTCTCAGCTACATCATGTGCCGGGCCATGAACCGGCATTTCGTCGCTGTGATTCTGGGCGGCTTCGGCACCTCGGGCGGTGCGGCGGCGGCGGACGAGGGCGGCGAGGTGGCGCCGACCTCGGTCGAGGAGACCGCCGCCATGCTCGGCGATGCGAAAGAGGTCATCATCGTGCCGGGCTACGGCATGGCGGTCGCCCAGGCCCAGGGCACGATCAGCGAGATCACCAACCGCCTGCGCGAGCGCAAGATCGATGTCCGCTTCGGCATCCATCCGGTGGCAGGCCGCCTGCCGGGGCACATGAACGTGCTGCTTGCCGAAGCCCGGGTGCCCTACGACATCGTGCTCGAAATGGACGAGATCAACGACGATTTTCCGCAGACCGATGTGGTCCTGGTGATCGGCGCCAACGACATCGTCAACCCGGCAGCCCAGGAAGACCCGAACAGCCCGATCGCCGGCATGCCGGTGCTCGAGGTCTGGAAAGCCAAAACGGTCGTCGTCTCCAAGCGCAGCATGGCGACGGGCTACGCCGGGGTCGATAATCCGCTGTTCTACAAGGAAAACACGCGGATGCTGTTCGGCGACGCAAAGGCCAGCTTCGACGAGGTCCTGAAAAACCTGTAATTCAGGCGGCCGGCCGGTGCGGGGCGAGCCCGGCATAGTCGGCCGGCAAGGCGTCATCGATCCCGGTCAGCCGCAAGGCGCCGCGAACCGGATCGGGCAGGCCGGCGACTGCCTGCCGCAGCGCCGCTCCGATCTTGCCTGCCTCGTCGGCGCTGCGCCGGTTGGAGGCAATGAAGGGCAGGCTGGGGTAGGTCGGCGACCGGCCGATGACCCGCAATTCCCGCGCCGCCGGCTCGTGGCGCTCCGCCAGCGCCCAGCTGACGCAGTCCACGGTCGCGATGTCCGCTGCGCCGGCCGCGATGCTGCGGATCGACTCGCGATGGCCGCCGGTCATGCGAACCGCGCCGAAGAAGCTCTCCAGACTTTCACCGTCGGGCAGCAGGTCGATCAGCGCGGCCCAGCCGGATTGGGACGCGGTGCTTGTGCAGGCAGCGGCGGCGCCGCGGAAGCCTTCGAGACCGGCCCGGCTGTCCGACCGGCGCGCGACAAGCTGGCTGCAATAGCGCCCCGGCGCAGCGCCGGCGACGGCGTAGGTCGGGCGGCCGAGCAGCCGGACCTTTTCCGCAAGTCCTGTTGCGTAGGGCCGGCCGCAGGTCTGCCCGACCAGCAGGTCGGGAGACTCCCAGGCTTCGTCGGCCGGGGTCGTTCGGTCCAGGCCTTCCGGCGCCGCGATGCCGGCTGCCTCCAGCCGTCCGGCGATGGCGGCCCACAGGGCATCGGTTTCGGCCTGCACCTCGGGCCAGTCGTACATCGGGAGCTGGGCAAGTCCCGGCATTGCGGCGTTCAGGGGGAGGGCGCGGGAGAACGGTTCTGCATTGCGGCAGGATGGACGGCCGGCTCCTTGGGCGCCAGCAGGTATTGCCGGATCACCGCGCCGTAATGCGGATAAGCGTAGCCGCCGTTGCGCCGCAGGATCCGGTCGCGCTCGCGGCGGTACAGGGCGGGCAACCGGTACCACGGCACCTCCGGCTGCGCATGATGCAGGGCGTGCAGATGGTTGTTAAGGAACAGAAAACCGAGCACGCCGCCCCGCTCGATGATGACGCTTCGTTCGAGGAACGGGCCGACGGCCCGGTGTTCCAGGAAAGTCCGGATCGAAAGGACCGACAACGCTGCGTAACCGGCAAGGGCATAGAGCCACAACGGAATGCCGCCGAGCTGGACGACGAGCACCAGCACGATGGGCACGGTTGCAAGATGAAGCAGCCAGGCGCGCAAAATCGTGCGGTCGCCCCGGGCGATGGCGCGCAAGTCGTTGCGAATCAGACCCAGGGTGAAAAACAGGGGCGCAATCAGCATCCGGCCGGCCAGACTCCGGTTGGCCTGCAATATGCCGCGCCGGACCGGTCCTAAGCGCTGCCAGTCTTCCGGCCTGACATAATAGCTTTCCGGATCGGCGAGCGGATCGGTCAGGTCGGGCGTATCGTGGTGCGCCAGATGGGTCCCGGAAAAACGGTCGTAGGGCAGGTACAGCCCCAGGCCCGGCGTGCCGAGGAGTTCGTTGAGGCGCCGGTCGCGGAACGGATGGCCGTGCAGGATTTCGTGCTGCAACGAGGAGTGCAGCACCAGCACCGGGATCATGAACAGCGCCGCGGCCGTCGCCCCGATCCAGGGCGCAGCGACCAGCAGGCCGGCCCAGGCGCCGTAGACGCCCGCCGCCACAGCCACCGTCGGCCATTCCACCCGGCGTGCCAAGGTATTGTCCCCTTCGATGCTGAGAGGGGCAGAATAGAACTGGCGGTTCGAGCGGTGCAATTTGCGTTTATCGAAGCGAATATGGATTCTTGTAACTCTAACGCAGTAATTGTTATTATTCACAACAATCCGGGTATTTGCGAAGCAGAATCATGATCGACAAACGCGACCTGTCCCGCGTCTTTCAGGAACGCGTCTCGCTGCTGATCGATCGCTCGGGCGGCAATCTCAGTCGGTTTGCCGGCGATGCCGGCGTCGATCGCTCGGCGCTCACCCAGTTCCTCGCCGCCGGATCGACCCGCCTGCCCCGCGCCGAGACATTGGCCCGGCTTTCCGAGGCCAACGGCGTGACCGTCGACTGGCTGCTCGGCCTGAGCCAGGACGAAACCACGGTCGCGGAGGTCGCGCCGGCGCTGACCGTCGAACAGGCGGAGGGGCCGGCCGACGAGGAGCGCTTCTGGACCTGGTACCGCGAGGCGCTCGGCTACAAGATCCGCTACATCCCCTGGACGGTGCCGGACCTGCTGCGCCACGAGACGCTGACCGGTTTCGAATTCCGCTTCGGCGGCCGCTCGCAGATCGAGGCGCGCCGGTCGCAGAGCCAGCGGCAGCTCGATTATTCCCGGCGGCCGGAAACCGACATCGAGGTTTGCATGCCCTGGCAAACGCTGGAGCACATCGCAAAAGGAGAGGGCATCTGGTCGGAGCTGGATCCGGCGATCCGAGCCGAACAGATCGGGCTGATCACATCCCGGCTGGAGGAACTGTATCCGACCTTCCGCCTGTTCCTGTTCGACGGCCGGCGCGAATTCCCCGTGCCCCAGACCATCTACGGTCCGCTGCGCGCCGCCGTTTTCCTGGGCCGGGCTTACCTCGTTATCAGCGGCACAGAGCAGGTTCGGGCGCTGACGACCCAGTTCGACGGCCTGATCCGCCGCGCCGATGTCGGCCCGGACCGCGCCGCCCGCTGGGTCCGGGAACGCTGGGGAAGCTGACGGCGTTCCGGCCAAGCGACAACGCTGCCGTTGACCTGTCGGGTGGCGCACGGCTATTGCGCGGCACGACAGCGAAACCGGCGGCGCAAGGCACCATGTTGGACAAGACCTACCGGCCCGAGACCGTGGAGGGCCGGCAATACGACCGCTGGGAAGCGGCGGGCGCCTTCCGGGCCGATCCGGCGGCCGACGGCGAACCGTATGCCATCATGATTCCGCCGCCGAACGTCACCGGCAGCCTGCATATCGGCCACGCCTTCAACAACACGATCCAGGACATCCTGATCCGCTTCCACCGGATGCAGGGCCGCAACGTGCTGTGGCAGCCCGGCACCGACCACGCCGGCATCGCGACCCAGATGGTCGTCGAGCGGATGCTGGCCGAGCAGGGGATCGCGCTCGACCGCGGCATTCCGCCGAAGGACGGCAATACCGAAACGATCGGCCGCGAGGCGTTCATCGAAAGGGTCTGGGCCTGGCGGGAGGAATCCGGCGGCACGATCCTGAAGCAGTTGCGCCGGCTCGGCGCGACCTGCGACTGGGCGCGCGAACGCTTCACCATGGACGAGGGCCTGTCCCGGGCCGTGCTGCGCGTCTTCGTGCAGCTCTACAAGGAAGGCCTGATCTACCGCGACAAGCGGCTGGTCAACTGGGATCCGAAATTCCACACCGCGATCTCTGACCTCGAGGTCGAGCAGCGCGAGATCGACGGCCATCTCTGGCATCTGCGCTATCCGGTCGAGGGCGAAGCGGGCCGCACCATCGTCGTGGCGACGACCCGGCCGGAGACCATGCTAGGCGACACCGCCGTCGCCGTGCATCCGGAAGACGAGCGCTATCGGGACCTGGTCGGCAAACACGCCGTCCTGCCGCTGGTCGGCCGGCGCCTGCCGATCGTGGCCGACGACTATGCCGATCCGGAGCAGGGCAGCGGCGCGGTCAAGATCACCCCGGCGCACGATTTCAACGATTTCGAGGTCGGCCAACGCCACGGGCTGGAGATGGTGAACATCCTGGATGCCGACGCCCGGATTAACGATAACGCGCCGGACGCCTATTGCGGCCTCGACCGGTTCGAGGCGCGGCGGCAAATCGTGGCCGATCTCGAAGCGCAGGGCCTGCTGGAGAGGATCGAGGATCACCGTCACAGCGTGCCCCACGGCGACCGCTCCGGCGTGCCGCTGGAGCCCTACCTGACCGACCAGTGGTTCGCCGACGCCGCCACGCTCGCGAAACCCTGCATCGAAGCGGTCGAGGACGGCCGGACGACCTTCGTCCCGGAGCAGTTTTCCCGGGTCTATTTCCAGTGGATGCGCAACATCCAGCCCTGGTGCATCTCGCGCCAGCTCTGGTGGGGCCATCAGGTGCCGGTCTGGTACGGGCCGGATGGCGCGATCTTCGTCGAGGAGACCGAAGCGGAAGCGCAGGCCGCCGCCGATGCGCATTACGGCGAACCCGCCACGCTGACCCGCGACACCGACGTGCTCGACACCTGGTTCTCGTCAGCCCTCTGGCCCTTCTCTACCCTCGGCTGGCCCGACGAGACGCCCGAACTGGCGCGCTACTATCCCGGCAGCGTGCTGGTCACCGGCGAGGACATTATCTTCTTCTGGGTCGCCCGGATGATGATGATGGGCGTGCATTTCATGCGCGACGGGGAAGGCGCCGGCCGGGTGCCTTTCGCCGACGTCTACATCCACGGGCTGGTGCGCGACGCCAAAGGGCAGAAATATTCCAAGTCCAAGGGCAACGTGGTCGACCCGGTCGACCTGATGGACAAGTACGGCGCCGACGCCCTGCGCTTCACCCTGGTGTCGCTGGCGGTGCAGGGGAGGGACATCAAGCTCGCCGAGAGCCGGATCGCCGGCTACCGCAACTTCGCCACCAAGATCTGGAACGCCGCCCGCTTCTGCGAATTGAACGATGCGGCCTACGGCCCGGCCTTCGATCCCGCGGACAACGCCAACCGGGTCAACCGCTGGATCGTCAGCCAGCTCGCGCAGCTCGAACCGCGGGTAAGGTCCGCCATCGAAGGCTATCGTTTCAACGAGGCAGCCCACGAACTCTACCAGTTCGTCTGGCACAGCTATTGCGACTGGTACCTCGAATTCGCCAAGCCGCTGCTGCAGTCGGACGATCCGGCGATTCTCGCCGAGACCCGCGCGACTGCCCTGTGGACCCTCCACAAGGCTCTCACGATGCTGCATCCCTTCATGCCGTTCCTGACCGAGGAGTTGTGGGAGCAGGCCGGTCCCGGGAGCGGCGAAAGGGGCGACAGCCTGCTGATCGCCGCCGACTGGCCGGCCATCGGCCGGACGCTGGTCGACGATGCCGCCGACGGCGAACTCGGCTGGCTTGTCGAGATCGTCTCGCGCATCCGCGCGGTGCGCGGCGAGATGAACGTGCCGCCGGGCACCAAAATTCCGCTGATTCTCAAGGGCGCGTCGGCCGGGACGCGGGAGCGCGTCGCCGGACATCGTGCGCTGATCGACCGGCTGGCGCGTTTGTCGGACATCCGTTTCGGCGATGCAGTGCCGGCCGGCTCGATCCAGGATGTCGTCGGCGAGGCGACCATCGTCCTGCCGCTCGCCGACGTCATCGACCTGGAGCAGGAGAAGGCGCGGCTGCGCAAGGAAATCGGCCGGGCCGACGGCGAGATCGCGAAAATCGACAAGAAGTTGTCGAACAGCGGCTTTCTCGCCAAGGCGCCCTCGGAAGTGGTCGAGGAAAACCGCGAGCGCAAGGAAGAGGCCGAACAGGCCCGCTCGAAGCTGGCCGAAGCGCTGAAGCGGCTGGAAGCGGCCTGACTGCCGGGGCGCAGGTTCCGAGAGTCCGGCATTTCAGGGAATCGCTTAAGCGACCGGCCGTTCGATGAGCATTCGAAATTCCGTCATCGCCGCCCTGCGCGAAGCCGCCGACCCGGTGAGAGCGCCACAGCAACAGGCTTACATGAAGTCCGACATGCCCTATTTCGGCGTGGGCGTTCCGCAATGCCGGCGTATCGCCGGCGCCGTATTCAGGGCGCACCCACTGTCCGATGCCTGCGCATGGGAAGAAGCAATTCTCGACCTGTGGCGCAAGGCTGCCCACCGCGAGGAACGCTACGCGGCGATCGAGCTGTTGCTCTTCACGCGCTATTCCGACTGGCTGGAGCCGGCGAGACTGCCCGCCATCGAAGAGATGGTGGTTTCCGGCGCCTGGTGGGACTATGTGGACGCAATCGCCGGCCGGGGCATGGGGACCATGCTTGCCGCCCATCCTGACCCCATGAAGGCCGTGCTGCGCGATTGGGCGAAGGACGACGACATCTGGAAACGGCGGTCAGCGATACTCGCCCAGCTTCGGGCCAAGGGAGAGACGGACACGGCGCTACTGTCCGACGCGATACGGCCGTCCATCGGCAACTCCGAGTTCTTCCTGCGCAAGGGCATCGGCTGGGCGCTGCGCGAGTATTCCAAGACCGATCCGGCTTGGGTACTGGAGTTCGTCGAAGCCAACTCCGGGCTCTCCGTTCTGAGCCGGCGCGAAGCGCTCAAGCACCTGCAGCGCAGGAACCGGGACGCTCGCCGGTCCGGTCCCGTCGCCCCGGACTGAAGCCGTGGCGACACCCCTGGTTTCCGCGGAGCAGCGACGTTCGGGCGCTGACATGACTCCGACGATTCCTCCGCACATGGCGGCCCTTCAGCCCTCGGCGCCCACCTTGCGCACGGCGATGACCCAGCCGGTCACGCCGGTGCCCCCGATATGGTCGCCATGCTCCTCGGCCAGCCGGTCGATCCGGCCGGCGGTGCCGAGATCGTTCAGCTTTCCGGTCAGTGCGCCATCGTCGTAGAAATGCTCGTTCAGGCCGATGACCAGCGGCGCGCCGGGTGCGAGGACGCGCAGGGTTTCGTCCAGCGCGTCCGGATGGATGTGGCTGAAGCCGAAGACGCCGACTGCGACCGCAGCCCCGTAGGCCCCGCCGCCGGCGTCGAGCGGCGGCACATTCAGGTCGGCCTCGAACAGGCGCCGGTAGAGGCCGGTATCGCGCGCCTTCGCGAGCATGCCGGGGGAGAAGTCGCAGCCGTCGACGGTGCGATACCCCGCTTCCAATAGCGCGGCGCCGGACAGTCCGGTGCCGCAGCCGATGTCGAGGATTTCAGCGCCGGGGTCCTCCAGATAGCGCGACAGCATCTCGGCGCAGCGGCGCGGCTGGGCGTAGGCGTTCTCGTCGATCAGTTCGGTGTCGTAGGTCTCGGCCCAGCGATCGTACAGGTCCCGTGTCTCGTCGATGGTACGGGCCCGATAGACGATGTCGAGGAAGCGGTCGTTCCGGGACGGGCCGGCCATGCGGTTTTCTCCTCTTTTCGACCGGGCTCAGGCCGATACGGCGGATGACTTGCGCACGGCGATGACCCAGCCGGTGACGCCGGTGCCCCTGATATGGTCGCCATGCTCCTCGGCCAGCCGGTCGATCCGGCCGGCGGTGCCGAGCGCGGTCAGCTTTTCGGCGAGCGCGCCCTCGTCGTAGAAATGCTCGTTCAGGCCGATGACCAGCGGCGCGCCGGGCGCCAGGATGCGCAGGATTTCGTCCAGCGCGTCCGGGTGGACATGGCTGAAGCTGAAAACGCCGACCGCGACCGCCGCCCCGTAGGCGCCGTCGGCGGCGTCGAGGGGCGGGCCGTTCAGATCGGCTTCGAACACGCGCCGGTAGACGCCGGTATCGCGCGCTTTGGCCAGCATGCCGGGGGAGAAGTCGCAGCCGTCGACGGTGCGATACCCCGCAGCCAGCAGCGCCGCGCCGGACAGGCCGGTGCCGCAGCCGATGTCGAGGATTTCGGCCCCGGGGTCCCTCAGATAGCGCGACAGCATTTCCGCGCAGCGGCGCGGCTGGGCGTAGTCGTTCTCCGCGATCAGTTCGGTATCGTAGGTTTCGGCCCAGCGATCGTAGAGGTCGCGGGTTTCGTCGGTCGTGCGCGCCTCGTAGGCGATGTCCAGGAATCGGTCGTTCTGCGACGGTCCGGCCATACGGTTTTCTCCTCTTTACGACCGGGCTCAGGCCGATATGGCCGATGCCTTGCGGACGGCTATGGCCCAGCCGGTCATGCCGGCAGTGCCGATATGGTCGCCATGTTCTTCCGTCAACCGCTCGATCCGGCCGGCGGCGCCTAACGCCTCCAGCTTTCGCGCCAGCGTGCCTTCTTCGTAGAAGTTCGCGTTCACGCCGACGATCAGCGGGGCGCCGGGCGCCAGCAGGCGCAGAATCTCGTCCAGCGCGTCGGGATGGATGAGGCTGAAGCTGAACACGCCGACCGCGACCGCCGCACCGTAGGCTCCGTCGGCGGCGTCGAGCGGCGGCACATTCAGGTCGGCTTCGAACAGGCGGCGATAGACTCCCGTCTCCCGCGCCTTCGCCAGCATACCGGGGGTCAGGTCGCAGCCGTCGACGGTGCGATAGCCGGCCTCCGCCAGGGCATCGCCGGACAGCCCGGTCCCGCAGCCGACATCGAGGATCCCGGTGCCGCGGTCCGGCACGTAGCGCGACAGCATCTCGGCGCAGCGGCGCGGCTGGACGTAGTCGTGCTCCCCGGTCAGGTCGGTATCGTAGGTCTCCGCCCAATCGGTGTAGAACGCTCGGGTTTCCGCGGTATTGCGGGTGTCGTGGGCGCGCTTCAGAAAGCTGCCTTCTTCCGCCTTGTAGGACATGTGGATTTCTCCCCCGTTCCCGCTATCCTAACGCGGCGCTGACGATTTGCTATCGCGCGAATCGGTGCGGTTCCCGCCGGGCTGACGATGGAGATCGATGTGGACGCGGAAACCCTGGACCGGCTCGCCCTGCGCGACCTGATCGAGAACTGGGCGATCTGGCGCGATGCCGGCGACTGGGAACGCTTCCGCTCCGTCTGGCACCCGGACGGCGTGATGATGGCGACCTGGACCCAGGGCACCGGCGACGAGTTCATCGCCATGAACAAGGCGGGCTGGGAGCGCGGCGTCAGCATCCTGCATTTTCTCGGCGGCAGTTCGATCGACCTGAACGGCGATCGCGCATTCTGCCAGACCAAGATGACGATCTCGCAGCGCGCCGAGGTTCACGGCGAACTCGTCGACGTCGTCTGCACCGGGCGCTTCTGCGATTTCATCGAGCGGCGCGCGGGCCGCTGGGGCTACGTTCTGCGCCAGCCGATCTACGAGAAGGACAGGATGGATCCAGTCGATCCGGCAGCAACCGTCGACCTCGATCCCGAAATCCTGGAACGCTTTCCGGAGGGCTACCGCCATCTCGCCTACCTGCAGACGCAGATCGGTTACGAGGTCAAACGCGACATGCCGGGGCTGAAGGGTCCGGAGGTCGAACGGCTCTACGCCTGCGGCAAGGCCTGGCTGGCCGGCGGGCCGCTGGACTGGCTGCGCTGAGCCGGCCCGTTTTGCGGAAATTTTTCATAAAAATACAGTTTTTGTACGATCATTCATTTATTCGGGACCGCATAAACCCCGGATTTGTGCCATTTTCCAGCTGGGCACAGACTAAAACAGACCTGTCTATCTATAGCTTTTTTTTGTCACCGCACCGGCCGCCGCTGCCGGGCTGTAGACGCAATTGTGGCGTATAAGAGAGGAAAATAATGATTTTTTCTGGTAATTACAAGGATTAATTATCAAGATTCGATGTTTATTCTTATAGTAGCGCCAGTACTCCGGATGATGCTCCGGGCAGCGCCGGACAGGCCGCGACCGCGGCGCGATATCCGGGCTAGGGGAACAGCGGCGCCTGTTCCAACCCGGCGGTTTCCGGCAGGCCGAACATCAGGTTGATGTTCTGGATCGCCTGGCCGGACGAGCCCTTGACCAGGTTGTCCAGCGTCGAGACCAGGATCGCCCGGCCGGGCAGCCGGTCGGCATAGACCTGGAGCAGAACATGGTTCGAGCCGCGGACATGGCGCGTCGCCGGCGCCATGCCCTCCGGCGCGACATGGACGAAGGGCTCCGCGGCATAGCGTTCTTCGAGGCAGGCTCTCAGGTCGGCAGCCGTCGCGCCATCGCTCAGCCGGACGTAGGTCGTCAGCAGTTCGCCCCGGTTCATCGGCATCAGGTGCGGGGTGAAATTGACCAGCACGTCCCGCCCGGCGGCGAGGGACACTTCCTGCTCGATCTCCGGCGCGTGTCGGTGGCCGGCGACGCCGTAGGGATGGATGCCCTCGGCAACCTCGCAAAACAGGGTGCCTTCCCTGAGGCCCCGGCCCGCGCCCGACGCGCCGGACTTGGCGTCGATCACGATATCGGCCGGATCGATCAGTTCCGCGCCGACCGGCGGCAGCAGCATCAGCAGCGCGGCAGTCGGGTAACAGCCGGGGCAGGCGACCAGCCGGGCGGCGGCGATGGCGTCGCGGTAGTATTCGGTCAGGCCGTAGACCGCCTCCGGCTGTAAATGCGGCGCCCGGTGCGCATGGCCGTACCACGCGGCGTAGGTATCCATGTTGCGCAGCCGGAAATCGGCCGACATGTCGGCGATCTTCAGATGTCCGGGCAGGCCGGCGATAATCTCCTGGGTCGTGCCGTGGGGCAGGCCGCAGACGACGACGTCGCAGGCGTCCCAGTCGGCGTCGCCGACGCTCACGAGGTCCGGCAGGTCGGTCCCGCCGAGAAAAGGGCCGAGATGGGGAAACACCGCCTGCATCGGCTTGCCGGCGTGGCGGTCGGCCGTCATTAGCGTAATTCGCAGGTTCGGGTGGGTCATGGCGAGGCGCACGAGATCGGCGCCCGTATAGCCGCTGGCGCCCAGGACGCCGACCCGTATCTCGC
>FZLR01000094.1 GCA_900197615.1 Rhodospirillaceae bacterium Spongia-Bin9
ACGACTCGACGGCCGGGACCATCTCGGCGGCGACGGCTATTCGATCGCCGATATCGCGACCTCGCCCTGGGTGCTCCGGCACGAGTGGCAGCAGGTAGACCTGGCGGAGTATCCGAACGTCAAGCGCTGGTTCGATGCAATCGGCAGCCGCCCGGCGGTCCAGCGCGGCATCCAAATCCCCCCGCCGCCGCCGCAATAGGCGGGCGGAGCGGGAAACCGGCCGGTGCATCCGGATTGCCCGGATACCACTCCGTCATTTCGACCGACCGCCCCTCTCCGTCATTTCGACCGGAGCGCCGGATTTGTCCGGGGCGGAGTGGAGAAATGACGGGCGGCGCGCGCTCGGTCGAAATGAAGGGTGGGGGAATCGAAGCGTACCGGGGGGTCAATGCGCGCCCTCGCATTGACAGGCCGAATCGCCACATTCTAGAACGCGGCCCGGCAGACGACGCGGCCGGCAAACGGTCCGGAGGGATGGCAGAGCGGTAATGCAGCGGATTGCTAATCCGTACACCCGATAGGGTGTCGGGGGTTCGATTCCCCCTCCCTCCGCCATTGGCACTTTTCCGCGCCAGTGCTATATCCCGAGGTATGCCGCCGGACAACGTAACCAACGCGCTTCTTTTGGAGCACCTGAAATCCATTCAGGCGAAGCTAGCGGAGCATGACGGGCAATTTCTCTCGATCGCGAGCCGGCTGACCGCACTGGAAGGCCATGTTTCTGCTCTGGTTCAGCGCAGTGTTGGGCGCAATGTCGAGATAACCGATCTGGTCCGCCGAGTTGAGCGGATCGAGCGCCGCCTCGATCTGGTCGACGGCTGAAACTGCGGCCGCTATATCGGCCCGGCGCTCAAGCTGAACTTACCGGAATATTGGAATCCCAACCAACGGTTGTGCGCGAGCGCGACAGGTTTCACCAAATTTACAGGCCCGAAACGCCGTAGCATGTAGTACGGGACGCGCCCGGCTTCTCCCGGTGAAGTGAGGTTGCGATGAGCGCCATCGACATCCACACCCGATCCGGCGGCAGCGGGGGGCCGGTGCTGGTCATGCTGCACGGCATCGGCGGCAATGCGGCGGTGTGGAACCGGATGCTGCCGATTGTCGGGCGGCGCTGGCCGGGGCGCTGGGTCGCGGCCGACCTGCGCGGCCACGGCCGGTCGGCCCACGCGCCGCCCTACGGCTATGCCGTCTTCGCCGCCGACGTGGCGAACGCTCTGGGCGGGCAGGACGAGGAAATAGTATTGCTCGGCCATTCGATGGGCGGCGTCGTCGCGATGGCGCTGGCGACCGGCTGGTTCGGCATCGGCGTGCGCCACGTCTTCGCCTTCGGCGTCAAGATCGGCTGGACGGCGGCGGAGGTCGCACAGATGCAGGGGCTGGCCGCCAGGCCGGCGAAAGTCTTCGAAAGCCGCGCCGAAGCGGCCGAGCGCTATCTCAGGGTCTCGGGCCTGGCCGGTCTGGCCGATCCCGGTTCGCCGGAGGCTCTGGCCGGTATCGTCGAGGCGGACGGCGGCTTCCGGCTGGCGGCCGATCAAGGCATCTACGCCGCGGTCGGGCCGGCGGTCGGCGAATTCTGCCGCGCGGCCAATGCGCCGGTCCGGCTCGCCGCGGGCGAGGCAGACCCCATGGTCTCGCTCGCCGAGATGCAGGCGCTCGATCCGCAGGCGGCCCTGTTGCCCGGCCTCAGCCACAACTGCCACGTCGAGGCGCCGGAGCGCGTCTGGGAATTGTTCGAACGGACGCTGGAAGGGTAAAGCGCCGCGACCGCTCCTGCGCTCAGGTATAAACGCTGGTGAAGGAGCCGGCTTCCTCGCCGACATGATAGAAGATGCCGCGCCAGAGCTGGTCTTCGGTCCAGGTGATCGGCGGCATGTCCGGCTGGGCGAGATAGCCGAGGCCGGCGAAGGTCTCGTTGCGGTTGCCCGACGGGTCGAAGAAATAGATCGTGCAGCCGCGGGTGATGCCGTGGCGCTGGGGCGTGACGTCGATCTTGACGCCCTTGCGGCCCATGGTGTCGGCGGCCTTGAGCACGTCGTTCCATTCGTCGAGGAAGAAGGCGAGATGGTGCAGGCCCGGGCGCGGCCCGCCGACCAGGGCGATATCGTGCGGCGTCGTGGTGCGGAACAGCCAGGTCGCGGCCTGGATTTCGCCGTTGGGGCCGGCGGTCACCTGCTCGGCGAGGTAGAAATCCAGAACCTCGCGCAGGAAGCGCGTCGTCTCCTCGACCTTGTTGATGCCTTTCTCGGGGTTGAGTTCGCACATCAGCAGGGCATGGTCGAGCCAGTGCACGCCGGCGCCCTTGATGTCTTCCGGCCACGGGTCCGGGTTGATCGCGCCGACCGACTTGCCGACGAATTTCTTCTCCGCGAAGAGATACATCTCGTGGCCGCTCGGCAGGTCGAACCGGATGGCGCGTCCGCAATTGTGCAACGTGCCGGCGGGCACGTTCTCGACCGCGATGCCCCAGTCGGCGATGCGTTTCTCGAAGTCGTCGAGGTCCGAATCCTTCTCCACCTTGTAAGCGATGGAGTTCATGCCGGCACGGTCCGACGGGTTGAGGATCAGGGAATACTGGTCCCACTCGTCCCAGCCCTTGAGATAGACGTTGCCCGCCGCATCCCGGTCGGTCTCGATCATGCCCAGTATGTTGACATAGTGGTTCAGGGCTTCGTCGATATCGAGGACGCGCAGGTCGACATGTCCGATCCGCATCACACCCATTGTCTTGTCTCCCCAGGTCAGGTTGCCGCGCGCCGGCCGGCCTAGACGAACCCGTAGCGCCGGGCCGCCACCGCCTTGCGCATCCTGCCCAGCACTCTAAGCCTGATATCGCTGGCCGGATAGAGCCGGCAGGCCAGCGCAACCCCGCCGGCTTCTTCCTCCGGGGAAACGTGGTCGCGGCTCATCGCGGCGGTCCGGTAGGCGCCTTCGAGCACCCTGACCTTGCAGACGCCGCAGCCGCCGCCATGGCAGCCCGAAGGAATGCCCCCGCCGCCGAGCGCCGTCATTGCTTTCAGCACCGGCAGGCCCTCGGCGCAGGCGAAGCGGTTGCCGCTATCCTCGATGGTGACCTGAAAGCGTGGACGCGCAGTGGCGCCGGTCGTGTCCATCCGTCCTGCCGTCCGGTTCAACGGGTGTGCCGGCGGCAGTCTGGACCGGAGACAGCGAAAAGGCGAGAGGCAGGGCAGCGGACTTTGCCAATCCGCGGACCCGCCGGTTCAGCCCGCCTTGCGCTTCGGCTTTTGCAGGAAGGCCGGAACGTGATCGCCCATGCCGACGACCGGTTCGTCAGGCTGGTCGGCGGCCGGGCGCGGCTTCGGCGCCGAACGGCCGTTGCGGCGCGGCTGGTCTTTCCGCGGTTTTTCCTGCCGCGGCTTTTCTTGCCGGGGTATTTCCTGCCGGGGCTTGTCCTTCGCGTCGCGCCGTTCCGGAGCGGCTTCGGTGCGGGCCCTGCCATTGCTGCGGCTGCGGCCCCGGCCCCGCGGCCTGTCGGACTCTTCCAGGACGCTGTCGTCCAGCGATCCGTCGAGGTCCAGGCGTTCGATCTTGCGGCCGATCAGCCTCTGGATCGCATCGAGCGATTTGCCGTCGGCGGGAGTCGCGATGGTAATGGCGCGGCCGGCCTTGCCGGCCCGGCCCGTGCGGCCGATCCGGTGGACGTAGTCCTCCGGGTTGTACGGCACGTCGAAGTTGATGACGTGGGACACGTCCGGAATATCGAGGCCGCGCGCGGCAACATCGCTCGCCACCAGGATGGTCAGCCTGCCTTCGCGGAACGAATCGAGCGTCGCGGTGCGGGTCTCCTGGGCCAGGTCGCCGTGCAGTGCAGCGGCGTCGAAGCCGTGTTGGACCAGCGACCGCTGCAGGATGTCGACATCGCGCTTGCGGTTGCAGAAGATCAGGGCGCTGGCGACCTTATCCGTGCGGATGATCCTGCGCAGGGTGCTGCGCTTGTCGCGCTCCGGCACGACCGCGACGAGATCCGTAACCGTTACCGCCGTCGTCGCGGACCGATCGACGGCGACCTCCTTGGGATTGATCATGTAGGCGTCGGCCAGCCGGCGGATTTCGGGCGGCATGGTGGCGCTGAACAGCAGGGTCTGGCGCAGCGGCGTCAGCAGTTTGACGACGCGCTCGATGTCCGGGATGAAACCCATGTCGAGCATCCGGTCGGCTTCGTCGATGACGAAGACCTTGACGTCGCGCAGCAGCACCTTGCCGCGTTCGACCTGGTCGAGCAGCCGGCCCGGTGTGGCGATCAGCACGTCCACGCCCCGGCCGAGCAGCTTGTCCTGACCGTCGAAGCTTTCGCCGCCGATCAGCAGGGCATGGGTCAGCCGGTTGTACTTGCCGTATTTCTCGAAACTCTCCGCCACCTGGGCGGCCAGTTCGCGGGTCGGCTCGAGGATCAGCGAGCGCGGCATCCGCGCCTTGGCGCGGCCGGCGGCGAGAATGTCGATCATCGGCAGGGTGAAGCCGGCGGTCTTGCCGGTGCCGGTCTGGGCAAGCCCGACCATGTCGCGCCCCATAAGGACGGTGGGAATGGCTTTTTCCTGGATCGGCGTCGGCTGGGTGTAGCCGGTCTCGGCGACCGCGCGCAAAACGGGGTCGCTCAGTCCGAGGGTATCGAATGTCATGAAGTCTTGGGTCTGGGAAAGGTGGTCAATCGTGGGGCGGTTTTTCTTGGGTACACGCCACGCAGGGTCTACATCGTCCTTTTCAAGCGCAAATCAACGCGCACCGGGACGCAGGCTCTCGAGGCCCGAAGCGGCGGTCCCCGTGCGGTCCCTGTATAGCCGACGGAACGCGACACCATGATGAATGCCGAATCGAGCCAGTTACTGCTGATAGACATCCAGGAACGGCTTGCGCCCGCAACGCTGGACGGCGACCGGACCGTGCAGAACGCCGGCATCCTGCTCGACGCTGCGGCCCTGCTGGATGTGCCGCACACAATTTCAGAACAGTATCCGCGCGGGCTCGGCCGGACCGTGGCCGCGGTGCTGGAAAAGGCCGATCCGGCGCGGGCGTTCGACAAGGTGCACTTCTCGTGCCAGGCCGACGACCGGCTCGCCGGCGTGCTGGCCGCGGCCGGCCGGCCCGATGTCGTCGTGTGCGGCCTGGAGGCCCATGTCTGCGTGCTGCAGACTGCGCTGGGCCTGATGGAGGCCGGCTACCGGGTCCATGTCGTGGCCGACGCCATCGCATCGCGCACGGCGCAGAACCGCGACCTGGCGGTCGAGCGGATGCGCGCCGCCGGCGTCGGGATCGTCAGCACCGAAATGGTCCTGTTCGAGTGGCTGGGCACCGCCGGCCATCCGGAATTCCGCGCGGTCTCCGCGCTGATCCGATACGTCGAATCGGGCCGTTCTCAGATTGCGGGAAGGCAGCGGAATGGCTGATTTTTGCGATTTTTCGGCCCTGCAGATGGGATGGAGGCCGAACCGGTTCCTGATGCTTCCGCCGGGCTTCGAAACCGTGGCGAGAGCCCATGAAAGGTCGCCGGTCTTTGCCGAGGCGCCGGACGCGCTGTTCCGCCGGTTGAAGGCGGTCGTCGCCGGGGAGCCGCGCATCCAGTGGCTCGCGGAAGATCGCGCCGGCTTGCGGCTGGAGCTGATCCAGCGCAGCCGGATTTTACGCTTTCCCGACCGGGTCAGCATCGCCATAGCGCCGTGCGCCGACGGGTCGGCGCCGGCGATCTACAGCCGCGCACTGATCGGAGTGTGGGATTTCGACGTCAACAGGGCGCGCGTCAGACGCTGGGCGAAGGTTCTGAAGTCCGGTCGACGTTACTCGGCAACGGAATCGCCGTCGTCCTGAAAAACCTTGTCTTTCACATAGCGCCCGGTAGAGGAAATGTCCTCGCCGATACCTTCGATGGTGTTGCAGGCCGTCAATCCGCCGCCCAGTCCGCCGAGAAACAGCAGCGCCAAGCCGACGTGAAGAATTCTTTTAAGAGACATGACCGCATGCTCCAAGGACAGATGAGTACTTACCGGTTTCGATGAAGATGTAGTCAAAAGCCGTTAAAGTAAAGAGAAATAATTGCGGCAGTGTATCACGGAATCGTAAGGGCGGTGGAAACTGCCTGCCGCATTGTTTCACATGCAGCAAGACAAGGGGGCAAATTTGCCTTTGAAAGACTTGCTGCCGATGTCGGCACACCACCCGCCGGAATGCGGTTCGCGGACCGCGGCGGGAAGCGGGAAGCCCGGACTACAGGTCGATATCTTCGACGAAACGCGCCCGTTCCTGGATGAACCGGAAGCGCGGCTCGGGCTTGCGGCCCATCAGGTCCTCGACCAGATCCCGGGTTGCCTGCGCGTCGCCGGTCTCGTGGAGGTCGCCGGCGGCCGGCACGGTGACGCGCAGCAGCGTCCGGGTGGCCGGGTCCATCGTGGTTTCCTTGAGCTGGACCGGCGGCATTTCGCCCAGTCCCTTGAAGCGGCTGATCTCGACCTTGCCGCGGCCGTCGAATTCGTCCTTCAGCAGCGCATCCTTGTGGGCGTCGTCCCGGGCGAACGCGACCTTGCCGCCCTGGGCGATCCGGTAAAGCGGCGGCATGGCGAGATAAAGATGGCCGCCGCGCACCAGCTCCGGCATTTCGCGATAGAAGAAAGTCAGCAGCAGCGACGCGATATGGGCGCCGTCGACATCGGCGTCGGTCATCACGATGACCCGGTCGTAGCGCAGCTTGTCGCCGTCATAGTGCCGGCCGGCGCCGCAGCCAAGCGCCAGGATCAGGTCGTTCAGTTCCTGGTTGGCGCGCATCTTGTCGGCCGAGGCGCTGGCGACGTTCAGGATTTTGCCGCGCAGGGGCAGCACCGCCTGGGTCGCCCGTTTGCGCGCCTGCTTGGCCGAGCCGCCGGCCGAATCGCCCTCGACCAGGAATATTTCGGTGTCTTCGCCCGATCGCGCCGAACAGTCTGCCAGTTTGCCGGGCAGGCGCAGGCGCGTGCCGGCATTGGCGCGCTTCTTTTCGCGCTCGGCCTTGCGGCGCGCCCGGTCCTCGGCCTTTTCGACCAGATAGTCGATCAGCCGGCGCGCGCCCGAGGGGTCGCCGGACAGGAAATGGTCGAAATAGTCGCGCACCGCCTGTTCGACCGGCCGGGCGGCCTCCGGCATGCCGAGCCGCTCCTTGGTCTGGCCCTGGAACTGCGGGTCCGGGATGAAGGCGGAGAGCATCACGCAGGCGCCGTCCATGACATCGTCGCCGGCGATCTGCCCGGCCTTGCGGATATTGGCGAATTCCGCATGGCTGCGCAGGCCCTTGACCAGCGCGGTGCGGAAACCCTGTTCGTGGCTGCCGCCCTGGGGCGTCGGCACCGTATTGACGTAGGAGTGGACGAAGCCCCGTTCGTCCGCCGGCCAGGCGACCGCCCATTCGACCCGGCCTTCGCCGTTGAGCGGCGCTGCGCCGGCGAAAGCGGCGCCGGTATAGGTCGAGCGCTCGCCGAGCGCCTCGGTCAGATAGTCGAGGATGCCGCCCGGGAAGCGGATGGCCTCCTTCTCCGGCACGCCGCCTTCGGCGGGCAGGAGATCCGGCGCGCAGCTCCAGCGGATCTCGACGCCGCCGATCAGATAGGCCTTGGCCCGCGCCATGCGATAGAGCGTCGCCGCCCGGAAGGCCGCGCCGTCGCCGAAGATTTTCGGGTCGGGATGGAAGCGCACCGTCGTGCCGCGCCGGTTGCGGGACGGGCCGGCCTCCTCCAGCCTGCCGCGCGGTGCGCCGCGGCTGTAGCGCTGGGTCCACAGCCGCCCGTCGCGCGCGACTTCGACCCGCAGGTCGTCGGCCAGCGCGTTGACCACCGAGAGGCCGACGCCGTGCAGGCCGCCGGAGGTGACATAGGCCTTGCCGCCGAACTTGCCGCCGGAATGCAGGGTCGTCAGGATCACTTCCAGCGCCGGCTTGTCGCGGAATTTCGGATGCGGGTCGACCGGGATGCCGCGGCCGTTGTCGCGGATGGCGATGTAGTTGTCCGCCTCCAGCGCAACTTCGACGCGGGTCGCGTGGCCGGCGACGACTTCGTCCATCGCATTGTCGATGACCTCGGCCGCCAGATGATGCAGGGCGCGTTCGTCCGTGCCGCCGATATACATGCCCGGCCGCTTGCGGACCGGCTCCAGCCCCTCCAGCACCTCGATATCGCGCGCGGTGTAGGCCTGTTTGCGCGCCGGCTTGGCGGCAGGGTTCCGGGCCGGCCCCGGCTCGGGCTCCGAATCGGGACGGGCGCCGGGACGGCCGTTGGGCCGGGACCGGGTTCGCGCATTGCGCCCCAGCGTCTTCGGCGGATCGGCGAACAGATCAGGCGTGGCGGACATGGTGCGGCTTTCGCCCGGTTTCTTGACGGTAGAACATAGCGCTATCGCCGCAATTTCTCAAGATATGGCATGTTTCCGGTTTCGTTCCAACTGTATTTGGGAAAACCCCCATCATTGTATTGTATTCAGGATTCAACGGCCTCCCGCTCAGCGATCAGGGCCGCGTCGATCGCCCGGCCGCGCTTGTGAGCCGCCCGCCCCGCGAGGCGTTCGGCATAGGCCTCGAACGCCGGGCGCTTCGGCAAAGTACCGTAGCCGAGGCCCCACTCTATATGGCTGCCGACATAGACGTCCGCCATGGTGAATCGGCTGCCGCAGACATAATCGCTTCCGTTCAACAGCGCCTCGACGGCGGCGACCGTATCGTCGTAGCTGCCGAAGCCGAGCATGGCGCTCCTGTCTTCTTCCGTCGTCCAGCTCATGGCCCGGGCGGTCGTCGCCTGCTCGAGCGGCCCGGCGGCAAAAAACATCCAGCGGTAATAGGCGGCGCGTTCGTCGGCCGTCGGCACCAGCCCTGCTTCCGGAAAGGCCTCGGCGAGATAGGCGCAGATGGCGGCGCACTCGGTCACGACCCGGCCTTCGTGCCGGATCGCCGGCACCTTGCCCATCGGGTTGATCGCCAGGAAGTCGGGCGCCTTCATGCCGGCGCCATATTCCAGGATGACGGTCTCGTAAGCGGTCCCGGACTCTTCCAGCGCCCAGCGCACGATCTGCCCCCGCGACATCGGGTTGGTGTAGAAGGTGACGGGAGTGGGCATAACGCGTTTTCCTCGAGACGGGCAGAACAGGGCGGAGCGCCTCGCTCAATCTTGCACAGGCTTGAGACGCGCCGCCAGCCGTTCATGGTCGGGGTCGGGGACAAAGGTCAGGTCGAGCAGTTCCGCCAAGGGTTCGACATCGTGGTCCAATAGATCGACGGTCTTGTCGCCTCTGCCGAAGGCTTCGAGCACGATTTGCGCATCTTTCCGGGCGAACTCCTCGATGAGGACCAGGCGGCGCTCGTCTTCGAGCAGGACGGCGACCTCGTCGCCGCGGAATTCGCTGCCGTCCTCCTTGCGCGGCATGTTCTCCAGCGTCTGCATCACCATTTCGCCGGCGGTTTCCGGGTCGGTGCCGAGGCCCTGCCAGACCGCCATCCCCGTATGGACAAGACCCTCGTCCGGGTCGGGCGGCTCCGCCATCAGGGACGTACAATAGACCAGCGCATATCGTGCCAGATGGACCGCGTAATTGGGGTAGTATCCGATCTGGGCCTGGGCGTGGGGCCCGAACCCGACGAGCGCCCCATCCTCGCCGCCTGCCTCGACATTGGCGATCAGACGACGCGCGAAGACCTCGCCGAAGACGCGCTCCTTGTGCTTCTTGAGGAAGTCGACGGTCAAAGCCTCCGCGCGCTTGTGGGTATAGGGATTTCTCTTGAACAGGCGGCCGAGCATGGGGCGACTCCCGTCAAATGCGATGGATGCCGCGTTGCCGCCTGCAACCGGTTGCCCGGCCGGTCATTCGACGCGCATTTCCAGGCGTTCGGCAACCGGGTCGACGAGGCTGCTATCGATCTCGATCCGGCCGGCAGTTGCCGGAAGACCGGCGACCAGCATGGACGCCGCCGCCGAAGCCGCGCTGCTCAGGTCGGCGAGCTTCTTCTGACCGTCGTCCAGCGCTTCATAGGCGTCGCCGCTCGGCTCGTCTCCGTCGCCGTAGGGGAACCTGGTCATCGACTCCAGCACCAGGTCGCCCGCCGTTTCGGGTTCGAAACCGAAGGCGTGGACGAGGCAGGACAGCGAAAGATTGGCGAGATGCTCCGCGTCCAGGTCGTCGAGCGCTTTTACACAGGCCAGGATGGCAACCTTGGAAGCATAGAAATAGTATTCGCGGTCGAAGACCACGCTCCTGTCTTCGCCCAGTATTTCGAACGCGGCCTCCTTGCCGTGTTCCGCGTATCGCTCGGCCATGGCCGACGCGGCGGTCTGCGCGGCCATTTTTTTCCGGTGGACCTCCAGGAAGCCGATGACCGCCCGCAAGACCAGCTGCTCGGGGTCGTCTTCGGTCTCTTCGCGGCGCTTCCTGCCGAACAGTTTTCCCAGCATGGGGCTGCCTCCTTGGTCTTGCGGCGCGCGATCCGCTCAGCCGTGCGGTTTCGGCCGGGGGCGGGTCAGGATCGCTCACCGTCGGTTCCGGCCGGATACTCCAGCCATTGGGCGAGCGGTTCGAAATCGTGGTCTGAAAGATCGATGCTCGTGCGGCCTTCGGCGAAGGCCCGCACCGCAACCGCGGCGTCCTCGGCGGCGATCTCCCAGAGCATAACCGATCGGCGTTCGGCGTCCGGCAGCCCCCCGATTTCGCCCAGGTTCAAGCGCTGGCCGTCATCGGTCCGGGGCAATTTGCCGAGGACACTGAAAAAAAGGTCCTGCGCAACCTCCGGACCGACCCCCAACCCGCCCATCAGCACAGTGCCGGCAAAACTTATGCCTTCGTCCTCGTCCCCGGTCTGCGGCAGGAGCGGCGAGCACTGGCCGTAGACGTGGATCGCAAGAAAGACGGCGTAGGCGATATAGCGGTCCGCAGCGGTTTGTGTGTCCGGGCCTGAACCGTCGGGCGCCCGCCCGGCGTCATTCTCGTCGAAATGCTCAGGCACATCCCAGGCATGGATGCGGGCCGCGCTCGCGGCCATGTGCTGCCTCAGGAATTGCGCGGTCAGCGCCCGGGCGCGATCGCGGGTGTAGGTCTTCTTTCTGAACAAACGGCCGAACATGGCGGCCGCTATTCCGGCCCGGTCGGCGCAGCGGCCTCCGGCTCGTCAGACGCCGGATGCGCCGGCAGGTCGAGAAGGGTTGCCAGCAGTTCGATGTCGCGGTCCGTCGGAGCGACCGTCTCCTCGCCTCTTTCGAAGGCGTCGAACACGGATTCCCCGTCCCGCTGTGCGATGTCCAGGATCAGGATCCAGCGCAGCTCGTCTTTCGAGAGCGCCCGGATCTGCGTTTCGTCGAGCTCGCTGCCGTCCGTATTGTGCGGCGTCTGCAACAGAATTTTGACCATGAGTTCGGCCGCTTCCTGCGGCGCGAGGCCCAGGCCCTCGACCAGGGATTCGCAGGCGAAGCCGAACAAGGCGTCATCGTCCATCGGTTCCGGCAGCACGGCCGAGCACAGGCCGCTCGCATGGTTTGCCAGATGCACCGCATAGACGGGATAGTCGCCGAGCCGGGCCGCCGCCCGCGCAGAGGAACCGTCCGGGGCGGCCTCCGGCCCGCCGGCTTCGGCGCCCGACGCTGTGCGCTGCGCCGGGACGAAGGCGGAGACCGTCTGCCTGTGCTGTCTCAGAAATCCGGCGATCAGCGTCCGGGCGCGCGGCGCCGGTTGCGGATTCCCGGAAGGGTCGCGGCCTGTCATCGGGCGGCTCCGGTAGGTTGAGGACGGTTGGGCCTGAGCCCAGGCCCCGCCAGCCGCCTGCCCGTATAACAGTCGCGAAGCAATGACCCATGTACACGATACGTTCGTGACGTTGTCAAGCCGCAGTCCGCGTTTTTTTTCCGGCGGCATCCCCGCTTCACCCCGGCGCATGGCTGTGCTTTAACGCGGCGCGCCTGTTGCAGCCGTTTTGCCGCAGGCGGCAAACCCAGAACTGCGGAGAACCCGGCGATGAAATTCCTCGTCCTCCAGCATATCGAGATCGAGCATCCCGGCGTCTTCCGCGACTTCATGCGCGAGGACGGGATCGAGTGGGACGCCGTCGAGCTCGACGAGGGCGAAGCGATCCCGCCGCTCGGCGGCTACGATGCGGTTGTCTCCATGGGCGGGCCGATGGATGTCTTCGACGAGGACGAATTCCCCTGGCTGGCCGACGAGAAGGCGGCGATCCGCGAGGCGGTGCGCGAGCGCGAGATGCCGTTCCTCGGCGTCTGCCTCGGCCACCAGATGCTCGCCGATGCGCTCGGCGGCCGGGTCGAGCGCATGGCCGAGGCCGAGGTCGGCGTGCTGACGGTCGAACTCACCGGGGCCGGCCGCGCCGATCCGCTGCTCGCCGGCCTCGACCGGACCGTGACCTGCCTGCAATGGCACGGCTGCGCGGTGACCGGACTGCCCGACGGCGGCGTGACCCTGGCGTCGTCGGACCTCTGCGCGATCCAGTCCTTCCGGGTCGGGCGCAACGCCTGGGGCATCCAGTATCATGTCGAGCAGACGCCGACGACGGTCGACGAATGGGGCGCCGTCCCGGCCTACGCCGCCTCGCTGGAAAACACCCTCGGCCCCGGCAGCCTCGCACCCTTCGCCGCGGAGACCGCACGCAACATGCCCGGCTTCAACCGCGACGCACGGATCCTGTACGAGAATTTCGTCGGGATTGTGCGTGGCGGGTAGGGCGGCGCAGCGCGCTCTAATATTCTACCGTCATATCGACCGGAACGGCCCCGCGAGGGGCCGTGGAGCGGAGATATCTTTCAGCCCCGGTGCGCGGTCCAAAGCACCGCGCGGGAAAGATTTCTCCCCTTCGACTATGCTCAGGGCAGGCTGCTACGCCCCGGACGAAATCCGGGGCTTCGGTCGAAATGACGGATTCAGGTTTCGACGGCGGGCGCCAACGCCCCTCCTACTCCGCAGCCATCATGCGCCCGGCCTGGATCAGGCGCAGGACCTCGCCGGCCGCCTTCGGGATGTCGGCGCCGGGGCCGTAAACCGCGGCGACGCCCCTGGCCTTGAGAAAATCGTAATCCTGTTGCGGGACGCCGCCGCAGATCGCCAGGATGTCGTCAGCATCCTCAGTGCGAAAGACGTCGATCGGCCGTATCGGCCGGAGCGCCAACGTCTCGCGGGGAAAGCCCTTTGGAAAGGGAGACGGAAACGGTCACAATAGCGCCGAAAACCGGGTCAGTCCGGCGGCGGTTGTGGTGAGCCCCAGCCTTTCGAGGATGGCGAGATAGTCCTGGGCCGGGACCGGCGGCGCGACCAGCCGGGCCCGTATTTTGCGGACGGCGTCGCAGAAGGGGCCGGGCATCGAGGCAAGGCGGTCGGACAGAAACCCGTCCGGGTGCAGGACCTCGATTCCATAGCGCGAGACCGCCGCCTCCGGAAAATCCCGCAGGTTGAAAGTAACGATCGCGTCGCAATGTCCGGCGATCGCCGCGGCAAGAACATGTCGGTCGTCGGGGTCGGGAAGGTCGAGCGCAGAAATCAGCTTTCCGTATCCGGTAACCAGACAATCCCGTGTCGCCCGGTCGATCAGATCGCGGGTTCGTTCAAGGGCCGTCCGGTTGCGGTGCGGTTCGTTGCGGAGCAGGGCGCCGATCCATTCGCGATGGATGTCGGCGGTCCATTTTGCGCGAATGATATCGTCGGCCGCCAATTGCAGAAAAATATCCCGTATCGGCGCAGGATAGAGGATGTTGGCGTCGAGAAGAGCCGCGAAGGCCGTCACCGGGCGCCATATCCCATATCGTGAGCCTGAGCTTCGCGGGTCAACCGTTCGAGCGCCCGATCGCGTTCCCGGTCGATAGCGTTCTTGTACGCCATGACATCCTCGACGCGAATACGGCGGTGCCTGCCGACACTCCTGTGCGGGATCTCCTTCCGGTCGAGGAGTTTGATCAGGAAGGGGCGGGAGACGTTCAATATGTCGGCCGCCTGCGCCGTGGTGAGTTCGGCATGCTCCGGAATTACCGTAACGCCCTGTCCCGCGGCCATGGTTTTCAGAACGTGCATGAGCAGGTCGACCGCGCCCGCCGGGAGGTCGATCGGCCGTTCCTGCCCGTTGTCTCCGGCACGCAGCGTCAAGGGCCCGTCCGTTCCGCCGTAACGGGAAAGAGCCTCATACGCGCTCTGCGCGATCGCTGCATTCCGCGGCGTGGGCCGGAGTTGTTTATAAGTCGGCATTTGCTTGCATGCCTCCCTGGAAAAAGCCGCCCGTCGAAGCCCGGGTTTTCATATGCAATAACTGCAATAATCGAAGCAAATGTCAATGGGACGATAGTATGCGAACGAGCCGGCGGCCGTCGGGATGTCGGCGCCGGGGTTGTAGACCTCGGGGACGCCCCTGGCCTTGAGAAAATCGTAGTCCTGCTGGGGGACGCCGCTGCCGGCCGCCCGCAGCGGGTAGGACCGCGCGGGCCTGGGGGCGGAAATCCGGGACGGTCGGGCAAATACTAAAAATACCCATTATGTTACATTATTCCTTGACATACCGGTTTTTGTCTCCTATATCGCCCCTGTCAACGCCCGAAATGCGCCCGGTGCACCGCGCGGGCGTCCTTTCCGTCCGATCCCGACCG
>FZLR01000285.1 GCA_900197615.1 Rhodospirillaceae bacterium Spongia-Bin9
GCCTCTACGCCTTTGCCGGAAAATGCACGGCCTTTCTCGGCCCCTGGATTTTCGGTTTCGTCACGCTGGCTGCCGGCCCGCGCTGGGGCATGGCGACGGTCATCCCCTTCCTGATCGTCGGCGGCTTCATCCTGCTGACGGTCGATAGCAATGAGGCCGCGCCGGACACGGCATCCGGGGCGTAACCCACGCCTTCAGTGCCGGAAGTGGCGCACCCCGGTAAACACCATGGCGAGGCCGCGTTCGTCGGCCGCTGCGATCGCTTCGTCGTCGCGCACCGAGCCGCCGGGCTGAATGACCGCCGTTGCGCCGGCGTCCGCTGCCGCCAGCAGCCCGTCGGCGAAAGGAAAAAAAGCGTCCGACGCCACGACCGAACCCACGACCGGCG
>FZLR01000016.1 GCA_900197615.1 Rhodospirillaceae bacterium Spongia-Bin9
ACATGGCACATCGCGATGCCGTCGGGAGGGGCGTCCACTCCATCGCTTACCCCTTCCGCACTCTCCGACGCGGGAAGACCCAGCGTCCGCGCCCGCTCGCAAACAGCCGCAGGCGCATCGTGGGCTACGCGCTCGGCCGGCGAATCGATGCGCGGTTGACCCTTGCAGCGCTGGAGACGGCGATCGAGGGCCGCAACCCGCCACCCGGATGCATTCATCACTCGGACAGGGGCTCGCAATACGCCGCCCAGGCCTACCGGGCACTGCTCGATGAACACGGCCTGGTCGGCTCGATGGCGCGGCGTGGCAACCCCTACGACAACGCGATAATGGAAAACTTCATGAAGACGCTGAAGGTCGAGGGCGTCTATCCCATGGCCTTCGAGAGCGCAGATGACGTCGCCGAGCACCTGCCGCGCTTCATCGACAGCTACAACGAGAGGCGCCTACACTCCGCCCTCGGCTATCTCAGCCCCAACCGCTACGAGGAGAAACAACCCCGCACCCCGGTCAAAACCGCCGCCTGAAACTGTCCGACCCCAGGGGCCCACTTCAATTCCGGGTCAACTTTGAAAGCCGATTGTTACTGTCATTTCATCTCCAGCTGATAGGTTACTTTGCGTCCGTTCCCTTGGTCCCTGATATAGGAAATCTTGTCTTCGGCTATCAGGACGATTTGACAATCTCTTCCGAGATTTCTTGCGCCTATCTGCACGGTTCTGCAATAAAATCGATCCACCCAAATCCACGCACCCGTCAGATTCTTGCCATTGACCACGCCTGTGATCCTAGCGTCGCTGTGGAACTTTACCCATCCCCAATCGGCAATAACTCTCTTGCCGACCACCAATTTTCGATACTCTTCTTCGGTCGTGATTCTCCTTTCCTCTGCGCCGAAACTTGAGAAGGCAAGAAACGAAAGGCCTGCGACAGAAACAACGAGGAAGATGCCTTTGCGGGCGAAATTTGTAAGTTTCATCGAATTGCTCCACTCGGTTGCGGGTTGTGTATGTTTCGAATTGTGATGCGAAAGCGAGGGCCGTCCGGCCATTATTCGCCGAAGCGACGCAGGGTGATGAGTACATCTCTGCCGCGATAACTGTATGTGCCGTGAAGCGCGCCGCCATCATAGCGGTATTCGAGGTTCCCCCAGCCGCCATATCGCGAAAAGGACGCTCTTAGAGTGTTTCCCTCAATACGAGCACCGTGCCGTCTATAGCCGGGATCATGGATATTCCATTGCGGCGCGATTCCCCATCCGTATACGATATTGGCAGAACCATCGGGCGCAATTTTTTCGACCACAAGACAGTGCGGAAGCACGTCGTTCCACTTCTGCTCGCCCCAAATTCCACGAAACCTTGTCTGTGAATGTTTGAGGCTTAATGGGCATTCCACAAATGTTACCGGCAGGAATCCGCACCCGCTGGCAAGCGCAGATCCGGGAGCGCCGACACCGAGAACCGCAGCGCCAAAGGCCGCAAACAAAAGATTCTGGTTCTCTTGGACAATGTTCATCAGGATTTTCCAGTGAGAGGCTTCCGTTTGGAGGAATAAGGATAGTTTGAGAGGCTAGATCTGGTCAACTAATTCGGTATCAAATCCAGCGCCTAGTTGTCGAAAGACGAGCGCAATAACGAACCGGTCTGGACCATATCTGAGGAGCGGCTGCACAGCCGAAAGGGCGACCGGAGAGAACGCCAAGGTTCCATGACCATGTTTTCCAGGGCCAAGCTTCTGATCCATCAGAACCCTCTTGAAATTCCGAATACAGCGCCGTGGTTGTCATAGGTATTGATCGAAATATTGGAACGGTTCCACTCGAACGAATAACCGGCATATGGCGCGAAGCCGCGATATTGCAGAGCCCGGTGAAGCAGGTTGACAGAAACTCGCGCGAGCCGGTCTGACCGCGTCTTCTGAAACAGCGGATCGACACCGTTGAAGCGTCGCAGGCTGTAGGAAAGACGGGGAGATATCGAGAGTCCGCCTTCGAAGGCATGCGACAGGGCAAGAGCAAGGCCGGCAAGGCGGCTGCCGTGACGCTTTTCGCGCGCGCAGTTCCGTTCCAGGTCGATCTCCATCCGGAGTCTCGTTCGCGCGCTGAACCCATAATCCAGACCGGAGCGCAGGCTGAATACCCAGCCGTCCATGCCCGGCAGATCCGCATGCTTTCGGCGCTCGGCGCCGAGAACGAGATCGGCCCGAATTGCCGGAGAAAGACGCATGTGGCCGCGCGCCCAGGGGCCGATCCCGGTGCTGTAGCCCTCGCCGCCGAGCCATCGCTGGGTCAACCGGATTCCGCCGGCGGCTTCACCCTGGTCGAACAGCCGCGCAATGCCGAGATCACCCTGGATCGAAATATCGTTCCAATCGCGGTTGCGATAGATTTTCCCGGCTGCGGAAAGCGCCAGAACGCCTCTCAAATCTTCGCCGATCACCGGCGCGTATTGGCCACCTGCATTGACGAACAGGCCGATACCCGAAGCAGCCCGCGCATCGTCGTTTAGGCGGAACGGGACGCCGCCGATGCGAATCTCCCGGGCGTCAGTGCGCTTGACCGGGTTGCTCTCGGGCAGCAGGGACATCGAGAAGGCGGCCGACCATCTCTTCCGCGCATCGATGCTGTTCAGGTAGGCGTCGACCGCATCCTCGACCGAGGACGGCAGGCGGTCGGCGAGCGAGGCCCTGAAGTGAAATGTCGCTTTCTCGTCGCGCCCGAGCGCGTGATAGACCCTGGCCAGCTCAAGCCGGACGCGGGTCAGGTCCGGGCGGCGGGCCAGTATGGTCTCGAACCGTTGCGCCGCCGACCGGAGCGAGCCCAGACGGAATTCGGCCCACCCCCGCCCCGCCCACCTCCAGCCAGCCGTTTCCGCATAATCCGGCGCGTTTCGACGGTATGGTTTCGTTGCTGTTCCCGTGGGCGCAGGGGAGCGCGTTATTGGTCCTTCTTGCCTCCGAAATAGCCGGAGATGACACGGTTACCCGTTGTATCCTGGGCGTCGAAGACTCCGCCCATTTCTTCTGCGGCCGGGCCGTAGAACGAACCTCTGACTCCTCCGTTCTGGAAACCTGCCAAGTCGCCAGTACCGGTCAGATCGCTCGCCCTCAGCCCGTTGCCGCTGATTTGGGCGTTGAAGGTCGCGCCGCCGATTGCTGCCGTCCATTGCCCTCTAGAGCCTGGCTGCTTTCTGCGAACGCTCAAGGTGCCTGTAACGCTGGACGCCGCAAAATCGGCAGTCATATCAGCACTTCCGCTGTACCTGACAACTGCCGGATTGGAGGTGAACAGGGCCTGATCGCTCGGGAACTCTCTGGCACCCATTTCTCCCGAATATGTTGCAGTCCCGCTCGTCGGCACGGCATCTTCGGGAGTTCGATTGCCATGCACCAGATAGACGTAGTCGGCGATTGTTGGATTGTTCAGTCTGGGTTCACTCGTGCCCCATCCCTTGACATCGAAATGGTCGAACCTTGATGTCGGTCCAAAGCCTCCAGTCCAGGTCCAGAACACCCGTACACCGTTGGCGTCTGTGATAGAGTATTGATCCGGAAATCTGGCATCGGATCGAAAAGCGGTGTCGGCTACTGTGAATGTCCGTCCTCCTACAGTCACATTCCATCCGTTTGCGGTCCGCTCGACTGTCGCCATGCCGTCGTCGGCGAACACCACCGAATCCCGCTGATCAAATCGGCGCTTTGTGCCCGCAACGTTAGCTGCAGAACCCAACGAGGGTGGCGCGAACTCAGTTGCTCCAATAAAGCCGTAAAGGTTGAGATCGTTATCGGTATTTGCGAGGTCACGAGTAGCGGTGACTGTACCACCGATCTCCTCTGCATTCGGCCCGTAGAACCTGGCAACGATTTGGCCCATGAAGCCGCGCACGCTTTCCGCGTCCGGTACCGCCGAATCGCTGTCCGTCCCGGTCAGGGTTGCGGTATACTGTCCGTTGCTGAATCGTCCGTTGGTAATGGTGAAGCTGCTCGTCGGCCAACTGACCCTGGTATTGGAGCCTGGCGCAGAACCGCGGACGTAGAAGATATTGCCTGTCAACTGGCCTATGTCAAAATTGGCCACAAGTCGAATATTGCCGGAATACCTCTGCCTCGAATTAGTAGAGGTGGAATCGGCCCTGTAGGCATCGGCTCGAAATCGCCCGCTGTATTTTGCTTCGCCCGAGGCCGGAATGGCGGATGCTGCCGTACCCAACCCAAAGACGAAATACGTTCGCGTTCCACCGACATCCAAATGGGGCGCGGCCATATAGGTGAATTCGCTTGGCTCGCCAAGCGATTCGCCGTTTCGGGTCCCGGTAGCGCTGAAAAACCCGTAAGTTTGCCCGGTACCCGCGTCGGTATAACTGCAGTATCCATCCACACAGTGCTCAGGCAAAAACGTAGCGGTTTCTTCTTCGTCGCCGTCCTGGAATGCGACGGTATACCCGCCCGCAGAAGTTCTCTGGATGGATGTTACACGAAAGGTATCTGAAATCGATGTTGTTCTGGATTCTCTGGCCAGAGATGCATTGGACAGTGAAAATTCCTGGTCTTGCCCTGTAGCGAAGGCCTCAGTCAGTGTGGGTCCTTCATGCGTCGGCGCACCTCCGGTGCCCGGCTGCATAGTCGCTGAGCCGCCGCCACCGCCGCAACCCGCCAACATCAGCAACGCAACGACCGGAAGTGCGGCCGAAGCCTTCAGAATCCTGGGAATGGTCATCTCTACCTCCTTCGACGACGGTTAGACCGTAGGTGCTCCCGCTGAGAGAGTGAGCCGGCCGGGTATGGTTTGTGGAGGTCAATCGAGAGGCAAAGCCGCGAACCAGCCGCAGGGCACCGTAACGCCCTGCGCCTGGCACGGGCGACTTTCAACTCCGCCTGACACCGTGTGGCCCATGTGGCCGTGCACATCCTCAGCAATTGCGCGCGATAACTGTCATTATCGGGCGCAATCCGGCGCCCCCTGTCGAGATGGCGCGGAGGCGAGCCGGCATATCCGGAACCCCGGCTCGACCCCCGGGAATCGCCGGAAACGTGCGGCGGAGCGGCGGTCCCGGAGCCGTCCGGAGACGCCATGCAGGCCGCCCGCAGCTGTGTGTTTGCGGCGGCACCAGCGGGCCGCCTGTCGGAACCCGGCCTCAACGCCAGGCGGGGACAGTTACGGGCGGGACTTGCGCAGGCCTCGTCGCCGGCAGGTAAAGCAAGCCGTTTCAATTACCTGGCGGCGGCGGGAAGGAAGCTGCCCGGAGCCCAGCCAACTAAGAGGTTGACAAGATAGCGCCCGATAATGACAGTTATCGGGCGCAATCCGGGGCCAACAATGGCTGCCCTATGCCGCCGGAATTCCGGCGCAACGGATTGGTTTCCATGACTTTATTCGGACCCGCCCGGCCGCCGGGCGGCGTCGCCGCGCCGGTCACTTCCGCCCCTGCTTGCGGGCGAGCTTGGCGGCCGCGCTGCGCTTCACCAGCAGCCGCTCGCCATAGCGGTTGACCATGGACGTCGACTTCCACCGCCCTGCCTGGAGGATCGCCGGCAGCTCGATCCCGGCGGCGATCATGTCCTGGGCGGCGCCGATCCGCGCGCTGTGCCCCGACAGGCCTCGCACCACCGACTCCGGCAGGCCGGCCCTGCGCGCCATCCGCTTGAAGATGCGCGCCACCTGGCCCGGCGGGAGGGCACCGAGGACCCTCCCGCCCTTGTCGAGGGAGCGGAACAGGAAGCCGTCCCCGATGCCGCCGCGCCGGCGCCAGCGGCGCACCAGCCGCAGGCTGTCCGGCCCGACCCAGACGATCTCGCCCTGTCCCTCGGCGTCGGTCTTGCTGCGGCGCACGAGGAGGGTGCCATGACCGCCGACCTCCTCGAGCAGGTCGGAGACTTTGAGCGAGGTCATCTCCGAGCGCCGGAGCATCGCATCGTAGGCGACGGCGAGCAGCGCCCGGTTGCGGTCGTCGATCAGCCGGTCGCCGGCGGCCTTCAGCAGGCGCTGGCGCAGGGGCCAGGTCAGCCCGTGCGCCTGGACCTGGCGGCGGCCTCTGCTCTGGTGCATGCGCTTGAGCGCGAGCTTCACCAGCGGGCTCGCCACCGTCCCGCCGGCGCCCACGGCGCGGTGGGCGATTGCGATGCTGGCGAGGTAGCGGCGCACGGTGGCCGGCGCCCGGACGCCGGCCATGGCGTCGACGAAGGCGGCGACCGTTTCCGGAATTGCCGGCAGCGCCCGCTTGCCCTCGCCGGCGCACCATGCCGCGTAGATGCCGAGATCCGACCGCACCGCCCGTCCGGTGTTGCCGCAGATCGCGCCGCCGGCGTCCCGGGCGATCTGCTCGATTTGGTCCCCCGGCGGCGGGCCGCCGTCACTCGCCGGCGCCCCTGTAGTGTCCAATGGCGATTCGAGATACATGAGCGGCCTCCCGAACGTCCGGCAGGACGGGCAGGAATACCGGACGGCCGCCTGGCCCCGCCGGGGGGTTCCACGACTGCCCCTTGGCCCGTCTCCCTTTCGGTTGTGGGCTCAAGGGAAATTCTGCCAAATCTACAATTTCCTGGCACTACAAACAGGGTTCAAGACGACAATCGAAATATAGGGACATACCCTTCGATCCAACGCTATATCTGGTGTATCAGGCGGGAGAATCTGGCCAAATCGGTGCCGGACAAACGCGAAAAGTGTCAACTTGGGTCAAGCTGATCGAGTAGTCCCAGCCCCGCGCCGGCAGTACGCGATGAGTTCGCCGCGATAGTAGGCGTTGTCTGCGCGCAGCCACACCGGCGTGCCTTAGGGCAGGCACGGTGCCACGTCGCTGTCGAGTTGCTCGCGCCAGCCTCCAGCCACGTCGCCGCCACCCGGGTGCAGCCGGCCGCTCGCCCACAGCGAGCCGATGAACACCCCGTGCAGCCAGTACTGGCGCGTGCCGTCGTAGCCGCGCCGCGCCTCCTCGAACAACTTCCCGTCGACCTCGATCGCGGCACCGTCGATGAACACCGGAACGTAGCCGCGCACCACCGCTTTGTGTTCCACCACCGCCGGAGCCACCTGTGCGGCCAGCGAGCGCGCTACCTCCAGCAAGGTCGCGACCTGCGCCTCGTCGATCCGTGCCAGATACTCGCCAAGACGCCGGCCCGAGAGCACGTGGCCAAGACCCGGAAGCCGTTGGCCGACCCGGTCCTCGCGCAGCGCGTCCAGATCCGACAGCGCGCCGTTGCCCGCCGCCAGCGAGGCGATCGGGCTCCACAGCGTCTCCGCGTCGCTCGCGCCCCGCGCCCGCAGCTTGACCGACAGGGCCGACAGCGCCCGCGGCAAGTTCAGGCGCTCCGCCATCCGGCCCAGAACCGACCAGCCCCCGAAGCCGGTGAGCTGCGCGTCGGTGAAGTCCATCTCGACTTTGGGCGGCCGGGGAATTACCGTGTTCATCGCGCACCTGCGAGGTGATCTCATGTCCAACGGCAATATTGCCGATTTCGCCCGCAGCGTACGCACTTTTTCGGACCCGGTAACCGCCTTATCCGGGAATCAGGGGAAGGAGAATTGCACGTCGAGTGGTTTCGAGTCACACTCAATGGGCTGGGAGGGTTCCATATGGGGAATCCCGGCTAAATTGTCGGTGAGGGAATCTGATGGCGAGCATAGAGGCACTTTGGGCCGTCCATTTTCAGAGTGACTTTGGCATGGCGGGGGATGGTGTCGTTGTTTTCGAGACCAACCGCGCTTACGGCGGCGACAGCGGATGGTACTACCTTGGGGATTACGAAGCAAATGACGGTGGGCTTCGTGGCCGCATTCAGGTCCACCACTACGGCGCAGAATTGCCAACGGTATTCGGTCATCTGCCCGGCAATTCGTTCGAACTCGATTTGGCCGGCAAGTTCGACGGCGAAAATGCGATCCGCGCGGCGGGCGCCGTCGTAGGGATGCCGAATTTGACGATGTCGCTAACTTTTCGCCGACTGGCTGATCTACCCAATCCTAGCTAGCTGCCGTTCCCGATCAGTAGTTCCCCCACCCGCCGCGTCGCCTTCGCGTTGGCGGAATAGCGAGTCGTCACCGCCTCGATCGCGAAGCCCGCGAAGGTTTCCCGCACTTCCGGCCGGTCGTTGAGCGACAGGACGAACCGGCCCTTCAGATCGCGCAGGATCTCCGCCATCCGGGTTTAGAGCGCAAGCCGGACGACGGAAATTCAAGATTATATTGCTTGAACAACCGAACTACATGAGCAACCGGATACAATGCGGTCCCTGACTGTGACATTTCACAGTCGAGAGGGCGACCGGCAACCTGCGTTTTCGGGGCTCCCATCCGCGACCCGTTCGACATCGGACAGCCCCATCGAGATCAGCCTTGCGCCAGCGCGTCGATCCTGTCCGCCACCCGCTGCGCCGGCTCGCGCAGCTGCCCGACCGTCCAGTCGGCAGCGTAGCCCTCGGTCACGTCGCCGGGACGGGCGTGGTTGACCAGCCGCTTGGTCAGGGACCGCGGCAGCGTCAGCTCGCGTTCGGCCACGGTGATGAAGGCGTTGCGCAGGCCGTGGAACCAGAATTTCGCGCCGCCGGCCTCCGTAATGTGGTCGTAGTGCTGGTGCAGCTCCTCGACATGACCAGAGAGGCTCGTCGGCGACGGGAACACCCACGCGCGCAGGTTCTCCGGCAGGACCTCGCCGTCCACCCGGCGCCGGGCGAGGATGTCCCCGAGCTGGCGGGTTACGGGAAGCTCCAGCGGCACGCCGGTCTTGGTCTCCTCGACCCGGAACAGGCCGGCCTCCAGGTCGACCCGGTCCCAGGCCAGCGCCATGATCTCGCCCCGGCGCATGCCGGTGTAGAGCCCGAACAGCAGCAGGTCCCGGTGCACCGGGTTGGCCACGGCGGCCTTGATGCCCTTGCGCCAGCGCGGCAAGACCTCGGCCGGCGCCGAGATCCGCCGCCGGGTCTTGCGGTGATAGCGCCCGCCTGCGGCCAGCCACTGCTCGACCGGATTGCGCAGCTCCTCGTGATCGACGCAGGGCCGGCGGTAGACCGAGCGCAGGAAGGACAGGCACTGGTTGGCCGGCATCCTGCCGTGGCGCTCGGTGATCGTATGGAACCGGGCCTCGACGTCCCGGCGGCCGATCGCGTCGAGCGGACGCTTCAGCCAGTCGCCCAGATAGAGGTCCCTGTAGCGGCGGTAGCAGCGCTGGGTCGCCGCCGACCGCCCGTTCCCGGCCTCGATATACTCATTGCAGGCGTCGCCCAGGGTCGGCAGGGCGCGCGCGCCAGCGCGCTCCCCGGCGGGATCGTCGCCCCCCGCGACTCGCCCGAGCAGTTCCTGGGCCAGGCGCCGGGCCCGGTCCGGCGTGACCCGGCCGTAGCGGCCGACCACGACGCGCTTGTTGGGTGCCTTGCGCCCGCCGTCTCCGGCCCGGTAGTTGACGATGAAGGACTTGGTGCCCGAGGGCTGGACCCGGCAGCCGAAACCGGTCAGTTTGTCGTCCCAGGCGATCCAGGGCCTGTCTTCCGGCTCCAGGGCGTCGACGGTGCGCTTGGTGAGCGTCAGCTTCACCCTGGCGGTGCGTTTTGCGGTCGTTTGCTCCATGCGCCGAATCTACTCCAGAGGGCAGAATAGTCAACCCAGAGATCAACACATGAAATCGATACCAGGCGCATTGCTGCGCATCTGAGTCATCTTGAGTCAGTTCAGAGGTTCTTCAAGCCGTTGAAATTATATGCTTTCAGTCCCTTTCAGCGCTCCCAAGCGCAACTGTGTCGCAATATGACAGGGAGGTTTGAAACCCTCCCCTACAAATTTGCCGGCATTCTCTTGTCTCGGCTCACCCGCCCGGCGTTCCCCACGCCAGCCGCACGGCGTAGCCCACGGGCCTGACCTCCGCACCTTCCAGCAGGCCGCTCTCGCGCAGGGCCCGGTGGGCTTTCGGCAGGTTGTAGTGCGGGAGCGACGGATAGAGGTGGTGCTCCAGATGGTAATGGACGTTGTGGGGGAAGAGCAGCCACATCAGCCACCTGGGCCCCAGATTGGTGCGCGCGTCGCGCCAGGCGTCGCCGGTCTCCGTCGTCATGCCGTGCTCCAGGATAGAGCGGAAGCGCAACAGCGGCTGGAGCAGGAACCAGAGCGGGATTGCCCAGAGCAGCAGATATTCGGTGAAGAAGCCGAAGGCGAGCGCCGCCGCCGGCAGGGCCAGATGGAAGCCGGCCACGGCCCAGCGGTCGTTGAGCGCATCGCGGCGCAGCCTGGGTGAGGTGTCGCCCAGCGGATCGCTCTTCGTCCCGTCGGTCCGGGCCGCGGAAGGGGCGCCCCAGAAATAGGCATAGGTTTTCCAGGCGGTCAGCCCGCCGACGTCCTTGAGCAGCTTGCCGGCGAGATAGGCCCGCCCGCGCGGATAGCCGCCGTGGATCGGCGTATCCGGGTCCTGTTTGCCGAACAGGTGGTTGTGGTGCAGCCGGTGGATCACCCGGTAGGCGAACATCGAGATGCCGACCGGCGTGGCGCAGATCCGGCCGACCAGGTCGTTCAGCCAGCGGGTCTCGTACAGCCGGTAGTGGACCGCCTCGTGGGACAGCACGAACAGCGCCAGCGCCCGGGTTGCGAGCAGGACCATGCAGGGCGCCACGATCCACCATTCCGGGAACAGGACGGCGAGCGCCAGCAGCCCGGCGGTTTCCAGCCAGGTCCGCACGACGGAGACGGTCGAGCGCAGCGGGTCGAGCCGCGTCAGCGCCTTGATCAAGGCCGGGTCGAGTCCGCGCCGGCCGCCGAGGTCGTCGTGGAACTCGTCGCCGGCCGTCGGGGCGGTCCGGGATGCGCCGGTTCGGGGCGGGATGGCGTTCATGGCCACAGGATAGCGAAAGCGGGCAGTCCGGCGAAAGCTATTCTTCGCCCCAAGGGTTGACAATCGCCGCACCGGTCCCGGCGAAATCTTGTTACCTGCGGGTCAGGTCGAGTTTCGAAATATCGACCGGCGCGTTGAACAGCCAGTCCTTGAAATCCTTGTACTCTGTTGCTGTTTCACGGCCTTCCGCCGCCCTGCCAATCCTGGCTTCGAAGCGATCGGAGTCCTCTCGCGAGACGATCACCGCACAGGCCTTGCCGCGCCGGGTGACATGTTGCGGCCCTTCTTGCAGCGCCCGCCGGACCAATTCGCTGAACTTGGATTTGGCTTCCGACAAGGACCAGGTCATTGGTTTCGCGTTCGTAGCTCTCCGGTTGGTGCCAATGCCCGACTATACTACACCCCCAGCGCCGCCCGGAACCGTTGCGTGAGATGCACCCCGTCGCGCGGCGGCAGGACCAGCTCAT
Organism: Rhodospirillaceae bacterium Spongia-Bin9; assembly: GCA_900197615.1. Lineage (GTDB taxonomy): Bacteria > Pseudomonadota > Alphaproteobacteria > Bin65 > Bin65 > Bin65. The sequence goes on from FZLR01000016.1 coordinate 11,279, forward strand.
GCTCCGCCGGCTCGATCTTGAGCGTGACGAAAACCGGGCCGCGGGCCGTCCGGGCGAGGGACACCGCTTCGTCGAGCCGGGCCGGACTGCCGACGGTCGCGACGACCGGGATGCCGGCGGCCTTGGCGACGGCCGCCAGGTTTGTGCCGCGGCCGGTATTGGTTCGCTGCATGCCGGTCTCGCCGTAGCGTTCGTTGTCGAGCACGACGATGGCGAGATTGGCCGGTTTCCGCGCGCCGACGGCGGTCAGGCTGCCCAGGCCCATCAGCATCTCGCCGTCGCCGGTCACCACCAGAACCCGCTTCTCCGGCTGCGCCTGCGCGAGGCCGAGGCCGATCGGCACCGCGCCGCCCATCGCGCCCCACAGCGGGAAGGTCAGGTCGTGGTCGCCAGCGGCGGTGCAGTCCCAGGCCGGGGCGCCCAGGCCGGCCACGACGAGCAGGTCGTCGCCCCGGTTCTTGAGCAGCTCTGCGACGGCGGCGCGGCGGTCAAGCATCGGGAGTCGGGGCATCGCCCTCTCCCCGGCCTTGGCCCTCGCCGTTGAAGCCTTTGAAGCCGATGACCGACTGGGCGATCTGCACGCAGATCTGCCGGTTGCCTTCGAAGGCATCCGCGCCGGCCCGGGCGAGCGCCGGGCCGATTTCAGCCGCGCTCTCGACCCGGCGCACCTCGACGCCGGCCGCATCGAGCAATGCCGGCACCGCCCGGCCCATGGCTTCCTGCCACGGGTTGGCCTCGCCCGGCTCGCCGCGCATGGTCACCAGCATGAGCAAGGGCATGCCGCAGACCCGCGGCAGCGTCAGCATGTTCACGATATTGCCGACGCCGGACGACTGCATGGCGGCGAGCGCCCGCTGCCCGCCCAGCCAGGCGCCGCTGGTGAGGGCGACGGCGTCCTCCTCGGTGACGACGGACGTCATTGCGATGCCGTCCTCTTCCTCCGCCAGGGTGAGAAACCGGGTCAGGCCGGCATCGGGAACATAGGCAACCTGCTCGATATCCAACGCGCGCAGCGCAGCAACGGCATCGGCGGGCCAATCGGCGGCAGGGGTAGGAGAAGATTCCGTCACGGGCATATCGCCGGGTTGTCGAGTCGGTTCGGTACGCAGGTTAATCCGCCGTTCGATCCGGTTTCGTCAACCGGGCTTTCGCCCAGCCCTTCACCCGGTCCAGTCCCAGGACGGTCAGCCCGGCCAGCAGGCCCCAGAAGGCCGAGCCGGTATCGAGCAGGGACACGCCCGACGCGGTCACCGCCAGCGTGACGACCGCGGCGAAACGGGTCGCTTCCTCCTTCAGCGCGCCGCCGGCGGCGACGACCAATGGCGAAATCAGCGCGAGGCCGGCGATGGCCGCGATCAGGGCCGGCGGCAGGCTGGCGAACAGGGCGACGAAGGAGGCTGCGAACGCCGCGAGAAAAACATAGCCGAGCGCGTAGAACGGTCCGGTCAGCCAGCGCTTCGCCGGGTCGGGATGGGCGTCCGGCCCGTTGCAGATCGCGGCGGTGATCGCCGACAGGTTCGTCATATGCGCGCCGAACGGCGCTGTCGCGGCGGAGGCAAGGCCCGTCACCAGCAGGATCGGGCGGGTCGGCGGCGTGTAGCCGAAGGTGCGCTGGACGGCGTAGCCCGGCAGGTTCTGACCTGCCATGGTCACCAGATAGAGCGGCAGCCCGAGGCCGACGATGGCCCCGACCTCGAAGGTCGGGCGGATGAAAACGGGATCGGTGAGCCGGAGGGTCAGCGTCATCCCTTCCGCCAGGCCGAGGAAGCGGGCGAGCAGGATGCCGGCGACCAGGACCAGGATGACCGCCCAGGACGGGCTCACCGTGCGGAGCGCCAGGAACAGCAGGACGAGCGGAAGCACCAGCGCCGGCGCCACGCCGGCCTGCACGAAGACTTCCAGCACGAAGCGCAGCAGGATGCCGGCCAGCATGGCCGCCGCCACCGCCACCGGCAGCTTCTCGACCAGCCGGCCGAGCGGCTTCACGGCAGCGGTCAGCAGGATCAGGCCTGCCGCGGCCAGGAACGCGCCGACCGCTTCGGGCATCGCGATTCCCGTCGTGCCGACGATCAGCGCAGCGCCGGGTGTCGACCAGGCGGTGACCGTGGGTATCCGGTAGCGGAGGCTCAACACCGCGGTCGAGACGGCGGTGGCAAGGCAGAGCATGGCCAGCCAGGACGCGGTCTGCGCCTCGGTCGCGCCGAGCGCCTGGGCGGCCGAGACGATCAGCGCGATCGTGCTGCCGAAGCCGACCAGGACGGCGACCAGCGCCGCGGTGACGACCGACAGTCTCACGGGGAAAATCTCATGGCGGCGGAGGCGTAACGCTGCAGCGGCGCCGACGCAATGGCATCGACCGGACACGCCCGATGAACTTCCCTCTGGCCACGGCAGCCCAAATCGGCCGGCGCGACTAAGGATCGACTGGCCAGCCGTGCCGGAATACGGGATTCAACCCGATAATCCGGCGCAACAATCGGCCTCGACACCATGGAACGAAATGCAATGCCGTCCAACGCGCGATGGCCCGCCAGGGAACGGCGCCTGGCTGTCCAGCAGGAACTCAGCGCCCGCCTGGCAGATGCCATTGACGCGCTGCAATCCGGACCGGTCGATCCGCAGCCGGACGCCGAAGCGTTGCGGGCCAGCCTCGAACGCTTCGATTTCCGCGAGCCGATGGGCCTGCTGGACGCATCGCAGAGCGTCATAGACCTGCTGCAGCACGGAACCGTCCACCTGATGCATCCGGCCTATTTCGGCCTGTACAATCCGAGCGTGACCTTCCCGTCGATTCTGGCGGACCAGATCGCCGCGCATTTCAATCCCTGCCTTTCGGTCCGGTCGCACGCGCCGGCCGCGGCGGAGATCGAGCGGCACGTCGTCGGGGCGGTCGGAGGCCTTGCCGGCTGGCGCCCCGATGAGACCGCAGGCCATTTCACCACCGGGGGCGCGGAAGCCAACAACACGGCGGCGCTCATGGCGCTGACCGCGGCGTGTCCCGACTATGCCGAGCGCGGCGCGCGGGCCTTCGCCGGGCGGCCCCGCCTCTATGTCTCCGCAGAAAGCCATCACGCCTGGTTCAAGATCGCGCATCAGACGGGAATCGGCCGGGAGGCGGTGCGGATGGCGCCGACGGACGGCACGGGAAAGCTCGATCCGCAGGTGCTCGAAAGAATCATTCAGGCGGACAGGGCGGAGGGCGACGTTCCGGTATTCATCGGCGCGACCGCCGGCACGACCAATGCCGGCATGATCGATCCGCTCGAGGACTGCTTTGCGATCTCCCGGGCGCATGGCGCGTGGTTTCACGTCGATGCCGCATGGGGCGGCGCAGGGCTGGTGAGCCCGGCCTGCGCCGAAAGCCTGCGCGGCATCGAGAAGGCCGATTCGATTACCCTCGACGCCCACAAATGGTTTGCGGTTCCAATGGGCGCCGGCATGTTCCTGTGCCGCGACAACGCCCTGCTCGGCGAGACTTTCCGCGTGGCCGCAAATTACATGCCGCAAAGCACGGCGGACGGGGTCGATCCTTACACCCACTCCCTCCAGTGGTCGCGGCGGTTCATGGGCCTGAAACTCTTCCTCTCGCTGGCCTGCATGGGCTGGCCGGGATATCGGGAGCATGTCGAACAATCGCTGCGGCTGGCGGAGGCGTTGAAGGCGCGCCTCGCGGAGAACGGCTGGCGCGTCGTGAACGACAGCCCGCTCGCGGTCGTCTGTTTCGTCGACGGGCGCGGGCAGGCCGAGCCGGAAAAGACGGTCGACGATGTCGTCAGGGCCGGACGCACCTGGCTTTCGGCAGCCGTGTTCGAAGGCCGGTCCGTCCTGCGCGCTTGTCCGGTCAGCCATTTCACCGGCGAAGAACACATCGCCGTGCTCGTGGACGAATTGAACCGCTCGCGGTCCGCGCAACGCCGGTAGCGCCGGTTTCCCGTCCGCACTAACCCCACACCCTTTCGGCGACGTCGAGCATGACCTCCAGCTTGCGCCATTGTTCGTCCTCGGTGAGGAGATTGCCGCCGATGCCGGAGGCGAAGCCGCATTGCGGGCTGAGTGCAACCCGGTCGAGGTCGATGAACCGGCCGGCCTCCTCGATCCGGGCGATCAGGTCGTCGGCCCGTTCGATCGCGCCGGTCTTGGTGGTGATGAGGCCGAGGACCACGACCGGGCCGTCTTTCGGCACGAAGCGCAGCGGCTCGAATCCGCCGGCGCGCCCGGTGTCGTATTCCAGCAGCAGCCGGTCGAACGTCAGGTTGCCGAACAGGTATTCGGCGATGCCGTCATAGGCGCCCTCGCGGTGCCACATGGAGGCCCGGTTGCCGCGGCAGATGTGCAGGCCGAAGCAGGCCTTGCCGCGATGTCCTTCGATCGCGGCGTTCGAGGCCTCGACGGCGTTGCGGAGATTGCGCGCCGGGTCTTCGCCGCGCGCCGCCATGCGCTCCAGGGTCGCCCGGTCGACATAGCCGGTGTAGCTCGGCTCATCGAGCTGGATATAGCGGCATCCGGCCTCGACGATCTCGCCGACCATGCGGTTCTGGATCGCCGCGACATCGTCGAGGAAGGCCTGCCGGTCGGTGTACCGGGGCGCCGAGTTTTCGATATCGCACATCTGCGCGACCCGGTCCGGCCCCATCAGCATGACCTTGGCCGGCGTTGCCGCCACGCTATTCAGGAAAAGATATTCCTCCAGCGGCGCGTTGCGTTTCAGGGCCAGCTTCCCCGTTGCCGGCGCCTTGAAATGCTCGACCGCGTCCGCGCCGCGCGTGCCCGGCTTTTCGCCCTCCATCACGTTGGACGGGCTGGCCATGAAGGCGCGCCACGAGCCCTCCCACTGGTCCCAGCCCTCGACCTCGGAGAAGCTGACCTGCCAGTTCAGCCGGCGATACTCGCCGTCGCTGACGACAGGCAACCCCAGGGTCTCCTGCCTGGCGACGACCTCCCGGATCGCCGCGTCCTGCGCGGCGGCGAGCGCGTCCCCGTCGATCTCGCCCCGGCCGCGGCCGAGAAAGGCGTCGATCAGCGATTGCGGCCGCAGCAGGCTGCCGACATGATCGACGCGAAGATCCTGTATCCGGGCGTTCATGCTCACAATTAGCCCGTTCCGGTCGGACGCGGAAGCGATGGCCTCGCAGCATGTCGATACGGTGGCAAACCGTCACCGGTTTGCCGGGAATCCAGCTGGCTCAATGCCCACTCATTGGCCTCGGCTTCGATCCCGGTATCGTCTTTGTGCGCCGCGTCGACGAAGATTCTCTTCTTGCTGTGAAGCAGAATGTGCGCCGCCTCGTGGAAGAAGCCGAACCAGAGCCGGCTATCCGACTTATGCCGCGTGCTGAGTTGGATGACGGCTTTTCTGGGCGAGAGCCACCGGGCGGCGGCGGTCAGCACCGATTTCGGTAGCGGCGGCACCAGTGCAAGGGCAACGCCGTTCTCATTGCAAAGCGTTGCGGCCTGCCGCAGGGATTCGGTCGCCGGGTCGCCGGTCAGGCCACGAATTTTCCGAATCGCCCGCCTGAAGCCGGAAGCGGTGTAGTCCGCACAATCCTGACGTTCGGCGTCGATCTCCCCGAGCCGCAACCAGGTGGCCAGCGTGGCTTCGTCATCCATGCAGTTCGACGAGCACCGATAGGCGCCGTTCGCAAGGCCGTATCGTCTCTCCCACGCATCGACAGACGCGACACCGAAGAAGGTAAGCAGCTTGGTCGCTGCATCGGCCTCCGACGCCGGGCGTTCGAAACACCCACGCCGAACAAGGCTTGCAACAGGAAAGGACCTGGCCCACGCCGCCGAAAATCCGGCCTCAGCTTCAATCCATCTCGCTCTGTCGAGCCGATAGTCGGATTCGATTCCGAGCCATATGTCGGCGTCCACGCCGAGCACCCTCTCGAACTGGAGGGCGGTCTCCGGCTCAAGAGACGCCTTTCCTGCGACGATCTCGCTGATCAATTTCGTTGAGCGGCCGCACCGGCGCGCCAACTCGGCCCGCGACATGCCGCGGCTCTTGAGTCGTTCCTCCAGGATCCACCCAGGAGGGACGGCGTAGTCCGGTCGGTAAGGATTGGTGTCGGTGGTCATCCGTCCTTCCTCTCAGTGATAATCGATCACGTCCAGAATCGTGATCGAGGTCACCCGTTCGATATCGATCCCGCCATCCGCCCGACGCGGAAGCGGCGCATGATTCGCTTCGAAAACAAGCCGCTGGGGGTGGACGAGATCGACTGCGAATTGTTCGTCTCGATTTCCCCTGAGCAGGTGCCGTCTCTCCGGCGGGGTAGCGGGCACCGAAGAGAGGTTTCGCGCAGCCTTGAGGACCGCCATTCGCATCATGATGACCTTCGCCGTCCGCTCCCCATAGGTTTTCCGCAGTCCGACGGCCTCGTTAAACGTCTTTTCGAGCTTTCGGGTACGAAAAGCGATGTTCAAGATTTTCTCAAAATCATTACGTAACAGGTAATGGAAAACATCTTCCTGTCAAGGATGCGACGCATGGTCTGCTTCGCCCGACCAAAGCCGTTTGCCGGAATTTGGAGCCTCTCTATTACGATTGTGTCGCTTGGAAGGCTTGCGTTCGGCCCGGCCCTGTGATGATGCTCGGCATGGCATGGCGAGGAAAGGGCGGGCCCATGGATACCGTCTTCACCGGCTGCATTCCCGCGCTGATGACCCCGTGCACGGCGCAGGGCGAACCGGACTTCGACCGGCTGGTCGATACGGCCCAAAGGCTGATCGCGGCCGGCATGCGCTCGGTCGTCTATTGCGGCTCGATGGGCGACTGGCCATTGCTGACCGACGCCGGGCGGCAGGATGGTGTGGCGCGCCTGGCCGCTGCCGGCGTGCCCACGATCGTTGGAACAGGGGCGCAGAACCCCCGCTCGGCCGCAGCCCACGCCGCCCATGCCCAGGCCTGCGGGGCGCAGGGGCTGATGGCGATTCCGCGGGTGCTGTCGCGCTCCGCCTCGCCGGCGGCACAGCGGGCGCATTTCGCCGGCATCCTCGCCGCCGCGCCGGACCTGCCGGCGGTGATCTACAACAGCCCCTATTACGGCTTCGAAACGAAGGCCGACCTGTTCTTCGACCTGCGGCGCGATCATCCGAACCTGATCGGCTTCAAGGAGTTCGGCGGCGCGGCGGCGCTCAGCTACGCCGCCGAGCACATTACCAGTCGCGATCCCGGCCTGTCGCTGCTGGTCGGCGTCGATACCGCCGTCGTCCACGGCTATGTCCGGTGCGGCGCGACCGGGGCAATCACCGGCATCGGCAACGTGCTGCCGCGCGAAATCCTGCAACTGGTGTTGCTGTGCGAACAGGCGGCGGCCGGCGACGCAACCGCCCGGCGGCTGGCGCAGGAGCTGGACGAGGCGCTGGCCGTGCTCGCTTCCTTCGACGAGGGGCCGGACCTGGTGCTCTACTACAAGCATCTGATGACGGTGGCGGGCCATGCCGGCTATGACCGGCACTTCAATGCCACCGACGCGCTGAGCGAAAGCCAGCGGCGCTATGCCGAGGCGCAATTCGCCCTGTTCAGGGCCTGGCACGCCGACTGGATGAAAGACCCGGACGCCGCCCGCCTGTGCGCGTGATCGATTCCCATACCGCGGGCGAGCCGACCCGCACGATCGTCGAGGGCGGCCCGTACTTGGATTCCGGCCTGGGCGCCGGTACGCTTGCCGAGCGGGCGGCCCGGTTCGAGGCCGGCGACGGCTGGGTCCGCAGCGCGCTCCTGACCGAGCCGCGCGGCTTCGACGCCATGGTCGGCGCGCTGCTGTGCCCGCCGGACGATCCGGCGTGCGAGACCGGCGTTATCTTCTTCAACCCCGTAGGCAAGATCGGCATGTGCGGCCACGGCACGATCGGCGTCGCGGCCACGCTGGCCTTCCTCGGCCGGATCGCGCCGGGGACGCACCGGTTCGAAACGCCGGTCGGGATCGTCTCGGTCGATCTCCGGGACGCCAACACCGCCGCCGTGGAGAATGTCGAGAGCTATCGGACGCAGGCCGGCGTCACCGTCGAGGCCGAGGGGCTTGGGCGCGTAACCGGCGACGTGGCGTGGGGCGGCAACTGGTTCTTCCTGTGCCAGGAAGCGCCGCTGCCGCTTGCCATGGAGAACATTCCGGCGCTGACCGAAGCGGCGGCGCGGGTGCGGATTGCGCTGGCGCAGGCCGGCATCGCCGGCGACGACGGTTCGGAGATCGACCATATCGAGTTCTTCGGCCCGCCGGTTTCGGCCGATGCCGGCAGCCGCAATTTCACCCTCTGTCCCGGCGGGGCGTACGATCGTTCGCCCTGCGGCACCGGGACCAGCGCCAAGCTCGCCTGCCTGGCCGCCGACGGCGCGCTCGCGCCGGGCGCGCTTTGGGTGCAGGAGAGCATTATCGGCAGTACCTACCGGGCGCATTACCGGCCGGGCGCGCGAGGCGGGATCGTCCCGACGATCGAAGGGCAGGCCTTCGTGGTCGGCGAGACGCGGCTGCATTTCGCGCCGGACGATCCCTACCGGGCCGGGATCGGATCGCCCTTCCTTGTTGGCGGCGGCGGGGGCCGCTAATGTTTCGGACCAGCCGGTCCGCAACCCGGCAGCCCGCGAACGGCTACGCATTGGAACCCGCATGATCGCTCACCGGCGCAAGCCCGCAGGCAGGCCCGCATGACCGTATCGAGCATGACCGGCTATGCCCGTGCCGACGGCGCGCTCGACGGAACATCCTGGTTCTGGGAAGCGCGCAGTGTCAACAGCAAGGGCCTCGATGTCAGGTGCCGGGTGCCGCCGGGCAGCGACGCCATCGACGCTGCGGCGCGCAAGGCCGCCGCCGCCGCGTTCGGGCGCGGGGCGCTGTCCCTGTCGCTCCAGCTCGACCGGGGCGAGCGTCAGGTCGGTCTGAAGATCAACGAGGCCGCCCTGGAACAGGTGCTGGCGTTGCAGGACGCGCTGGGAGACCGGGTCGATCCGGCGCCACCGCGGCTCGACGCCCTGATCGCGGTCCGCGGCATCGCCGAGACCGTCGAACCGGCCGAGGACGCTACCGTTGCGGCGGTGCGGGAGAAAGCGGTCCTGGAGACCCTGGCCGATGCGCTGGACCGGCTGGCTGTCGCGCGGGCGGAGGAAGGCGCGCGTCTGCTGCCCGTGCTGCGCGATCACCTTGGAAACATCGAACGGCTGACCGCTGCTGCGGCGGCGTCTGCGGAAGCCCAGCCGGCCATGCTGCGCCAACGGTTCGAGCAACAGGTGGCCGAACTGCTCGAGGCCCGGGTCGGTGTCGGCGAGGAGCGTCTGGCGCAGGAAGCCGCCCTGCTGGCGGCAAAGGCCGATGTCCGCGAGGAAATCGACCGGCTCGAAAGCCATATCGAAGCGGCGCGCGCCCTGCTGGACGGGGGCGGCCCGATCGGGCGCAAGCTGGATTTCCTGTGTCAGGAGCTCAACCGCGAGGCCAACACCCTGTGCTCCAAGGCGGCGGACATCGCGCTCACCCGCATCGGCCTCGATCTCAAGGCCGCGATCGAACAGTTCCGCGAGCAGGTGCAGAATGTCGAATAAGGATTTGGACTAGAGTAACATATTGTTTTTTAACGATAATTTTGTTGACCGCCAACGGCATGTCAATTTGACACACCATATGACACACATTCGTTGCCCGTTTTCAGGCCAGCCCCGCCGCCTTCGCCGCTTGCCAGACCGTCCTTCGCCGCCCCGGCACTCGATAGCGCCTAGGGGCCGGGCCACGGTGACGGTTGCCGCCGAAGCCCAACAGCCAAGCCCGGCCTTCGCGCTGCCCGGTCGCGGGCCACAACGTCAAGGGCAGCGGTTCGGGTGTTTCGATATGGACGCGGGCGGCTTTCATGGTCCAGAACCTGTACCATGCCGGCCCGGATCAAGCAAAATCGCGGCCATGGCCTGCCGGGGAGCGCTCAGGACGGGCGGGAAGGCTTTGGGATAGGGTTTTCACCATGCCGGTCCTAGCGCCGCTGTACGGCGCTATGGACAGACCGGGAACAAACGCGCCGATATTCGTTTGTATACAAACGACCCCTCCCCCGCTTGCTTTTGTATGCGCGCGGCGATGTTGGGGGGTGGGGGCCGGCCTCGCGCGGGAGGCCCTCCCGCGACGCAAAAACCAAACCCCGGCCAAGCGTAGTAATAGGAATTAATATCTATTGGGCAAACGTTTGCCCATTCCGGCAATCTCGCCTAATTTGGGAGACGATTGATGAAGTGGGCGTTGGTCGCAATAATCACATGCTGGTCGTACGCGCCGGGCGCACCGCCAAAATGCGATAGGTTGATGCCGCAGTCCGAATACATCCCGATGACTACCCTTGAGTTCAGCACCGAACGGGAGTGCTTGGCTGCCGGCAAGATGCAGGGGCGTCGAATATTGGAATGGACCAGAGAGAACGTGAGTGACTCGATCTCCGGACGTTCTATTCCAGTGTGCATCAAAGGCGGAGGGCAATCGCTATGAAGGTCGGTGTACCGAACGCCAAGGGCCAAATTCTGGTTTGCAAGACATCGGTTCTATCGCCGCAATACCACCCTCGTCCCGATCATCTTCCCAAGGTGTACATCTGGGTCATGGAATGCAGCAAATGCGGGTTCAAGTACGGGGCAAATAACTGTGACGCGCATCACCGAAAATGCCCAAAGCACCGAAGCGGTAAGCCCGGCCTTGATGTTTATGCGACCTTAAACTAGGAAATTCCGTTCGTATATAAATGCCCTAATTTACGGTATAGGGAAGCGCCATGATAGAAGTCGAAACCGCGTACACGATAGCCGCCGCGGGCGACTGGACGCTGCCCGCGATCCGGGAAGCGTTGCAGGTGTTTGCCGGGAACGTCGCGGCCATGGCCATGACACCGGAACGGCTTGACGCTGCCCTAGCAGCGGGCGGCGCTGATACCAGCCGCGGCGTGTTCTCGATAGACGTTATCGAGATAACCGCTGCCGACTATCTGCGGGCCGGCCTGTTGGAAACCGTCTTAGTCGCTATGGTTGCGACGGCGCTGGCGCTGGCCATGCGCAAGACGCTCCCGGCGCTGGCCTCTGCCGGTGTTGTCGTCGCGGCGCTGGCGCTTGTGTGATTATGCGGCTTCCGGCAGGGGAATATTATATCGGCGACTATCGCTATATTAACCATGAAAAAGAAAACTCTTTGTGTTGGTTATGGCCGGCTGATTTTTCTCACGATGTTGTATGGCAACCGCAACATAGTTTCGCCGTAGAAGGTGCAGACCGGGAAGCGCAAATACTTATTACATCCGGTCGCCTTGTCGCTTTTCCGACAACGCACTTACCCAAAGATAAAGATGGCAAGCCTGTATTGGACATGCTTTCCGGTGAAATGATTCCGAACCAAGGATATATGATTGAACTTTTTTCGGAACCGTTCGATTGCGAAATTAGAGACGGAATAATTTGTATCGGCCATTTGACCGTTAACGCAACTCACTAGAAATCGGAGAAAAGGGAATGCCTAGTCAAGTGTCCATTGCCAACATAGGGTTGACCTATTTGGAGAATGCTGTCCTAGATGCGCTCACCAAATCCAACTATACCCCGGCGCAACTGGCAAGAATATTAGGCTTAAATGCGGACGTAAGGGGCAACGAAAGGTCCGCTGGAAAAATGATTACGCGGGCAGTCCTAGAGGCTCTGGAACAAGATCAGCGCGTGCAGCGTTGTTCTGGGTATCCCACTTGGGGTTGGGAACTAACCGAAAGGGAACGCCGTATCAGGCGTTGATTTATTTGTTACTAAAAGGAAACCCCGTCGATCCGGCGAGCGTATTAAACCGGACCAACGGGGTTTCACGGGGTTAGCTGCGGTCGCCGGCTAACCCCTATTCTTTACCAAGCAAACGGATCGTACGGCGGTTCGGGTTCGCGCCGAAACAAGCCCGCGCGGTCAATCTGGCCGGACGGTATGTCGCCATCTGGCCAGTACATCGGCTCAGGGGCCGCTTCCGGCTCTACAGCTTCAACCGGGGCAGCCTCTACGGGTTCCGGCTCTACAGGGGCAGCCTCTACGGGTTCCGGCTCTACGGCTTCAACCGGGGCCGGCTCTACAGGGACCGGCGGCAACCCCTCACGGTTGCACCAAACTGCCGGGCGGCTCGGATACATGGTTTCGTGACGGCGCTTTGCCGGGCCGGCGCGCGCGGCGAATAGCCGGTGAAACTCCGAACCTTTGTCGCCGCGCGCTTTGTAGACTTCCAGATACTTGCGGATTGAACCGATCGGAGCCAAAACGGTAGCCGTGGCCAGAAACCTAGCGGCCTCGCCTTGTGAGAAGAAAACGCCATCTGGGGCATACTTAAATGCCACGATTAGCTTGGCTTCCAGCAAATCCGCCTTGCGTTCATTCGCGCGCTTGGCCTGATCGGTTTTATTCATGCCGCCGGCACTTCGGGCCAGTCTGCGGTTTCGTCCTTGCTTCGCAGATATGTTGCGGCCTCTTTCCTGTTCCGATCTTGCGAAACCGCAAAGGCTACATCGTCATTCCGGTCTTTCAGGTCCGGCATGTTGTCCGGTTTGGCCTTTGCAACAATGTCCTTTGCTTCGGCGCGGTCCCGCCAATGATCGCCGCGCCAGTACAGGCTTACCAATTCGCTGCCCCGGACTTCGCCAAGCCAGTAATCGGTTTCCGCCGCAAGCCGGTCGAATTGGGCCAGCGGCACGCCGCCCCCCAAGCCGCCTAGTCGGCTATTCAATTCGCGGTTTCGTTCGGCCTCGATTGCCCCCGGCAGGCTGGCCAACATCTCCGCTTCGGTCATTCGCTTGTCGCCCGAAAGCAATTCGCCAATGGCCTTGGCAATCGCGTATTCGGCGCATTCAAGATCGAACCGCGTTGCTTCAAGTTTGGCCTTCGCGGCCTTCGCGGCCTCGGCAGTTTCGGCAGCCTCGGCTTGCGCCGCTTCCAAAGCCTTAGCATTGTCCGCCGCAACACCGCTGCGCAACTCGACTAGACTGGCCAGCCGCGCGCGTTCTTGCTTGGCTTTCTTCTCTGCATCAATTTCGGCTTTCGCAACGCGCGAGGCTTCCAATTGTTGGGCGGCCTTCGCGGCTTCCACTTCGGCGCTGTGCAGTACACTAGCCGCCTTCAAGCGCGCGGCTTCGGCAGCCTTGGCCTGTTCCTCGATAATGTCCAACATCGGTTATTTGCTCCCCTTCAAATGGTCGCCCTTCAAGAAAGAGCCGAAACGGCCCGTGACTTGGGTTTGGTCGTATCGCTTCGGGTGCGGATTTTTCATGGCCCGTTGTGCGGTGTTGTACTTTTCCGCCCATATCGGCGACAACTTTGCGAGATTGTCTTGCGGGCTATTGTTCGGGTTCTCTGCGAAAGCGCGCACGATATGCGGGTTGTTTTCTAGCTTGTGTTCGCGCAAGAACCCGCGCAAATCCTCGTTATCCTTGACGGCGACTTGCGCCGCAGCAATCGTTTCGTCCGACAACTCTGCAACTGCATCATCGTAATTATTCGCCATTGTCTTTTTTCTCCTCTGTAGATCGCCGTTCTTTCATGGCTTCGGCCAATCTCAAATCCGGCAGGGTGTTCACTGTATCGCGGCGTGACGGCTTCAACATCAAAGGCCGCGGCGCGTGTTTGGGTGCATCGTCGCTCATAACTATCAACAGTTTCTCCAATCCTGATAACGGTCGGCGCTATCATCGACAAATTTCGGCGGCGGGTTCTTGCCGAACAAATCATCTTCGTCCGGCAAGTATTCCCGCACTGAAACTTGCGTTACAACACCGTCAGCGTTTTCTTGCTGTGGTTGCGAAACGCGATAGTTAAAACTCTTACGCCGCCGCGGCATATTCTTCGGCCTCGATCCGGTCGCGCTCAATGCGCGCGTCGCGGCGTTCGCGGTCGGTTGCCGACATGCCCTTGTGCGTTTCCGGCAAGCCGCGGTTTCGCTTCGCCGCTTCCAATAACTGCATACCGGCAGCGGTGCGCTTCCAAACGCCCCGCGAATAGAAGGCACTTGCCAGGGACTTGTGATCGTCCCGCATGACGGTCAGCCAATGCTCGGTAAAGTCACGCGCCTTTTCGTAAGCCTCAAGCGACACGCCCCGGCTGCCAAACTCGCCAAGCCGCAGCCGAATATCGGTTTCCTGCAATTCATTCACAACGGCGGGAATTTCCGCGATCAATTCCGCTTCGGTCGTGTCACTGTCGCCAACCGCTTCGGCGATGGCCAGTGCCATAACGAAATTCATTTCGTCGTGTTCTGCCCGCGCGGCGTTGACGTTGGCAGCCGCCGTCTCCTCGCCTTCAATAGCTTGGGTAGGGTTCGCGGTTGCTGTCTCTACGGCCACGGCAGCCGACTTCACGGCTTCCAAACGCGGGCCATGTTCGGCTGCCAGCGCTTCGGTCTCCCGCCAGCGTTGCACCTTCGCGGCGGCATTGGCAGCCGGTGTTAGCGCCGTGTCGGCAGCGTGTTTCGCGTCATTGGCCTTCACCATTGCTGCATCGGCTTCAACTCGTGCAGCGGCGGCTTCGTCGGCAGCCTGTTGCATTCTCTCAACTGTCATTGCAATTCCTCTCTGTTAGGTTTTGACGCTTGCTGCATCCATCGCAGCCCGCGCATTGGTTGCAACCCTCGCCGCTCTATTGGCTTCGGCCCGCGCTTCGGTTGCAATCTTCTCTGCCCGGTCGGCTTCGGTCTCCGCTTCCGAAGCATACAACGCTGTATCGGCAGCGCGCTGGGCAAGAACTGAATAGGGTACTGACATTGCCTATTTTTCCTCTGTAGTTGCGCCCGTGTTCGGGCATGGGTTGGGCAAACGTTTGCCCGGTTCAACCGGCTTCGCTGGCCGGTACCACGATTTTTCCGTCGCGGTAAAACTTGCTGGCTGGCAACTTGCGCTGCCGCAACGTGTTTTCCGTAAATGGTACTGCCGGTGCGATTAGTTTTGCCGTTTCCCGCAAACTGTATTCGCCCGGTTCTAGTTGCATCAACGCCGCGTCAATCGCGTTGTTTTGCGCGGTTGTCTCCGGCGCAACCGGGGTTTCCGCTGTGCAGTCCAGAACGATATTGTCATGGCCTTCAACCTTGCGGGTTTGGAACCGCAAAGGCTTTGTCCATCTCGGCGCGTCGCGGAATTTCGACGCGATCAACTCGATAGTCTTGCGCGACCGGATATGCAACATGGCGTCTGCATCGCCGCGGAAAGCGTTAGTGCCGGCTTCGTCGTCGCCATACTTGACGGTATGATGCAGCAACAGGACTGGGCATTGAAACCCATAGCGGATTTTATCGACCGCGGACTTAAGCGCCGGGGCAGCGGCGGGATTGCGTTCGTTCAATTCGCTCCCCAAAGCCCCGCGAACAGTATCCAAAACGACTAGATCGTAAAAATCGCTTCCCGCCCGCATTTGCGAAATCAGCCTATCGAAACCGTCGCCTTGCACAAGCGGCATTTGATCTAGTGTTAGAAAATTGTCTAGCTGTATGCCGTCATTACGTTCGGCAATCCAAGCGTCAACCCGGCCTTGCAATCCTGAATAGCCTTCGCTGGCGACATACAAGACAGGATAACCGCTGCAATTGATCGCCCGGCCATCGCGCCAAGTGTCATGGCCCGCCCCGATTGACAACGCAATATCGAGTGCAAGATAAGTCTTGTAGTGGCCCGAAGTGCCATACAACATGCAGTAGCCTTGCTCCGGTATCAAACCGTCAATGGCCCATGTTAGTTTTGGCAAAGCGTGTTGCATGTCGCTTTGCCGGACCAAATAGGGCAGGCCATCGTTTGTGGCTTCGCGGCGCTCTTGGGCAAATTCTTCGCGGCGCTGTTCTTCCGGCGATAGGCTATCCCATCGCTCTTGCTCGGCGCGCTCGGCTTCAAGGCGCTCTTGCTCGGCACGCTCGGCTTCAAGGCGCTCTTGCTCGTTTATCTTTGCCGTAATTCGCTCTCGCTCGGCGCGCTCGGCTTCTGCGCGTTTGGCCTCAAATTCCGGTTTTGCTTTCTGAAATTCCTTTGCGCCATAGCGCAGCCAAGATGCATCCATAACATCCGGCCCGCCGCCGTAACCGTTCGGGTGGATATGTAGGTCTCGCAAGTCAACCGCGGCTTGCCGGTCAATATCCCATAACGCATTAAACGTGCGGTGCCATTCGCAGAAATCCAAATATTCTTGCCGGCGCTCTTGCGGGATTTTCGTAAAATCGAAAACGCCAAAGCGGGCCAGTGCGGAGCATACTCGGCTTGTATGTCGCGCCGCGTTTTTTGCAGCCCTCAACGCTGCATCGGAAATTATCTTCGGCTTGCGCGTAGTGCGCTGTTTGGGCAAACGTTTGCCCATGTCTTTCGGTTCGGTCATTGTGCGCTCTTTGGTTCGGGAAGGAAAAAGGCGGGACCGGGCAAGGAGGAATTAACCCGGCCCCACAAGTTAAGGGCCGGTCGAGTTCCGGCCCTAGGCACCTACAGAGGAGATTTGCAGATTAGGCGGCGAATTGCTCCGGGAAATGATGCACCATGTATGAGCGGCGCGCGTGATACCAGCGCCCGCCGGCAATGGCAATGCAGCGGCAATCGCCGGGGGTTTTCGGCGGCCATTTGTCGTCGGAAACGATGATCGGCACTTCGGTTGTGGTTTTCGGCATGGGCGGTAACTCCCTCGATTTGGCGGCAAGCGACAACCCGGCCACGGGCAGCCGGGTTGATAATCTACGATAGCACGAAATCGCCCGCTAAGTCAAGGTTGGCGCGGGCGATAACAATGCTACAGTCCACAACATAACATAACATGAAACGGCTTCGTTTGTCAATGGGATGGCGGTTTCCCGCGGTGTTGGGGCGGTACTGGCGCGGGTTGGGTTTTGGGGCGGTAAGCGTGGCCGGAGAAAGGTTGGCAAGCGGGCGGTTTCCTTGGAATAGTGGGCAGATTGGCCGGAATGTAATTTTTGAAATGCGGCGGAATAGTGTTGAAAATCAGGGGTTTGTTTGAGGTGATCGCATGGGGTGTTAGCTAAGTAGGTTAGCGAAGTTGGCTAAGATCGCCGTGACGCACAATCTCTTTTCCCGCCAGCCGTGGGAAACCGGGCAAACGTTTGCCCATACTGTTAGCTAACTTACTTAAATAAATCTGCCCTGCCGGCCCCTCTGGCGCTGGTACGGCCCCTGCCGGCGCTGTATGGCGCTCCGGCCCCTGTAGGGCGCTCCCCCCCGGCCCTTGCCGGCCCCTCTGGCGCTGGTACGGCCCCTGCCGGCCCTAGGCGGCGCTCCGGCCCCTGTAGGGCTGCCCTGCCGGTTAGACACTTGCTCCGGCCATGCCGTATGATCGCCCGTGCTGGCGACATGAAAAGGGGAACAGGCATGACCACGAAATTCGCAAAAGCCCTAATCGAAGGATATATTGCAGGATACTCGGCAGCGACGGAAACGTTGCGGGCGGAACCATATAAAAGCCTGTAGTGTTGAAAAAAGTTGATATTGGCGTATCAACTTTCGTATCAACTTTGTATCAAATATCAACTTTTGTATCAACTTTTAGGCCATGAAATGGCGGTTTTCTGCCGTTTTCAAGTTGATATTGGTACTTGATACGCGGGATTGGGGGCCTGTAAAGGCCCCATCCATATCAACCGCAGTATGTAAAATATCAGGAAATGGGAGATTATGGCCTAATTGCTTTAATTTCGCTTTCCAGAAAATCGGCCCATCGCTGCAATATATCCCGTCGCATATAAATCGGCCCGGTGTTGGCATGGCCTCGAATTACCAAAGGCCGCGCGGCCTCGATATTCGCCGGCTTCAATATTTTCGCGAACGCTGTTTCGGTTATCATGCGCCTGCCCGGAAAATCAAACCGCCGTGGCCTAGCTTTCGCGCTTCCCGCAATATCGCGACGGCCGCGCGGGGCAGTGCAACAATGCGCTTGCGCCCGTGTCATTGCGCTGCGCGCCATTCAGCCATCGTTTTGCCGCTCTTGCTGCGGTTGCAACCGGAGCATAGCAGTTGCAAGTTGTCAGGATGATCGGTCCCGCCACGCGACCGTGGCAGGATATGGTCAACGTCCATGACCCGGAACGGGAAATGCGTGTCACAGCCGACGCAAACGCCTTCTTGCTCGCCATACAGGCGGTGACGGTGTGTCCGGTAATTCGGCAGGTCGCCCAAGTCAGTGCGCTTTGGCGGTTCCGTTAGTGCCGTAGCGCGGAACAATCCGCCGCCGATATGCTCGCCGCCCTTCTTGTCCGCCCGATCTTCGGCAATCCGGTCATTGACTAGTTTCACCGCCAGTTCGGACAAGTCGATTCCGGCCCAGCGGCGGCCCAGTCTGTCGGCGGCCACAAGTGCGGTTGCGCAACCGCAGAACGGGTCGAGGATCATGTCGCCGGGATTGCTGCTGGCAGCGATGATGCGCTCCAACAGCGCCAGCGGCTCTTGAGTCGGATAGCCGCACCCAAAAACAACAAAATGACTCAATTAGAATTGGCCCAATTTCTTAGCTAATCGAGACCTTTTCTTAATTCGTTTCGTTAATTCTTTCGGGTTGCACAACCAGTACTCTGTATTCTGGTCGATCCAAGCTTCGTCGTGGGTGAACCTTCCACACGCTTGGCACTGCCATCCCAAAGTGCCCGAAGGAGACATGAACGTGGAACGCATAGCCGGTTTACCGTCAACGTAGCTCGGTTGCACGTGAGGACACAGAGCCCATAGGTTCTCCTCCTTTTGCTTTCTTCTGTCTCGCAACCACTCGTTAACGTCGAAACGAACTATTCCACGAACAGCGATGATTGCGGCCACGAACGCTGCGACCCAAAATATCCAATTCCATGTTTCTTCCATTGCTACAACCGCATCCGTTTCATGTGTTCCTCGCACCCGTCCTCCCGGTGCGTCGTCGGGTTCCGGTTGGCCTGTTCGCCGTGCTCATGCACGTCGATATCGTCCAGCGTCCATGCATCCTTGAACGCCGCGCCGGCCGCCTTGCTGCCTATCGGGGCCTCATAGTGACGGTTGCTGTTGAACGGCGGGTCCAGATAAATCAGGTCAACGCAGGCATCGTTCATGCCGCGCATGACCGGCAGGTTGTCGCCAGTCCAGACCGTCCCGCTGGCAAAGTTTGGATCGCTCATCAGTTTCGCAAACGTTCTTACAAGGCGAGAACCGGACCCTGTGTGATTGGCCAAGCGTCGTCAAGCGCCGAACGCTGTCGGGTGCCACGGAACAGGCCGGCATAACCGACAGGACAGATTGGCGAAACCTTCCCGCGGAAGCGCCGGCAACCGCGGGTGACGCGGCTACGGCCGATCATGTTCCTGCGGCGCTTCCGGCCGTCCTGTGGCCTCTGCCGGTTCTGTAGGGTGCTAGGACGGCCTATCCATGCCCGCTGGCGCTCCCGGCCATCTCTGGCGCTTCCCCGGCGACTGTACGGCGACCGCGCCTCGATACCGGCGGCAAGGATACTCTCCGGTGCCGTTTGGCTGCCGTGAGGCGCTTGCCCGGCCGTCCAAGGGATGATATCTACCGGATCAAATGCGGAACACGGGACAGGCCCGTATCGCGTCAGTAGTCTAGGGATTGCGGCGAACCTGTTAAGGGTGTCGTCTCGGTCCCGAAATTTGGAGAAGGTTAATGCCGACATCGTTCGAAAAACGCTACCAGCAAGAATGCGCAGAAGATGAAAAAATCGGCCGCAATGAAGCGGCAGAGCTTAGGGTCGGTTCGCGCGAACCAGAATTACGAGAATTGGTAGAAATTTTTGCTTCCCAAAATGAACAAATTGCTTCCCAAAATGAACAAATTGCCGGCCTAAATGCTACAGTAGAGCAGCTTGCACATGCCAACGCATTGAAACACCAAGACGATGAACGCCGTTACCGCGAATTGCTCCGGGTGTTTGATGCTCTACACCATTCGTTGTCTGAACCCGCTATCCCAACACTCGGAAATATGGGGCGCGGAAGCTGGCCGCTGAAGCAAATCCCTAACCCAACATACGAAAATTTGCGACCCGGAAGGCATTAGCCGCAGCTTGACTAGTTTTGCGCACAGTTTCCAAAAGTAAAGGCCGGCGCGATGGCCGGCCCTAGGTTCGCCGTGGCGGAGCGCTGTTAGGCCACGGCGCGATTGATCGGAATGACGTTGCCGCTATTGTCCGTGCCGCCGGTCACGAATTCACCCCATTGCTGCATCAGCGGGATACGGCGGCGATAGAGTGTGGACCTGTCGTAAGCGGCATGAACGCCAGACCTTGAATGCGCCAGCGCCGCTTCGGCCAAGAAGAAATCAACACCCTGTTCTGCGCACCATGTTCGGAATGTGGCCCGCGCAATGCCGTGGGGTTTGGCATCCATGCCGAGCTTTTCCAGCATCTTGCGCAAGGTGTCGCTGGAAATGGGCTTGCCGGATCGAGGCGAGGGGAACAGCAATGCGCCCGGCGATTGATCGGCCCGCAACGCCTTGGCCCGCTCAAGACACTCTAGGGCAGCACTGGACAGGGGAACGTCATGCGGCTCGTCCATCTTCATCTTGCCGGCCGGGATACGCCAGCGCGCCGCCTCTAGGTCTATCTCGCCCCATGTCGCTTGCCGTATTTCAATGAAGCGGCTGGCGCACAATATGCCGAACCGGAATGCCAGCTTGACGGCTTCCGACGATGTACTTGCTTCAACCGCTGCCAGCGCGTCGGCTATCTCACCCGGATCGAGTGCCTTGATATGCCTTTTCACTGCCGGGTTAGGATGGCGCACCGCGTCAACAGCCTCGCCAGCCGGGTTATCGCCCTTGTAGTGGCCTAGCGCCTTGCTCCGGGCAAACACAACCCGAATGCGCTGTAGAACCCGGCGCGACTGGCCCGGCTTGTCGCGCCAAAATTCGGGCGTGAGTGCGTTCAGCACGTCCGGCGTTTCAATCTGGTCAATCGGCATGTTGCCCAAGATCGGAAACGCATGTTTTTCCAGCACGGCTATCCAGCGTTTCCGGTGCTCGCCATCTTCGCGCCAGCGGTCCTTGTTTTCGGCAAAATACGCTTCCGCCGCTTCGGCGAATGTCGGCACGCGGCGCGTCTTTTCCCTGCGTCGCTCCGTAGCCGGATCGAAACCGATTGCCTTTCGGTCGCGTTCGACCTGCGCCAGCTTCCGCGCTGCCTGTATCGACACGGCGGGAAAGCTGCCCAAGGTGACGGATTTGCGCTTACCATTGGCCGCGTACTTGTAGAGCCATTGAGGCTTGCGAGCGCTGCCCGGAAAAATGCGCAGATACAGCCCGGCCCCGTCGCTAATGACGCTGCCCTTGCCTTCCGCCGCTGCCCGGATTGCCGCTTTGATCTTGGCGTCGGTCAGCTTGCCGAAGACCGATGCAACCTTGAAGGCCGGTCGCGGCGGTTCCGGGGCGTCTTCGATTGCCGACGCGATCACGCCGCCATCGTCGCCGATCACGTCCACAATCGCTGCGTCCGGCTCTATGCCGTCCAGAATTTCGCCATCTGTCGGGCCACGCTTCTTGACCTTGGCCATAGTCCCTGTCTCCCTCTAAAATGCGGTTGACACACCTTGACACACCATATGACACACAATCGGCCTCAAAACAAGGAACAGCAAGGCTTTGACGATACCTAGCCCTTCTAGCGTTTTCGCAGAAAACCGCAGAAAACTGCCATTTCTCTATGCCATCGAAACGCAGGTGCAGAATGTCGAATAGCGGAAGCGGACCGGACGGCGGCCCGGACGGAGGCGTCGCGCGCCGTGGCCTGATGCTGGTGTTGTCGTCGCCCAGCGGGGCGGGAAAGACGACGATTTCGCGGGCGCTGCTGACCGGCGACGACAATCTCACCCTGTCGATTTCGGTAACCACACGGGCTCCGCGGCCGGGCGAACAGGACGGCGTCGACTATCGCTTTATCGACAGAGGACGATTCGACGCGATGGCGAAGGCCGGCGACTTGCTGGAACACGCTGAGGTCTTCCGCAACGGCTATGGCACGCCGCGCGCCGAGGTCGAAGCGGCGCTGGCCGCCGGGCGCGACGTGCTTTTCGACATCGACTGGCAGGGCACCCAGCAGCTTGGCGAAAAGATGCGGGACGATCTGGTCAGCGTCTTCATTTTGCCGCCTTCGACGGCAGAACTGGAGCGGCGGCTGCACGAACGGGCCCAGGACAGCGCCGAGACTGTCCGCGCCCGCATGGCCGAGGCCTCGGAAGAGATGAGCCACTGGCCAGAATACGATTACATCATCGTCAATCTGGACATAGGCGAGAGCGTGCGCCAGGCCCGGTCTATCCTTGAGGCGGAACGCTTGAAGCGGGATCGGCAGGTCGGCCTGCGCAACTTCGTCGAACGCCTGCGCCGCCCTCAGTAGCGCATCCGGCCGCGCACGGCCGGCAGGATCTGCCGGACGCGGCGCGCGGTTTCGGCCCGGCTCAGTCCCGCCTCGAGCCGCGGATGGTAAAGCAGGGCGACGAACAGCCGGTCGAGCCGCGACAGGGCGGTCGAGCGGTCGGCGTCGTTGAACACGGAGCGGACGCCGCCGTCGGCATCGTTGGGCAGGCCGAGCACCTGGGCGGTTTCCTCGACGATGCAGCGTTGCAGCAGCCGGCGCCGCGCTGCCCGGTCGACCGGGATGATGACCCGGGCGTTGACGATGGCTCCGGTCTCGATGTCCTGGCCGAAGAAGCCGGCGCAGTTGGCGTCGGCGATGCGGCCGCCGAGCCGGCGGTTGGCGGCGGCGAGCGCCCGGCGGATCTGCCAGGCGAACAGGTCCTCGCCGGTCAGCGCAATCAGGAAATTGGCGTCGAACACGGTGGTGCGGGCGATCGGCAGACCGGTCAGTCCGGCGAGGTCGCGCATCTGGCGGTGCAGCGCCGCCTCGGCCTTCGCGACCTCCGGCCCGCCGGCCCAGCGCACGATTCTGTAGCGGATGCCGTCCCGCCATTTCGCCAGACGCTGCCCCGGCCCGTCGGCGTGCTCGCGGCCGAACGCAATGGTGAGGAAATGCCGGGCAATCCGCGCGTCGGAGAGCCGTTGCGGCGCCAGCTGCCAGGCGGCCAGCGCGGCAGCGGCGACGGCGAGCACAAGCAGCAGGAAAAGGGATGCCGCGCGGCGATTCATGCGCGAGAGGTGACGACGGACATCAAGCTCTTTCAAGATTGAATTTTGAAGTAGCCTGGGATTTGCCGTTCGGGCGGCCCCGGATTCGATGCTGGAATACGGATTTGCCTATCCGATCGAGCGACCGCCTTCGACATGTAAATGCGGTCGAAGCCGCGTTCGCTCGCCCGGTGGGTCACCGCAAAGCCGAGGTGCTCGTACAGGGCGACGTTCGCGACCATCGTTTCATGGGTGTAGAGCCGGACGGTGGCATAGCCCAGGTTTCTTGCGACGTCTTCGGCCGCCTCGACCAGCCGCCGCCCGAGGCCGAGGCCCTGCGCCTCCGGGGCGACGGCGACATTGTCGAGCAGGAGATGGTCGTCCTTCCCGATCAGCACCAGGACGCCGCAGATCCGCCCGTCGCGGCACGCAACCCGGACCAGCCCGTCGGCGATCAGCGCGGCGTAGTTGTCCAGCATCGGGCCGGGCTTGCGGCCTATCCGTGCGATGTAGCCGGCGTAAGCCCGATCCACCAGCGCCGCGACCTCGGATACGTCCTCTGCGACGGCGAGGCGAAGGCCGTCGTCCACGCGGTCAGCGTCCCCCAGGCCGGCCTGGTTACCGTTGCTCGCCGGCCCGCTTCGCCTCCAGACCGTCGATAATCGGGCAGTCGGGCCGGTGGTCGCCGCGGCAGGCCTCGACCAGGTGGGCGAGTTCGTCGTGCAGCGATTGCAACTCGCGCTGCTTCTCGGCGATCTCGTCCAGCCGCCGGGCCGCGATCCTCTTCACGTCGGCGCTGGAGCGATGCCGGTCCTCGTACAGATCGAGCAGTTCCCGGCATTCCTCGACCGAGAAGCCGAATTCCCGCGCCCGCCGGACGAAGACCAGCTTGCGCACCGCGGCGTCGTCGTAGCTGCGGTATCCGGCCGCCGAGCGGGCCGGCGCCGGCACCAGGCCGATGTCCGAATAATAGCGCACCGTCTTGACCGGCAGCCCGGCGGCCCCGGCCACAGCGGAGATGTTCATGGCGAACCCCTTGACCTTCCAGTAACTGGAAACACTAGATTGCGCCCGACGAAAAAGCAATCGGGGCGGATATGGTCGCAATTGCCCAAAACCTGGCGATAAACTGGCACTGCCGCCACACTTGGCGCCGGGCGTCGAAGAACACGGCCTGGTGCCTCCTGGGCTGCGCCATCGGCGATTTCGGCACCATCGCC
The DNA here is from genome assembly GCA_900197615.1 of Rhodospirillaceae bacterium Spongia-Bin9. Taxonomy (GTDB): domain Bacteria; phylum Pseudomonadota; class Alphaproteobacteria; order Bin65; family Bin65; genus Bin65. Next base: position 35,536 of record FZLR01000016.1, read on the forward strand.
TTCTTCCAGTTTACCGGCATACCCTGGCCGACCCTGGCGATCATGATCCTCGCGATCGTCAACGGCCTGCTGACCTCGATCGCGCTGGAGACCTTCATCCTGTCCCGGCAGATGGATTTGCGGATTGCCTTCCGCACCGCCATCGGCATGTCCTTCATCTCGATGATTTCCATGGAGGCCATGATGAACGCGGTCGACTGGGCGCTGACCGGCGGAGCCATGCTGACATGGTGGGTCGTGCCGCTCATGCTGGCGGCCGGTTTCGTCACGCCGCTGCCCTACAACTATTGGCGGCTCAAGGCGCTGGGCAAGGCATGTCACTGAAACAGTCCGCCATCCTGCTCGTTCTGGCCGTTCTCGCCGTTCTGGCCGGCAACTACATGTTCGGCGGTTCCGGCCGCGAGGCCGGGACGGAGGCGCAAAACGGGCCGGACGGCGCCCCGATGGTCGAAATCGTTCTGCCGGCGGCCCTGTCGGCCGCAGCGCAGGCCGGCAAGCGGCTGTACGACGAAAAATGCGTCTCCTGCCACGGCCGCAACGCCGTGGGGCAGGAAGAGGTCGCGCCGCCGCTGGTTCACATCATTTACGAACCCGGCCATCATGGCGATGAATCGTTCCAGCGGGCGGTCGCCCTCGGCGTGCGCGCCCATCACTGGCGGTTCGGGAATATGGCGCCGGTCGAAGGACTGACGCGTGAGGATGTCGCTCTGATCGTGGCCTATATCCGCGAACTCCAGCGCGCCAACGGGATCGAGTGAGGCAGCGCGATGAAGCCGATCGTCTTGGCCGCCCTGTTCGTCCTGGCGGCGACCGCCGTATCCGCCCATTCCCGGCTCGATACGACGATGCCCGCAGACGGCGCGGTATTGGCGCAGGCGCCGGCGCAGATCGTGCTGAGCTTCGCCCAGCGGCTGCGCCTGACCCGGGTCCGGATGATCCACGATGACGGCCCCGCGCTCGATCTCGACCTCGGCGGGCAGAAATCGTTCAGGACCCGGTTCGCCCTTCCGCTGGCCGGCAAGGGCAGGGGCCATTACCGGATCGAATGGCGCGGACTGGCGGCGGACGGCCACGTCATGCGCGGCGGCTTCGCGTTCCGGGTGAAGTAACCCTTGCCCGATTCCTGGGAACTCGCCTCCATCCTTCTGAAATTCCTGCTGTATCTGGGGGTGCTCGGCAGTTCCGGGCTGGTTCTGGTGCGTCTCTTTTTCCGGCGGGAAACCGACAGGATGCGCGGCCCGATCGCCAGGCAGGCCTCGGCCCTCGCGCTGCTGGCGCTGCTCGCCGGCGGGCTCGGCTTCCTGCTGCGCGGCGCGGCGATGGCCGGAGATGCGTCCGGCATGACGGACCCGGAGATGCTCGGCCTGCTCTGGCGCAATCCGCCCGGAACCCGGCTGTTGCTGCTGGCCTCGGGCCTGATCCTGTTGCTTGCCGGGCTGCGGGCGGCCGGAACCGGCCTCTGGATCGCCGCCGCCGGCGTGTCCCTGGCGTTATGGTCCTTCGCATGGATCGGCCATGTGCCGGATGCGGGGTCGGTCTGGCTGGAAGCGCTGCTGGTCGTGCATCTCGCGGCGGCGGCCTTCTGGATCGGCATCCTGTCGCCCTTGCGCAGGTTGGCCGTGTCGCCGGAACACCTGTCCGAGGCGGCGCAACTCGGCCATCGATTAGGGCGGATCGCCAGCGTCACCGTGCCGGTCCTGATCGCCGCGGGCATCGTCATGGCCTGGCACCTGGTGGGAGATGTCACGGCCCTGACAACGACGGGCTACGGCCTCACCCTGCTCGCCAAGATTGCTGCGGTGCTCGTCCTGCTCGGTGCCGCGGCGCACAACAAGCTGCGCTTCGTGCCGGCCATGCGGAGAGGCGATCCGGCGGCGGCGGTCCGCCTGCGCCGCTCCATCGCCGTCGAATGGCTCGCGGTCTGCGCCATTCTGCTGGTCACGGCGACGCTGACGACAATCCAGCATCTGCCGGGTTGAACGATTTAACGAAATTGTGCAATTTCCGATTGAATCCGGGCGCGGAATTAGCTAAGTTTAACGGACTAAGTTCAGAGATATCCGATGAAGACCGTCAACATGCACGACGCCAAGACCAACCTGTCGCGCCTCGTCGCGGCGGCGGCCGCGGGTGAGCCCTTCATTATCGCGCGTGCCGGCAAACCGCTGGTCAAGGTCGAGGCGCTGGAGCAGCTTGAGGCGCCGCCCAGCCGGCTGGGCATGCTGAAAGGAAAGATACTGGTGCCGGACGATTTCGACACGATGTTCGAGGACGAGATTGCCGAGATGTTCAACGGGTGAGTCTGCTGCTCGATACCCACATCCTGCTCTGGGCCGCCGGCCCGGCAGAGATGTTGTCGCCGGAAATCGTACCGAGACTCGAAGATCCCGATGAACAGCTTGTCTTTAGCGTCGCCAGCATCTGGGAAATCGCGATCAAGAGCAGCCGGGGCCGGGAAAATTTTCGGGTAGACGGCGCCGAACTGCGGCGGGTTCTCCTGGCCACAGGCTATAACGAGTTGCCGGTGACGGGGCCGCACGCGCTCGAAACCGCCGCCCTGCCGGCAATTCATGGCGATCCGTTCGACCGGATCCTGGTCGCGCAGGCGCGGTACGAGGGAATCACCCTGCTTACAGCGGACTCGAAAGTCGCCCGCTACCCTGGTCCGATCGAACTGGTGTAGGGATGCCGGCCCGGTTCCGCTTGCCGGCGCCGACGAAGTAGCCGGCGCTATGCCGCTTACTGGAGGCCCTTTCCGGCCATGTACTGCTCGAGCTCGCCTTCCTCGAACATCTCTCGGACGATGTCGCAGCCGCCGACGAATTCGCCCTTGACGTAGAGCTGGGGGACGGTCGGCCAGTTGCTGTAGGCCTTGATGCCTTCGCGGATTTCCATGTCGTCCAGCACGTTCACGCCTTTGAACTTGACGTTCATGTGCGACAGGATCTGGACCACCGCCGCCGAGAAGCCGCACTGCGGAAACACCGGCGTGCCCTTCATGAACAGGACGACATCCTGCTCATCGATCTCGGTCTTGATGCGTTCGAACACGGGATGATCGGCAGTCGCGGTAGCCTGGGTCATGGGAAGGTCCTCATCTGTTTGCGTCCGGGGTTGCATCGTCCCGGCCGGTTTGCGTTTGAAGAGTCCGAACATGGCAGCCGGTCCGGTTACGCGTTCGGCGCGCTGGTGTTGAGGGCGAGGGCGTGCAGCACGCCGCCCATCCGGCCCTGGAGCGCAGCATAGACCATCTGGTGCTGCTGCACCCGGGTCTTGCCGGCGAATTCGGAGGAAACGACTTGCGCGGCATAGTGGTCGCCGTCGCCGGCGAGGTCCTGGATAGTCACCTGCGCATCGGGCAGGGCCTGCTTGATCAGGGATTCGATCTCGCGTGCATCCATCGCCATGGGCTGCGGCGCTCCGGCGGTCGTTTGTCGGTCAGGATCGGGCGGCGGCCGTAGCGGATTGCGAACCCCCGATCCAGCCCGGCAGCCAGCCTTCGTGCGCCTCCCGGAGGCGCGCGAGCGATATAGGGCAGCCCTTCCGGAGGGTCAACGTAGGCTCCGCGACAGTTTGGCCAATGATCGCGGCGGGCACGCCGGCGGTCCTGGCCGAGTCCGCGATGGCGTCGCCGTCGGCCGTTTCGACCAGATAGCGGCCCTGGTCCTCGCCGAACAGCCATGCGTGCAGGGGCAGGCCTTCCGGCGTTGCATCGAGCGCGATGCCGGTCCGGCCGGCCAGCGCCATCTCCGCCAGCGCGATTGCGAGGCCGCCGTCCGAAAGGTCGTGGCAGGCCAGGACCGCGCCGCCGCCGATCAGGCTGCGCACCAGATCGCCGTTGCGCCGCTCGGCCGCAAGATCGACGGGCGGCGGCGCGCCTTCGGCCCGGCCGAGCACGTCGCGCAAATAGAGCGAAGCGCCGAGATGGCCTGTCGTCGCGCCGATCAGGACGAGGGCATTGCCGGGTGCGGCCGTGCCCCGGTCGACCGCCTTCGCGCCATCCTCCAGCACGCCGACGCCGCCGATCACTGGGGTCGGCAGGATCGCTTCGCCGCCGGTCTCGTTGTAGAGCGAGACGTTGCCGGAAACGACCGGGAAATCGAGGGCCGTGCACGCCTCGGCCATGCCGGTCACGCAGCCGGCGAGCTGGCCCATGATCGGCGGGCGCGTCGGGTCGCCGAAATTCAGATTGTTCGTGACCGCCAGCGGCGTCGCGCCGACCGCCGTCAGGTTGCGCCAGGCTTCGGCGACCGCCTGCCGACCGCCCGCAACCGGGTCGGCGCGGCAATAGCGCGGCGTGCAATCGGTCGTCAGCGCGAGAGCGCGGCGGCTGTCCGGCAGGCCGACGACCGCGGCATTGCCGCCCGGCCGGATCCGGGTGCGGCCCATGACGAGATGGTCGTACTGCTCCCAGATCCAGCGCTTGCTCGCCTGGTCCGGGCAGCCGAGCAGGGTCAGCAGCGCATCTTCCGCGCCGGCCGGCGGGGCGCAACCGGCGGGATCGACCTGGGCCGGAGGCGGCGTCGCTTCCCAGGGCCGGTCGTATTCCGGGGCCTGGGCGACCAGCGGATCGACCGGGATGTCCGCCACCGTCGCACCCCCCATCCGCGCCACGAAGCGCCCGCTGTCCGTGATTCTGCCGATGACGGAGAAATCGAGCTCCCATTTGCCGAAGATGGCGCGGGCTTCGTCCTCGCGGCCGGGCTTGAGCACCATCAGCATCCGCTCCTGGCTCTCCGAGAGCAGGATTTCGTAGGCCGTCATGCCGGTTTCCCGCATCGGCACCCTGTCGAGGTTCAGTTCGATGCCGACGCCGCCCTTGGACGACATTTCGACCGAGGATGAGGTCAGGCCCGCCGCGCCCATGTCCTGGATCGCCACGATGGCGTCGGTCGCCATCAGCTCCAGGCAGGCTTCGAGCAGCAGCTTCTCGGTGAACGGGTCGCCGACCTGCACGGTCGGGCGCTTCTCTTCGCTGTCGTCTTCGAAGGTCGCCGAGGCCATCGTGGCGCCGTGTATGCCGTCGCGCCCGGTCTTCGAGCCGACATAGACTACCGGATTGCCCGGCCCGGCCGCCGCCGAATAGAAGATCCGGTCCGCCGGCGCGATGCCGACCGTCATCGCGTTGACCAGGATGTTGCCGTTATAGGCCGGGTCGAAATCGCATTCGCCGCCCACGGTCGGCACGCCCATGCAGTTGCCGTAGCCGGCGATGCCCGCCACGACGCCGGAGACCAGATGGCGCGATTTCGGATGCGCCGGATCGCCGAAACGCAGCGCGTTCAGGTTGGCGATCGGCCGGGCGCCCATGGTGAACACGTCGCGCATGATGCCGCCGACGCCGGTCGCCGCGCCCTGGTAGGGCTCGATAAAGGACGGGTGGTTGTGGCTCTCGATCTTGAAGACGCAGGCGAGGCCCTCGCCGATATCGATGACGCCGGCATTCTCGCCCGGCCCCTGGATGACGTGGGGCGCCTCGGTCGGCAGGATTTTCAGCCACCTTTTCGAGGATTTGTAGGAACAGTGCTCGGACCACATGACCGAGAAGACGCCCAGTTCGGCCATTGTCGGCTCGCGACCCATGATGGCGAGCAGCCGCTCATATTCTTCCGGCGTCAGGCCGTGGCCGGCGACGAGTTCGGGCGTGATGGGCGACGGGTCGGTCATGCGATGCGAAAGAGAAACCTTCGGCGACCGTTCAGGTTCTAGTTTCCGCCCGCCCCCGCGTAAACCGTGCGATGTCGAGCGACTGCAATCGCCCCTTGCGCCCGCAAAATCACTGGACAACTCTCCGGGCAACGCAGAGGAAGCACGATGGAACTCAGGAAATTCGACCCGATCGACTTTCTCGACAGCGACGAGGCTTTGGTCGAGTATCTGAACGTCGCGCTCGAAAAAAACGATCCGAAATACTTCGCCAAAGCGCTCGGCAACGTCGCGCGGGCAAAGGGAATAACCTCGGTATCCGAAGCGACCGGGCTGGGGCGGCAAGCGCTCTACCGCTCGCTTTTCGGCGATGGCAATCCGCGCCTCGATACGCTGTTCAAGGTTCTCAACATGCTGGATATGCGGCTTGCCGTGACCCGGTAGCGGCCGGAGCGCGGCACCCCTGACCCGTAAGGCGCGGCGCACATTCGCCCCATGCGCCGGGTACCCTCGCCATAGCGGGTTATCGGCTCTATAGCAGCGCCATGGCCCGGCCTCCCGAACCGTCCCGCCCGCTTTCGCCGCTTGCCCGCTTCCCCGTCTACTACGGCTGGGTCGTCCTCGCAGTCGCCTTCGTGACCATGGCGATCGGCGCCAATGTCCGCGTCGCCTTCTCGCTGCTGTTTCCGCCGATCCTGGAAGAATACGGCTGGTCGCGCGGCACCACGGCGGCGATCTTCTCGATGGGCTTTCTGGTCTCGCTGTTCTTCTCGCCCTTCGCCGGGGTGCTGATCGACCGGTTCGGCATCGGCCGGATCGTGGCAATCGGTGTGCTGTTCTGCGCCGGCGGGCTGGTGCTGTCGACCGGCGTCGATTCGGTGGCGGAACTCGCCGTCACCATGGGCTGCATGACGATCGGCGGCAGCGTCATGTTCGCCTACGTCACCCATAGCTATTTCCTGCCCTACTGGTTCGTGCGCCGGCGCGGGTTGGCGGTTGGCCTGGCTTTTGCCGGCGTCGGCATCGGCGCGATCCTGCTCTTCCCCTGGTTGCAGGACATCATCGGCGCCGACGGCTGGCGCCGCGCCTGCTACGCCCTGGCGATCCTGATGGTCGGCCTGGTCCTGCCGCTCAACCTGTTGTTCCAGCGCCGGCATCCCCACGATATCGGGCTGGAACCCGATGGCGAGAACCGGCCCGGCCGCGCGCCGCGCAAGCCGGCGGCCGACGCCGTCGTCGATCCGGCCTGGGCGCACCGGGAATGGACCCTCAGGACCGCGGCGCGCACCGGCCGCTTCTGGTGGCTGCACGTCAGCTATATGGCCGGCATGTTCGCCTGGTATTCAGTGCTGGTCCACCAGACCAAGTTCCTGACCGAAATCGGCGTGTCGGCCGTGGCGGCGGCCTTTGCGCTGGGACTGGTCGGGCTGAGCGGCGTCGCGAGCCAGATCGGCATCGGCATGCTCTCCGACCGGATCGGCCGCGAGTGGGGCTGGAGCATCGCCTTCGGCGGTTTTTCCGCATGCTATGCCATTCTGCTGGTCCTGCCGCATTACCCGGCGCTGTGGCTGGTCTACACCATGGTCTTCGTGCAGGGGCTGATCGGCTACGGCGCATCGGCGGTCTATCCGGCGGTGCCGGCCGAACTGTTCCACAGCCCGAAATACGGCCAGATTTTCGGCATCTACGGCGCGACCAGCGGTTTTGGGGCGGCGCTGGGGCCGTGGGCGACCGGCGAGCTTTACGACATTACCGGCGGCTACGAGACCGGCTTCGCCGTCGGGGCGGCGGCCGGGCTCCTCTCGATCGCCACCATGTGGCTGGCCGCGCCGCGTAAGGTCCGCCTGGTCGCCGGACAGGCGAAAAAACGGGCCCGGCAGCTGCAACGGCAGGCGGCCCTGGAGGCCGGGCGGGCGGCGGCCGGATGACCGGCGGTCCGCCGGAAGGCGCCGCACGGCCGGCCGGCTTGCTGGCCCGCCTGCCCTTCTACTACGGCTGGGTCGTCGTCGCGGTCGCCTTCGTCACGCTCGGCGTCGGCGTGAATGTGCGCACGTCCTTCTCGCTGCTCTATCCGCCGATGCTCGACGAATTCGGCTGGCCGCGGGCGGAGACGGCGGCGATCTTCTCGGTCGGCTTCGCGACCTCGATGCTGCTCACGCCCCTGCTCGGCGTGGCGATCAACCGGCTCGGGCCGGGCCTCGTCATGGCCGCCGGCTCGGTGCTCGTCGGCGGCGGCCTGATCCTCGCCACGGTCGCCGGCGGGCAGGGCGCGATCTTTCTCAGCCTGGGCTGCGGCGTGGTCGGCGGCGCGATCATCCTGGGCTATACCGGGCACGCCTATCTGATGCCCTTCTGGTTCGTGCGGCGGCGCGGGCTGGCGACCGGGCTGGCGTTTTCCGGCGCCGGCGTCGGCTCGATCCTGATGTTTCCCTGGTTGCAGGACATCATCCGCGACGACGGCTGGCGCGACGCCTGCATGGCGATGGCACTGATCCTGTTCGTCGTCGTGCTGCCGCTGAACCTGCTGCTGCAGCGGCGCCGGCCGGAAGACATGGGCCTGAAGCCGGACGG
>FZLR01000194.1 GCA_900197615.1 Rhodospirillaceae bacterium Spongia-Bin9
GGGGCCGGGACACGGGGGGGAGGCCGTCCTGCGCCCCCTATGGGGGCGCAGGACGCGCAACCTTCACCCTTCACCCTTCGCCGACCAAAATCTGAATCCCATCTTCGACCATCGGCCAGCTTCGCCGTCATCGGCCCCGAAACCGGGTCCTCGACCTGCCCGCAGCGAGCCCGGCCTCGGCTACCGCATACCCGGGCCGGCACACACGTGAGGCGGAAAACGGTCGGATAGCAGCGGTGTCCGTACATCGGTACCGCCGCCCGGCGGCGTCTCATGGGTGTCAGTTCTTCCACTTACACACATTCCCGCTTGGCTCCACGCGCACCGAGACCGTCGCACCACTCCCCGATGCTGCCCGCCAGCGCCCCGGCTAGGCCGAGCACTCCGTTGGACGACGCCGACCCGCCCGCGAAATCCGTGGTCACCTTCTTTCCTCGAATGGCTAGAACATCGCATGGGAGAAGGCTATTTCGGTCATGGCAGTATGGCCTTATCGTTGATTCGGCAGAAATGCGCCGGGAAACCAATATCCACCCGATCCCAGCGACTTTCGCTACGCTAGCCACTGCATCGACGCCCCGTGCCGAATGAAGCAGGATACCGGACGAATCAGACCGGAGATATGCTGGCGAAGATGCTCAGGCTGGCTGAGGTCTGGTGCATGACCCCGCCGCGGCGCAATCCCAGTCGTTCGGTGCGCCACAACAAGGAATGTCGCCGTGAGCGTTTCTGACCGTGGACGAATTCCACCGGTTCAGCACGAAGCTGAAGGAGGCAATAGCTGACAACTCGGCCATGCCTTCAGCGGTCGCGGCTATCCGGCTGCGGGTTCTGGCCTGGTGCCGCAGGAACGAGATCGTGACGTTGCGTTGGAATGACATAGACCGCATGACGGGAGAGAAAAAGCGGCGCGGTTCGAAAAACGATCCGCAATGCATGCCACTGACCCCGGTCGTGGAAGCGGCACTGGCAGGGATCGCGCGGCTCGAGGGCAACATGTCGGTGATTGCGGGCACGAAGCCCGAGGGGTACCGCCTGCGCCACTACACACAGAAATTCGCGGCTCCGGGTAGCCCGTTCTCGTGGCTGCGACGCCCGCGATCCTCCGCGGTACTCCGTGGAGCCGGACTCTCGTGATACGTAGCCTCGCTTCGGAGCTGCGCACCGACGCCCGATCGACCAAGCTCCCCGCCGCTGTATCCAGCGGCCTGGTTTTGGCTCTGCTGCTCGCAGTATTCGGCCCCACGCAGGCCACCACCATCTTCGCAGGCCCGTTGGCCCCCTTCATTGCCCAGGGCACCGGGACGATACTGTTCGGCTGCTTCGCCATGTGCCTGGTAACGGCCCTGGCCGGCACCTACAAAGGCACGGTGTCCATGCCCAACTTCGCGCCGGCGGTAGCGATGTTGGCGATAGGGAGTGCGGTCGCCGCGAAACTGTCCTCGGCAGGCGACGAGGCGGTGTTCGCGACAATGATCGTCATCGTCGCCCTCACAACCCTGATAACCGCACTGTGTTTCTTGCTCATCGGAAGGCTCCGGCTCGCCAACCTGTTTCGCTTCATGCCCTATCCCATCGTAGGAGGATTCCTTGCGGGGCTCGGTGGTGTCCTGACCGTGAGCAGCATCTCGATCGCGTCCGGGATCGCGCTCGAATGGGAGACCCTTCCCGAACTGCTCGAGCCCGACATGATCCCGAAATGGGCTCCGAGCGTCGCCTTTGCCGCCGTGCTCCTGCTGGTAACCAAGCTTCGGCCCCATTATCTCGTCCTGCCCGCCTCGGTGGTACTCGCCGTCGGGCTCTGCCATGCCGTGCTCCTCGTTCTCGGTATCTCTGTCGAGGATGCGCGCGCGGCCGGCATCCTGTTCGTGGGCATGCCGGCCGGCACCTCCTGGCCGCCCATCGAACTGGGTGGCCTGACCCATGTGAGCTGGAGTGTGGTGGCATCCCAAATTCCGGGGATCCTGGGCGTCACGCTGATTACACTGATTTGCATCGTACTGAACGCGGGCGCGCTGGAACTCGGCAGCGGCACGGAACTCGATATGAACAGGGAATTTCAGGCCGAGGGAGCGGCCAACCTGGTCGCCGCCCTGGGCGCAAGCCACCCGGGCTGCAACTCGAGCCCCATGACCCTGATCAGCCATGAAACCGGCGCCGAAACGCGCCTGACCGGAATCGTCGTGGCGCTTGCAGTGGGATCGGTTCTGTTTTTCGGCGGCGATCTGCTGGCATTCCTCCCGATGCCGTTGCTCGGCGGCCTGGCGCTCTTCGTTGGGCTCGGCCTTCTGATCGACTGGCTGATCGCGACCTTGAAGATACTGCCGCGATCCGATTACGGCATGATTCTTTTGGTTGCTCTCGTCATTGGCTTCTTCGGTTTCGTCGAAGGCGTAGTCCTGGGCCTGGTGGCGGCGGTCATCTTCTTTGTCGTGCGCTACAGCGCAGTGAATGTGGTCGGCGCTTCGTTCACGGTTCGTGAGTATCGGAGCAAGAGGGTTCTTTCCGCCATCCACCGCGTCATTCTCCAGGTCCAGGGCGACCGGGTAAGGGGCTATCGCCTGCGCGGCTACATCATCTTCGGCAACGCGTCTCCCTTGGGAGACCGCCTCAAGGAGGCGCTCAAGGCCGACCCGACCCCGATCGGCCTGCTGCTGGATTTCACCGGCGTCTCCGGGTTCGACATCTCGGCTGCCAACGTCATCTGCCGCTCCATCCGCGCGGCGAACGCCCAGGGGACAAATATCGTCCTGAGCGCAATGACCGCGCGTACCAGGTCCACCCTGCGCTCCGGCCTCTCCGAGAATGAGTGGCAAAATCTGATCTTCGAAGAAGACCTCGACCGGGGGCTCGAGCGGTGCGAGGAAATGGTCATTGCCGCGTGGGAACGCCTAAATTCCGAATCGGAAGACGCACGCGACACCCTGTTCGACATGTCCATCGACCACGCTTTGCGCGAACTGGACAGACAGGCCCGTTTCGAAGCGCTGACCGAGCGGCTCGAAGCCTGGGTACAGCCGCGCACCTACGCCGCCGGGGAGACCATTGTGGCTGGCGGCGAAATGCAGAAGGGCATGCAGTTCCTGACCGAGGGCCGGGCCATTGCACACGCAGCGGAGGCCGGAGCACAGATGCTAGAGTGCGGCCCCGGCGATGTATTGGCGCCCCAGGCGGCTTTCGGCTCTTATCTCGCGGAGAGTTCCGTAACGGCGCAGAAGCCTTGCCGCACTGTGCTGATCACCTCTTCCGCCCGCCAGGCACTTGAGCGCGACGACGCTGCGCTGACTGTCGAATTGGACAGGTACCTTATCGAGACGATCCTGGACTATCGGCCACGGCCGCTACCCGGCTCTGCCGGCCGTTTCTGAGAAGCCCCCCGGCGGCCCGGGCCGGGTACCGGGCTCGGGGATCGGCTTTCGGGCCGTACGCTTCCGGTTCGGGTCTCAGGCCTCGGCGCCGAGACGGTAGAAGCGCACCGCGTTGTCATGAAACAGAGCGTCCTGCTGCGACGCGGAATAGCGCGCCGCGACGCGCTCGAACGCGTTCCACATAATGCCGTAGGCGCAGGAAACCTTGTCCATCGGGAAGTTGCTCTCGAACATCGCCCGCTCGATGCCGAAGCAGCCGATGCAGTGATCGATGAAGGGTGCGATGGCCTCCGCAACCACCTCTGACGACGGAGGCCGCGACCGGCTCTCCCAGCCGAAGCCGAACAGCGTCATTCCAAGCCCGCCGAGCTTCACCAGCACGTTCGGACACCGCGCCAGTTCCGATATCGAATCGCGCCAGCCGTCGACGACCGACCGCCGATCTTGCGCGTACCGACCTACGCCGAGAAGGCCCCCCACATGGTTCGCCACGATGCCGGTCTCCGGGAATGCCCGTGCGAGATCTGTCAGCCCGGACAGCTGGGGGTGGTACAACCAGGTCTCGAAGCTCGCTCCGAAGGGCTGCAGGCATGCAAAGCCGTCACGAAAGGCCGGCTTGGCCAACAGCCCGGGCGGCGGCAGGGTTCTGTGCTTCGGGACGTGCCCATCGGTATCGACCGCCACGCACTGGCGAATACCGCGAAAGCGTCCCCGCCCCGCCTCGGCATGAGCGGCGAGAACGCAACTGACCTCCGCGCCCAGACGCAAGTCCGCAAAGCTCACGATTCCGGCAGCTACCTCCGTGGCGATACCGGGCGAGGCGGTGGCGCGCTCCGCCTCTTGCACCGCGAAAACAGTCTCGCCGACCGGGCGCATTCCCTCGGGCCCGTCGGCCAGGTATCGGGAACCGCACTCTATGAATACGGTGGAAACGATGTTGTGTCCGCTTTGCAGATCCGCAGCGAAATCCTCGACGAAGTACGGGTCGTCCGGCCGGTCCCACAGGTGATGGTGAGGATCGCAGATCGGGCGGTCCGGCTCGAGGGCCGCTTCGCTCGTAAGGCACAACCATTCCGGTCTCGGGAGAGCTTGACCTCTGATCGTCATGGGTAAAGAACCGAGCCCATCATCTAGCTCAGGAGGTTGCATCTACCGAGCACATCGGCAAATTGAGTGCACAGTGTGTTGTTCGGCTCGGCTGTTGGACGCTGATCGGCATGATAACTCATTGAAGTTGAAGATGTCTGGGGGTCAATAGCACGCGCCGAATGACACACGACTGCCGGCACAGCTTCGCCTCACGGGCGCTGGCGCTCGGTGAGAGCCTGCCGACGATCGGCAAACTGCTCGGTCACAGCCACATCCAGACGACCGCTCGATATGCGCACCTGGCGCGCGACTCGGTGCACGAGTCGACGCGGCGCGTGTCGGAGTCGGTCGAGGCCAGCCTCTATCGCGACTGTCCCGGCCTCGCGGCAGCGGATTGAGAAGCGGTACTACACACTCGTCTGACTGCGAAATCTCGCGCGCGTCGCCAGTCGTGGCGAACGAAAATCACAGAAGGCAGATTCGTGGCCTGAAGGCAGGCCGGGCAAGCGCGGGCAACCGGGCGCGGCCTAAAACCGCGACGTCATGCGGAAGGCGGCGGCGTGTTCCGGCGGCGCGTTTAGCCGGGACGTGTTTTCAAACCGACGCGCTTCGAAGGCAAGCTCCAGCGATCCCCCGTTCGGCGCGTCGCCGACGCGTACCAATCGCCATCCCAGGCTGTAATCGCGCCCGGCGTTGGACAGGCCGACGGCGATCTCGGGCGTTGCGGTGAAGCGGTCTCCGAAGGCCCGGAAGCCGTAACCGAAGCGCGCCTCCAGCCGCCTGTCCCGAAGGCTGTCGCCCGGTTCGCCGGTTGCCAACTCCGCCGGTGTCCGGCGCGTGAGCAGGCCGTCGGTAGCGCCCTGCGCCAGGACGCCCAACGTTTGGGTCAGGCTGAGCCGCGGCCCTCGGTCGCCTGTCACCGGGTCCCAGGCGAAGGAGCCCGAGATTCCCCCCTCCCGGATACCGTTCGCCTCGTGGGCGAGCAGCGCGCGTCCGCGCAGATCCGCGCCCAGCCCGCGCTCGGCGTCTAGCCAGGCGATCCCGGCGCCGATTTCAGCGCCGAAGCCAGTCTCGGCGTCGCCGCCGTCGTGGCGCAACCCGATCTCCATGCGCGGCGTCAGCACCGAACCGTCGGCGAGCCGGAACGGCCGCGAGCCCTCCAGCCCGAGCCTGAGCCGCGTCACCTCCGCCTCTGCGGCCGCCAGGTTGCCGCCTGCCCCGGAGACCGCGTCCGATGCGGTGTGCACGGTCATGGCATCCGTCGTCAGCGCCAGGG
>FZLR01000100.1 GCA_900197615.1 Rhodospirillaceae bacterium Spongia-Bin9
GGGCGAGATAGACCCGCCGCTCCTGCGCGGGGAGCGCATCGAGATGGCTCTTGAAATACTCGGTGTGGTCGTCGACCAGATCGAGAAGATCCGCCATCAGTTCGCGGAACGACAGCTTGCCGCCGAAGCGCGCCACGATGGTTAGCAAACGCGGGCTGCCGCCGGTCAGAATCCGCAACGCCTGGATCGTTTGGGCGGCGCGGTCCTGGCCGGAAACCGCCCGCCACAAGGCCGCGCAGTCGCCGGTATCGAGCGGGCGCAATGTCAGCTGCCTGAACAGGTCGTAGAGCGCCTGTTTCGGGTTGTCTATCGCGTCGAACCGGCTGGTTGCGCTGGCGAGGAGGAGAAAACGCGATTCGTTCTGGAGAATGTGGCGCAGCCGCCATCCGGTGTCTTTGTCTGCGAAGTCCCCGAACATCATGTTAAGATTTTCGACGATCAGGACGAGGCGCCTGCCTTCCCTGTCCGCGAAGTCCTGGAGGACGCCGAGGCAACGGTCGCCGAGGGTCCGGTCGTCTTCGATTTGCCGCAGTTCCTCATGGGTACGGCGCAGGTCCGGGGTGTCTTCGCAGGGCGGCGCCTGGTCGGCGAGACGGGAGAGGCATTCGAGCCAGAATTCGCCGGCAGTCGAGACCTCGTAGCTTTCCTCGGCAAAGACGATCGGGAAGAAGCGCGGCGACAGGCCGTCGTCCCGGCGAATTTCGGCCGCGACCCGTAACAGCAGACTCGTCTTTCCGCTGCCGCGCGGGCCGATGACGATCTGGTGCGTGTTCGCATTGCCCGAGGACTCGCGCAGGGCTTCGATCATCGAGGCGAATTCATCCGTCCGCACGCAGAAGGACGCGACGAGGTCGTCGTCGGAGAGGAATCCCGGATTGTACTTTCTGGCGGTCACGTTCATCGGCCCGCTCCCCCGCCGCGTGGTTCGGAATCGACGACAGGCACGAAGTTCTCGCCGTAGCGGCTGCGCCACCAGTCTTCGAGGAGGGCGGAAACGAACCGGTAGCCGCCGTCCTGCCGTTCCAGGTAGCCGTCATGCTGCAGCACATGCAGCAAGTCCGCGACCGACGGGATGCCGTCCCCGTCATCTGCTTCCTGTGCCGAGTAGTGGGCCCGATAAAGGTCGACGGCATTGCCTTCGAGACGGCCTTCGACGGCAGTTGCCGTCAACAGCTCGAGGGCGACTGGATAGCCTGCTCTTCCGAGGATCGTCCGCAAGCGACCCTCGTAGTGCTGCAGGTCTGCCTGCCCCCGGACGCCCAGCATCTCATGGGCATAGACCCATTCGACATCGTCCGGCGACGCTTCCAGCCGGTCGTCGCGGCGCAGATGATCGTGCAGCTTGTCGAAGAACATCTGGACATGATGCGGGATGCAGCAGCGCAGCCGCCGGCACATGTCCCGACGAATTCCGTCCGAGAGACCGACCCGGTATGACTTGGCCAGCGCCTCCAGGCAGGACGCGGCGGTCTCTTCGCTCCAGGGTTTGAAGTCGTGGGCGGAATAGATGTTGGCGTGTGCAGACAGCCCCGCCTGTTCCAAAAGCGGTTCGAGGCCGACGCTGCCGGACAGGATCATGGAAACCCGTCCACGATGGTTCTGGCCGTTCTTGCGCAACCAGCTCAGAAATTCGTCCGCCGCCAGCTTCCCTTGCGGCGTGATTCGGTCCCTGTCGTCTTTGAGCAGCCGGTTGACGAGGATCGGCAATTCATCGATGGCTAGGACAACCGGCCGGTCGCCCGACGCCAGCGCCGCAAAGACTGCATCGCCACGCTGCGGCCAGTTTCCCGCGTCGATCCCGGCGCGCAGCTTCACCTTCATGTCCGCGACGGCCAGTTCCTCGAAATGTTCGCCGGCTTCTTTCAGGATGTTGGCGAAACTGCCTTTGATTCGGCCCCAGACCCCACTTAGCGGTCTCGCCTGAACGCATATCTCGGCGATCGCGTCGGCCGGGTCTGCGGCGGCTTCAAGATCGATGAAGACCGATTCGAATTCCTTGCCTTCCGCCAACCGCCTCAGCAGTTCCCGGACGAGGCTCGTCTTGCCCATGCGCCGCTGCGCGGTCAGCAGGGTGTGGATTCCGTCCCGAACCCGCTCTTCGAGCGCCACGAGTTCAGATCCACGATCGAAGAAACGGTCCCCTTCGACCCAGTTGCTTCCACCTTTTCTCAGCATGGCTCATTTCCCAACAAACTAGTTGGCAACAATATTGTTGGGAAGAGTCGAATGTCAAGTGCGGTAGTTCAGTCAGTCCCGACGGGGATGCTGCCGGGTCGTCGTCGCGCTGTCCGTTTCGAAGCTCGGATGCTCACGGAAGGCCGCTACTGCGGCGCGCCCTATTGCGCCGCCGCCGTGCCGCAGTCGGTGCAGCGGCCGTGGACTTCGATGATGTGATGCGACGGGTTGAAGCCGGATTGTCCGGTGAGCGCCGACAGGTTTTGCAGCAGCGTGTCGTCGTGATGCTCCTCGACCGAGCCGCAATCGTCGCAGATCGACAGCACCGACGCGTGAGCGTGGCCGACGCTCTGGCAGGCGACGAAAGCGTTGATCGATTCGATCCGGTGAACCCGGCCCTGCTCGATCAGCGAGGCCAGCGCGCGGTAGACCGTCGGCGGCGCGAGCTTGCCGTTCTTCCGGTTGAGCCGGGCAAGAATTTCATACGCGGACAGCGGCTTCGCCTGACGGCGCAGCGCCGCCAGCACCTCCGCCTGGATCTTCGCACCCTGCTTGCGCATCGCCCCTCGCGTTCCCGTCAAGCCCGCCGGCTGGAAGCGATGCAATCTAGCCCGGATTTCCCTCCATTGTCACGGTCCACGCGGCGCAGCCGGCCCCGCGGGACGAATCGGCCCGTCGCCCCGGTGCGTCCCCGATTCCGGTTCAGTGACCGTGGCCCGCGTGATCCGGCGCCCCGAGGCCGAAGGACCAGCTGGCGCTCAGGAACACCGAATGGGCGTGTCTTTTTTCCAGGAATTCGGTTCGGTCGTAGTTGTATTGCAGCTTGAGACGGCCGAGTTCGGAAAACTGCCAGAGCAGGAGCGGGGAAATCCGGGTCCGGGTGCCGCGCATCGGGTCTTCCGCGCGCGCTTCGGCGTCGCCGCCGCGGCTGCCGGCACGTTCGTAGCGCACGCCTAGGCCCCAGCCGTCCGGCGTGTACCACATGCCCTGGAGATAGAAACCGTAGTCCTGGACCCGGATCCGTTCGTCGTGGTGCTCCTCCTCGTCGCCGCCCAATTCCTCTTCTTCGTCATGTTCGGCTTCGGGCGCCTTGGAGGTTCGGTGCATGTATTCGGCGGTCAGGACGAGCCTGTTCTTCGAGGGCAGGCGATGGCTGATCGCGACGTCGGCGCCGAAGATCGAGACCCGGCTGTCGTGGCCGTCGGGATTCGGCTCGAACATCGCGGACCCGCCGAATGCAAGCGTCGTTTGCGGCGACACGGTCAGCCGGTTTTCCATCCGGATCGTGTAAGCGAAATCCTCCAGTCCGTCGGCCTCGGCCCCGGCCTCGTCGGCGTGCTCATCTGCATGCTCATCTGCATGCTCTTCGCCTTCTTCCTCCTCTTCCTCATGGGCTTCCTCTTCCTCGCCGTGCGCATGGATGCTGCGCCGGTTCTGCATGCTCGCGAACAGGGAGCTGCGCCACGCGCCGTTGTTGGACAGCCGGGCTTCCAACTGGGCGCCCAGCCCACGGGCGCCGTCCGCGCCGAACACCCGCGTCGCGACGATCGGCTGGGCCTGCCAGGCCCAGTCGTGCAGATGGGTCCGGTTGACGATGCCGAAGGGGGCGTAGAACTGTCCGGCTTGCAGGCGCACGCCGCCACCCAGCCATTTCGTACGGACCCAGGCTTCCTCGATCTCCACGGCGGTTTCGCCCGCCCCGTCGACGGTCACTGCCGTATTGAAGAAGGCGTCGAAATAGGGGTCGTAGCTGCCGGCCACCGAGAGGTCGACGGCCTGCAGCGTAAAGCCGGTCCGCTTGGGATCGTGATGGCCGCCGAACAGGGCTTCCATGTCTTCGCTCTTGGCCGTGCTGGCGCCCATGGCGAAATCCACATCCAGACCGAGGCGCTTCAGGCGCAGGACACCGTCGCCGACCCGGGCCGACCAGACCTCCGCGGCATGGTCGTCGTCATGCATGGCGGAGTCCTCGCCGGGTTTGTGGTCGTGCCCGTGATCGTCCCCGGCTGTCTTGCTGCCCGCCATCTCTTCCTTGCCGGCGGCCGATTTCTTGCCGTGGTCGTGGCCGTGGTCGTCGCGGTCGCCCGCTGCCGATTTGTCTTTGGGCGCCACGGTGGCGAGACCGCGCGCCCGGCGCAGCCGCTTCAGTTCGGCCTGCATCGCCTTCATCTTGCGCTCGCGCGCGTCGTCGCGTTCCAGCAGCTCCTTGACTGTCTGCTCCAGCAACTTGAGGCGTTGCGCGCTCGTTTGCGCGGCCGCGTCGGCAGCAGGCGCCACCGCGATGGCCGTCGTCAGCAGGGCGGCCGCCAACGTCGAAAAGACAACGGGGCGGGCCCGGCCATGTCGTGTCCCATCTCGCATTTCGTCAACTCCCATCGGCGTTATTTAATAATATAATGTCGGTCTACCGTCACATTTCGGGCAGGGCAGCGTCGGCGGTCGCCGGCGCTTCTACCCCGCGAGGCAGGCGCGCAGGTTGGCGGCGAGTCGGCGGATCAGGGTTTCGTAGGCGCCCTTGCCGGCCGGCAGGGCGGCGCCGACCGGATCCAGCGTTCCGACCCTGGCGGACGTGCCCCTGACCAGGACATTGACGATTTTCGGGGTGAATTGCGGCTCGCGGAAGACGCAGGACGCCCTGCGCTCGAGAATGTGCGTCCGGATGTCGTAGAGGCGGCGCGGCGACGGCCCGCGGTGCGGATCGACGGTGATCGAGCCGGCCGGCGTCAGCCGGTAGCGTTTCTCGAAATACTGATAGGCGTCGTGGAAAACGATATACCGCTTGTTCCGAACCGGACGGAGCGTCTTGGCGATTCCATCGTCCAGCGCCTTCAGCCGGGCCACGGTCGCGGTCGCGTTGGCCCGGTATGCGGCGGCGTTCGGCGCGTCGGCCCGGGCCAGCGCCTCGGCGATCGCCCGGGTCATGGCGATCGCGTTATGCGGGTCCAGCCAGATATGCGCATCGATATCGGCGCGTTCCTCGTCATGGTCGTCGTCATGGCCTTTGCGGGCCTCGGCCTTGTGGTCGTCGTCCATATGGCCGTGATCGTCGTGCGCCTCCCACAGCCCGCCCTCGCGCAGCTTGTAGAGCCGGACGCCCTTTGCATCCTGAAGCGGAATCGAAATCGCTTTCCCGGCCAGGTTCTTCACGATTTTCGCAACGGACTGCTCGAGCGCCGGCCCGGCCCAAACCACCACCCCGGCTTGGGACAGCAGGCGCGCCTGCGACGGCCTCAGGCTGACGCCGTGCGGCGATATCGAACCCTTGAGCAGCAGAGCCGGCGTCCCGACCCCGTCCATCACCGACGCAACCAGCGCATGGATCGGCTTGATGGTCGCCACCACCCGCGGCGCCTCCGCTCGCGCTGGCGCGCTGCCGCCGGCGGCGGCAAGGGCCAGCGCCGGGACGGTCAGGGCGACCGACCCGATTCGAGCATTCCAGGTCTTCGGGCGGGTCATCGGCAACGCTCCGGCAAATGGGCAATTCAAGGAATGTTATAAGATAATATATTAGTACGGGCAATCGGCAAATTCGGTTGAAATTCAGTTTGGATTTTGTTGGAACAGAATCCGGTATTTCCTCGGATGAATTTCCCGGACTCCCGTTCGGGCGGAAGGGCTGTAGGGTTCGATTCCAACCGGCGGCCGGTTCGGACCCGCGCGGTTCGAGGGTGCAAGGAATGCGCGCCGCGCGCAGCCTACCCCCGGTGATACGGATGCCCGGCCAGGATGGCCGAGGCGCGGTAGAGCTGTTCGGCGAGCATGACCCGAACCAGCCGGTGCGGCCACGTCGCCTTGCCGAAGGAGAGGACGAGGTCGGCCGCCGCGAGGGTTTCCGGCGGGTGGCCGTCGGCGCCCCCGATGGCGAATGCGAGCGTTCCGGCGCCATCGTCCCGGTAGCGCGCCAGGGCTTCGGCGAAGGCTTCGCTTGTCAGATCGGCGCCAGTCCCGTCCAGCGCGATCAGCGGTCCGTCGGGCAGGCGGCGGCGCAGGTCTTCGCCTTCGCGTTGTACGCGCAGGGCCGGCGGTCCGCTGCTCCGTTCCGGAATCTCGACGACGGAAACCGACCAGGGCAGCCGTTGCGAATAGGTCGCGAACAGGTCTTTCAGCGCAGCGTCGCGCAGTTTGCCGACTGCGATCACGCAGATACGCATCGCGCCCCAACCCTGCCGGCCGGGCGCCGGCCCATGTGCGGCCTGTCCGGCCGCTGTGCCGGCCTGCCGGTGTCGGCCCTAGCCGGCCATTCCCATCGCCATCGCTTCATCCCGGCGGCCCGCTTCTTCGTTCCACAGCTTTTCCAGATTGTAGAAACTGCGCACTTCCGGCTTGAAGAGATGAACGATTACATCGCCGCCGTCGATCAGCACCCATTCGCAGCGTTCGGTTCCCTCGGCGGGAACCGACGGCAGTCCGGCTTGCTTCATCTTCTGGATCAGGCGGTTGGCCATCGCATTGACATGGCGGTCCGAGCGGCCGGTGGCGATGACCATGTAGTCTGCGAACCCAGCCCGTCCGGCCAGGTCGATGACGACGACGTCTTCGGCTTTGTCATCGTCGAGCGAGGTTTCGGCGACAGATTTCAGCTCTGCGGCCGAGGGTAATTCACGCATTGTGAAGCGGATGTTTTGGCCTCCCGTTCCGTAGGCGCCCGGCAAATCGCGACGCCGTACGCCGGATTATCCCTCTACCGGGAACGGCGCTTGCGGAGCAGGCGCCAACCCGGCACGAATAGCGCTCGCCGAAGCGGCGTGCAGCCGGCAATGGACGAAAGTCCAGGCCGGCGGCCCGCGCCTCGCCAGACGCCTCGCGTGATTTTCCGGCACCCGTCGGCGGGCGAAACGCTGCGCTGCTACGCCGGATAGCGCAGCGACAGAATAGGACGGACGGGCAAAAACGGCAACGGGAACCGTGTGAAATATTTTAGACCAATCTTTCCATTCCGGTATTTGGATCAGGTTATCGGCGCCCATGATCCACACAAATCTGTTGCGCGGATACTTCGCTTTTATTCCGGCAAGCGTTTCGGCGGTAAATGTTGTGCCCAGTTCCGCCTCGAGGTCCGTCACCCGCATCGCCGGGTGCCGCGCTTGCAGGGCGGCGGAGGCCAGCCGGTCGGCCAGCGGCATGATCCCGTCGCGCGGCTTCAGCGGGTTCTGCGGCGAGACCAGCCACCAGATTTCGTCCAGACCGAGGGCCGCCAGCGCCGCCAGCGCGATGTGGCGGTGGCCGTCATGGGCCGGATTGAACGACCCGCCGAGCAGGCCGACGGTCCGGCGGGCGAGACTGCTCGGGGCGGACGGCGTCCACACCGTCAGGGCCGGACCTGCCCGTCGCCGCGCACGACATATTTGAAGCTGGTGAGCTGCTCCAGGCCGACCGGGCCGCGGGCGTGCAGCTTGCCGGTCGAGATGCCGATCTCCGCGCCCATGCCGAATTCGCCGCCGTCGGCGAACTGGGTCGAGGCGTTCCACAGCACGATGGCGCTGTCGACGGCGCCGAGGAATTTCTCGGCCACCGTCGCGTTCTCGGTGACGATCGAATCCGTATGGCTGCTGCCGTGGCGTTCGATGTGGTCGATGGCGCCGTTGACGCCATCGACCAGCTTCACCGCCATGATCCAGTCGAGATATTCGGTGTCCCAGTCTTCCTCGGTCGCCGCCACGATCCGCCCGTCGATGGCCTGGGTCGCGCTGTCGCCGCGGATTTCGACACCGGCCTCCAGCAGGTCGCCCACGATCGGCGCGAGATGGCTGTTATGGGCCTGGCGGTCGACCAGCAGGGTCTCCGCCGCGCCGCAGACGCCCGGCCGGCGCGTCTTGGCGTTCACCGTCACGCGCCGGGCCATCTCCAGGTCCGCCGCGGCATCGACATAGACATGGCAGTTGCCGTCGAGATGGGCGATCACCGGGACGCGGCTCTCCTCCTGCACCCGGGCGATCAGCCCCTTGCCGCCGCGCGGAACGATGATGTCGATATGCCGGTTCATGCGCAGCATGGCGCCGACCGCGGCCCGGTCGGTGGTCGGGACGATCTGCACCGCGTCTTCCGGCAGATCTGCGGTGGCGAGGCCGTGGCGCAGGCACTCGACGATCGGGCGCGAGGTGTGGAAGCTCTCCCGGCCGCCGCGCAGGATGGCGGCGTTGCCTGATTTCAGGCACAGCGCGCCGGCGTCGGCGGTCACGTTGGGCCGCGATTCGTAGACGATGCCGATCACGCCGAGCGGTGTGCGCACCCGGGATATCCGCAGGCCGTTCGGCCGGTCCCATTCGGCGGCCACGCTGCCGACCGGGTCGGGCAGGGCGGCGATAACCTCCAGTCCCGCCGCCATCGCCTCGATCCGCTCGGGCGTCAGGGTCAGCCGGTCGATGAAGGCGCTGTTGAAGTCCCGGCCCGCCGCGTCGTCGAGGTCGCGCGCGTTCGCGGCGAGCAGTTCGCCCTGCCGCGCGCGCATTGCCGCCGCCGCTGCCGCCAGCGCCGCGTTCTTCGCCGCTTCGTTCGCGCCGGTCATCGCCGCTGCCGCGGCCCGGGCGCGCTCGCCGAGGGCGAGCATGTCCCGTTCGATCGAATCAATCATTGCCCGAATCCGCTTGTCGAAGGCTTCACATAATCATTTCGGCCGGGGAAATCACGCGACAATCATTCTTTAATCCGTGTCCCGGAGCGCCGCTTCCCGGAGCCCTTGTTCCACCATGTCGTCGCGGTGGACCAGCACGTCGCGGCCCTTGTAGCCGAGCAGGGCTTCGATTTCGTGGCTCTGGCGGCCGGCGATCTTGCGGGCGGCGTCGGCGTCGTAGGCGATCAGGCCGATGGCGATTTCGGCGCCGTCCGGCCCGACGATCCGCACCGCGTCGCCGCGCCGGAACTGCCCCTCGACCGCCGTGACGCCTGCCGGCAGCAGGCTCTTGCCCCGGCGCAGGGCGTTCGCGGCGCCGGCATCCACGGCGATCCGGGCGTCGTTTCCCAGCGCGCCGGCGATCCAGCGCTTGCGGGCCGTGCCGGCGCTCGCGGCCGGCGCGAAGCGGGTGTGGCGTTCGCCGGCCTCCAGCCGCCGGATCGGGTTGGCCGTGCGGCCGTCGGAAACGATCATGGCGCAACCGGCGCCGACCGCGATGCGCGCGGCTTCCAGCTTGGTCACCATGCCGCCGGAGCTGTAGCCCGGCCGCGGCTCGCCGGCCATGGCGCGGATATCGTCGGTGAGCGCGGAAACTTCCGGAATGTGCCGGGCGTCGTCGTGCAGCCGCGGGTCGCGGTCGTACAGCCCGTCGATGTCCGAGAGCAAGACCAGCAGGTCGGCGCTGACCATCTGGGCGACTCTCGCCGCCAGCCGGTCGTTGTCGCCGAAGCGGATTTCCTCGGTCGCCACCGTATCGTTCTCGTTGATCAGCGGCACCGCGCCGAGTCCGAACAGCTGGGTCAGGGTTTCGCGCGCGTTCAGGTGGCGGCGGCGCTCTTCGGTATCCGAAAGCGACAGCAGGACCTGCGCCAGCGTCAGCCCGTGGGCGGCCAGCGCCTCCTGCCAGGCGTGGGCCAGGTGGATCTGGCCGACCGCGGCGGCGGCCTGCTTCTCCTCGAGCGCCAGGGCTTGCCCGGTCAGGCCGAGCTGCCGGCGGCCGAACGCGATGGCGCCGGAGGAGACGATGGCGACCTCCCGGCCGCGGCCCCGCATCCGGGCGACGTCGCCGGCGAAAGACCGGAGCCAGTCCCGCCGCAGGGCGCCGGTCCCGTCGTCTATCAGCAGGGCGGAGCCGATCTTGACGACGATCCGCCGGGCCTCGTCGATTCCTGCGCCTGTCATAGCGGCGACCAAGCGGCGGCGGCCGGCACGCGCTCGTCGTCGTTCCTGCGCGGGGTTTCGATGGCGTCGGCGATGCGGTTGAGCGCTGTCTCAATCCCGGCGCCGGAGACGCCGGAAATGGCGAAGGGTTCGATCGCGCCGGCGGCGCGCAGCGCGGCCAGGCCGGCGTCGATCACACCGGGCTCCAGGGCGTCCGCCTTGCTGAGCGCCACGATCTCCGTCTTGCCGTCCAGGCCGGCGCCGTAGGCGGTCAGTTCGCGCCGGATCGTCCGGTAGGCCGCTGCTATATCGCCGGACGTCCCGTCGACCAGATGCAGCAGCACGCCGCAGCGCTCGACATGGCCGAGAAAGCGGTCGCCGATGCCCTTGCCCTCGTGGGCGCCTTCGATCAGGCCGGGGATATCGGCCAGGACGAAGTGCCGGTGGCCCGCGTCCACGACGCCCAGATGCGGATGAAGGGTGGTGAACGGATAGTCGGCGATCCTGGGCCGGGCGCGCGAGACCCGGGCGAGGAAGGTCGACTTGCCGGCATTCGGCAGGCCGACCAGCCCGGCGTCGGCGATCAGCTTCAGGCGCAGCCACAGCGAGCGTTCCTCGCCCGGCCAGCCCGGTTCGCAGCGGCGCGGCGCCCGGTTGGTCGAGCTCTTGAAATGGATGTTGCCGCGACCGCCGTCGCCGCCTTTGGCGAGCAGCGCCCGGTCGCCGACCGATACCAGATCGGCCACCAGGGTCTCCCGGTCTTCCTCGAAAATCTGGGTGCCGGCCGGTACCCTGATCGTCAGGTCGTCGCCCGCGCCGCCGGTGCGTGCCTTGCCCGTGCCGTGATGGCCGCGTTTGGCTTTGAAATGCTGGCGGTAGCGGAAATCGATCAGGGTGTTCAGGCCGTCGGCGCATTCGGCATAGACATGGCCGCCGCGGCCGCCGTCGCCGCCGTCCGGGCCGCCGTCCGGCACATATTTCTCGCGCCGGAACGAGACGCAGCCGTTGCCGCCGGTGCCTGAACACACGAAAATCCGGGCCTGGTCGAGAAATTTCATCGCGGCGAGGTACGGCGGGGGTATCCGGACGGCAAGGCGGAAAACGCCGCGACGGGTTAGGCCCGTGCCTGCCGGTAGGCGTAGGTGGCGTCGAGCTGGGCCATGACATGGTCGCCGAAGCGGAACGCCGGCGGAGCTGCCGAAGTGCCGGCGGAGCTGTCGAGCGGCGCGATGCGCGCATCCATCGAGGGATCGAAGAAATACGCGATCGAATAGCGGTCCCGGTCCGGCGGGTTGACGACCCGGTGCGCCGTCGAGCGCCAGCGCCCGCCGCTCCACACCGGCACGACATCGCCGGTGTTGACCAGGATCGCGCCCTCGACCGGCGGTGCGGCGATCCAGTCGCCCCCGGCGGACCGGACCTCCAGCCCGCCGGCATCGTCCTGCAAGAGCAAGGTGAGGCAGCCGAAATCGGTGTGCGGCGCGCTGCCGTACCGGTCGGCCGGCAAATCGTCCGGCCGGCGCGGATAGCGCAACAGGCGCAGCCAGACGGTCGGCGGATCGAACAGGGGAAGCAGTTGCTCCGGCGCCGCGCCGAGTCCCAGGGCCGTCGCCGCCAGCAGCCGGCGTGCCACCGGCTCGGCGGCGGCCTCGAACGCCATCGCCGCCTCGCGGAAACCGGGCAGGTCCGGCCATCGGTTGGGACCGTCGAGCGGCCAGACCGTCCCGCGGCTGCGCGGCGCGGCTTCGGACAGCTTGATGAAGGACTCGCTCAGGTTCGGCCGGGTCGCGGCCTCGACGCTGGAGGCCCGGTCCGTCGCGACGCCCGAGGCGATATAGCCGCGATGGTGCCGGTTGACGGCGATGGCGTCTTTCGCGGCCTGCGGCAAGGCGTGGAAGCGGCGCGAGGCGTCGAACAGCGCGTCGACGACGGCGGCCGGGATGCCGTGGCCGGCGACATGGGCGAAGCCGGTTTCGCCGTAGGCTGCGGCCATGGCGTCGGCGAGGCGCCGGAGGCCCTCGGGGCTGTCCGCGTCGGCCATGTCGAGGTGCGGGATGGCGGTCATGGTTCCGCCGTTGTCCACCTGCTTGCCGGGCGCGGCGCAAAAAGGGGTCCGCGCCGGGCTCCCGCTATCGCTGTTCGCCGCCGGCTGCGGCGCCGCCGCGCGGGCGCTTCAGGCCGCGCCGGGGTCGACCGTCACGCCGGGGTCGACCGTCACGAAGGTGCGGTTGTTGGCCTTGCGGTAGAATTTCACATGGCCTTCGGCGAGCGCGAACAGGGTGTGGTCGTTGCCGATGCCGACATTGTCGCCCGGATGGAACTTCGTGCCGCGCTGGCGCACGATGATGTTGCCGGGAATCACCTTCTCGCCGCCGAACTTCTTGACGCCGAGCCGCCGGCCGGCCGAATCGCGGCCGTTGCGCGAGCTGCCGCCTGCTTTTTTGTGGGCCATGGTGTCGTGCTCCTGCCTTGCCGGTCCTGTCTTGCGGGGCCTGTCTTGGGGGGGGCTCGGCCTTAGCCCTGAATCTCGAGGGCCAGTTCCTTCGCCAGCGCCGGCCAGTCGTCCGCTTCGATCTTGCCCTTGAGCTTCAGCTCGGCGTCGACCGTTGCGATCTCGTCCGCGGTCAGGGCCGCGATCTGCGCGTAGGTCGTAAGGCCCAGCGCGTTCAGCTTCTTCTCGGTCGCCGGGCCGACGCCGGGCAGCTTCTTCAGGTCGTCCGGATCGCCCTCGGGACGGGCAAACGGCGGCGCGTCGGCCGGCTGGGCCGCCGCGACGGCTTCGGTTTCGGGCGCTTCGGCAGGCGCAGCGGCGGGCGCTTCGGCCGGGGTTTCGGCCGGGGTTTCGGCCGGGGTTTCGGCCGGGGTTTCGGATGCCGCCGGCTGCTCTTCCGCTTCCCCGGCCGTTTTCTTTTTCGGGGCCGCCTTTTTCGCCGACGGCGTCTTGCCGCCGGTCAGGATTTCCTCGATCCGCACGATCGTCCGGTCCTGGCGGTGGCCCTGCTTGCGGCGGTAGTTCTGCCGACGCTTCTTCTTGAAGACGATAATCTTGTCGGCGCGGTCCTGGGCGAGCACCCGGCCGGCCACGCTGGCGCCGCTCACCAGGGGCGCGCCGAGCTCGCTGCCGACGGCGAGCACCTGGTCGAACACGACGATCTCGCCCTCGTCGCCGGCGATCTTCTCGATCCGGATGACATCCTGCGCCGCGACGCGATACTGCTTCCCGCCGGTGCGAATGACTGCGTGCATGGTTCGAAACCGTTTTCGTTGCCCGGCGCTGCCGGAGAGCCCGAACAAACGGGCGGCCGAACGGCGGGCGCCGCTCGACCGGGCAGGCGGGAGGTAAAGTTGCCGCCCGCCCCTGTCAAGCCGCGAAGGGCGATTCCGCGGCCCGCGCCGCCCCGGAAAATGCCGCACCGCCGGCCGGGACGCGGCCGGGGGCCGGGCCGGGAGCAGGGCCGGGCCGGCCGGCGGGGCCGGGCGGGGGGCCGGGGGAGCGGCCGG
>FZLR01000272.1 GCA_900197615.1 Rhodospirillaceae bacterium Spongia-Bin9
GCTGCTCGCGGGCGGGCGGGGGGGGGACGGCGCCGGCCTGGCCGGGCGCAAGCGCGAGCCCGGTCCTCTTCTCCACCCAGGGCAGCGCCCTGTCCGGATCGATCCGGGGCCATGAGGGCTCGCCGGCGGCAATATCGAGAATGCGCCCGGCGATCGCGCGTTCGGCCCGGTACAGGCCGCCGAGGAATATGCAGGGCGTGTCCTCCACCGTGTCGGCGACCACCGCGCCGTCGGCCAGCTCCAGGTCCAGCGCGGTGCGGATCAGCTGGGCGGGAACCTCCAGGAGCTTCGCCGCGAGCGGTCCCAGCTCCTCTTCCGGCAGACCGGAATGGCCCTCGTCCATCGCCTCGGCCAGCGCGTGGCCGATGCCGGCGCGGACCCGGACCATGGCGGTCTTCTCGATGCCGAGCCTCATGGCGATCGCATCGGCGGTGACGAACCCGATGCCGCGAATGTCGCGGGCAAGGCGGTAGGGGTTCTCCGTCATCACCTCCACGGCGTCCGCGCCGTAGGTCCTGAATACTCCATGTCCGGGTCGCCGCCGCTACTTCTATGCCCTCATTTCGTCAGAATCGCGGTCCGACGCGGTAACGGCACGCGCAACCCGGCGGAATTCCTCGATTCCTTGCTTCGTGGGCAGGAATAGGCGAGGGCGTTTGTCTTCGTTCCGCAAGCGGATTGAATCAACCTCCAGACCTCGGGTGGCTATCCTTGCCCTTTTGGTTGGTTTACGCCTGCAGACAACCGATTAGCCCGAAACTAACTGCGTCGGTCCTTCCGTGACGCCGAACCGTGCACTCGAGTCGACCTCGCGCATACCTGCATAGCCGGTCGAGAACACTCCCGGCTTGACCCAGCGAAGTGGTAAGATTATCTTACCATGAGTCGAATGAAGGAGACACCCATGGATTCCGCCACAGTGAAACAGAAGCTCATCGCAGTCCTCAGGCAGATCCAAGCAGACAGCAGCCTCGACTGCCCACCCTTAGCTGGCAATACGAAACCGGTCGAGGATCTACCAGGCTTCGACAGCAAGGTGTGGCCTGTCGCAACCACGATGCTTGCGACCGAGATCGGCGCGACGATCC
>FZLR01000036.1 GCA_900197615.1 Rhodospirillaceae bacterium Spongia-Bin9
ACCCCGGATAAATCCGGCGCCACTTCCCCCGCTGAAGCGGGGGAAGGACAATTTGCGGCAGCCTCGCCCTTTCGCAAAGGAATCCTCTGAAGAGGGGGAGGGATAGTGCGGCGGACGCCCGCGCGGCGCGGCCTTGAAGAGTATGTCGGGCGCATTTCGGGCGTTGATAGAAACCGATATAGGAGATAAAAATCGGATTGTCAAGGAAAAAAGTAAAATTATAGGTATTTTTTGTAAATTAATCGAACGCCCCTGCCCCGGTTCTACAGATCCAGCGAATCGAGATGGCGGGAGATCATGATCTTCTGGATCTCCGAGGTGCCCTCGTAGATCCGGTACACCCGCACGTCGCGGTAGATTTTCTCGACCGGGAAGTCGTTGAGGAAGCCGGCGCCGCCGTGGATCTGGATCGCCTCGGAGGCGACGCGCTCCGCCATTTCGGACGCAAACAGCTTGGCCATGGAGGCTTCGGCGGCGCAATCCCGCCCGGCGTCCCTGAGGACGGCGGCGTGGAGATAGAGCTGGCGCGCCGCCTCGATCTGCGTCGCCATGTCGGCCAGCTTGAAGGCGATGGCCTGATGTTCGGCGATCCGGCGCCCGAAGGTCTCGCGCTCCTTTGCGTAGGCATGGGCCGCCTTCAGCGCGGCCCGGGCGCCGCCGACCGCCTGCGCCGCCACGCCGATCCGCCCGGCGGAGAGGTTGGCCAGCGCAATGCCGAGCCCGCGGCCTTCCTCGCCCAGCAGGTCGGCCTCCGGCACGGCCATATCCTCGAACACGACCTGCGCCGTATCGTTGGTGCGATGGCCGAGCTTGCGTTCCTTTGCGATCGCGCGGTAGCCGGGATTGCCGGTCGGCGTGACGAAGGTAGAGATGCCGCGCTTGCCGGCCGCCGGATCGGTGACCGCCACGATCATCGCCAGTTCCGCCGTCGCGCCGCCGGTGACGAAGGCCTTGTGGCCGTTGAGGCGCCAGCCGCCGTCCGCCTTCTCCGCGCGGGTGCGGATCGCCGCCGCGTCGGAGCCGGTGTGCGGCTCGGTCAGGTGGATACAACCGATCCATTCGCCCGAGGTCAGCTTCGTCAGGTATTCTGCTTTCTGGCGCTCGGTGCCGTGCTGCTGGATCGCCGCCGCGACCGGCGAATTGTTCGCCGCCATCATGTTGGATATGCCGCCGTCGGCCGCGGAGATTTCCTCCAGCGCCAGGACGTAGGACACGAAATCGGCGCCCGCGCCGCCATACGCCGGATCGATCGTCACGCCCATCAGGCCGACCCCGGCCATTTCGCGCAGCACAGACCGCGGCGCGCCTTCCGCCCGGTCCCACTCCGCCGCGAAGGGCGCGATGGCGCGCGCGGCGAAAGCGCGGGCCGTCTCCCGGATCTGTCGCTGGGTCTCGCTGAGCTGCATCGCCTTCTCCGCTGCGTTACATCCCGATGTCGAACAATCTAAGCGCATTCGTCCGGCCGATCTTCTGCCGGTCGGCCTCGTCGATATCGACGCTGTCCATCCAGGCCGCGGAATAGTCGACATTCTCGAACGGCCAGTCGGTCGAGAACAGGATCCGGTCCACGCCGATGACCTGCATCGAACAGAGCAGCGCCTCGGTGCAGTAGTTGCCCGACACGGTAATGTGGAAGTTCTCCCGGAAACATTCGGTGAAGCTCTTCTGCGCCGGGTACGGACCGCTGTTGCCCGGCTTCTTCGTCCAGGCGTTCTTGTTGTCGACGCGCCAGATGTTGAAGGGCAGGCCCTCGCCCATATGGCCGACGATAATCTGCAGGTCCGGATGGGCGTCGAACAGGCCCGAGCCCATGAGCCGGAGCGCATGGACGGCGGTTTCCTGGCCGAACGCCCAGCCCGGCCCCATCAGCCACGGATGGCCGTCATAGATGCGGGCGTCCTGCGGCAGCGGATTGCGCGGGTGCAGATAGAACGGCACGCCGAGCCCGGCGCAAACCGCCCAGAACGACCGGTATTGCGGCAGGTCGTAGTAGAGCAGCGTGTCGCTGCCCTCGATCTGCGAGAAACCGTTGGCGAGCGCGCCGACGAAGCCGAGATCGCGGATGCAGCGCGTCAGTTCCGCGGCGGCCAGTTCCGGGTCCTGCAACGGCAGGGCGGCAAGCCCGCGGAAGCGGTCCGGCCGGCGCGCGACCTTTTCCGCCAGATCGTCGTTGGCCCGGCGCGCCACGTCGGCCGCCCGAGCCATGTTCGGGATCGCCTGCACCGCCGGCGCGTTGAGCGACAGGATCATCGTCTCCATGCCGTGGGCGTCCATCTCGCGCAATCGCCGGGCCTCCGGGTCCATCAGCCGGCCCGAAAGCTCCTGCCAGTCGTCCGGCGGCAGGAAGCCCGCCGAATCCTGGAGCGTATCTGCAATCGCGAAATGCTCTTCCAGGCCGATCTTGCCGTCCATCTCTACCTCCGCCCCCCGATGACCGACGCATCGTAAGGGCGGCCGAACCGCGATCCACGCATTTTCTTTGCCGCCGTCGCAAGAGATCGCCGTTCGACGCCCTGCCCCATCCGGGGTAAACCGATGGCCGACGAGGCTGCGCGGTCCGTCCGCCGGCGCGCGCTGCCAACATGCCGGGGAAGGACCGATGCAAGGCAAGATCGCATTCGAAGAGCATGTGGCGATCGAGGAAACCCTGAGCGGCGCCGACAATTTTACCGGCGATCCGGCGGGCTGGGAGGCGTTCAGCCGGGAACTGCTCGATATCGGCGAGCGGCGCATCGAAGCGATGGAACGCAACGGTATCGGGTTTGCGCTCCTGTCGCTCAACGTGCCGGCGATCCAGGCCATCCTCGATACCGATGAAGCGATCGCGGTCGCCCGCAAGGCCAACGACAGGATCGCCGAAGCGGTAACGCTGCATCCGCACCGCTACGCCGGCCTGGCCGCGCTGCCGATGCAGGATCCGGATGCGGCGGCGGCCGAGCTGACCCGCTGCGTCCGCGAACTCGGCTTCAAGGGCGCGCTCGTCAACGGCTTCACCCAGAAGGGCGAACCGGACAGCGCCATCTATTACGACATCCCCGAATACCGCAGTTTCTGGGCCACCGTGTCGGCGCTCGACGTGCCCTTCTATCTGCATCCGCGCACCCAGATTCCGTCCCAGGCAGGCAACTACGAAGGCCACTCCTGGATGATGCGCGCACCCTGGGGTTTCGCGGTCGAGACCTCGATTCACGCCTTGCGGCTGTGCGGCTCCGGCCTGTTCGACGACTATCCCAACCTCCGGATCGCCGTCGGCCATCTGGGCGAGAATATCCCCTTCGCCCTGTGGCGGCTGGATGCCCGGATGCGCTTCGCGTCCCGCGGCTATCGCGGCAAGCGGCTGCCCGGAGAATATTTTGCCGAGCATTTCCACGTCACGACCAGCGGCTTCTTCAACGATCCCGCCTTCAAATGCACCATCGAGACGATGGGCACCGACCGGGTGTATTTTTCGACCGACTATCCCTTCGAGCGGATGGAAGCGGCGGCGGCGTGGTACGATGCGACGCCGACCATCGCCGAAAGCGACCGCCTGAAAATCGGCCGCACCAACGCGATCCGCCTGTTCGGGCTGGATATGGAATAGGTCGGCGAGAGATGGTCTTTGTCCGCTTCAACAGGCTAAGGGCAAGCTCTCGATACGCGGCTCTTTTCAGCTTTATCCGTCATATCGACCGTAGCGGACCGGAGGGATGCGGAGCGGAGATATCTTTGGGAATTATATGCCTGACTATGCCGCCGGGGCGGCGGCGCGCGGCTGGCGCCGCGCCACCCCCACCCGGCGCGCGTGACGCGCGCCGACCTCCCCCTCTGAAGAGGGGGAGGTAAAAATAAGCCAGAACAAGAGCTTAACCTCCATTTTCCTTCCCCCTCTTCAGAGGGGGAAGTGGCCCCGGATGAAATCCGGGGTCGATGGGGGTGAGGGTGCGGCGATCGCTCATGTCCACCGGACTGTCCGCGCCGTCGGCCGGAAACCCGGCACCGCATAGTCAGGCATATAACTCCCAAAGATTTCTCCGCTACGCGGCTGCGCCGCTTCGGTCGAAATGACGGCGGATACTGCGCAGGCGTGGCGGTTTCGGTTCCGTACGATACAGATAGGCCTTAGGCTTCGCCAAATTAGAGTGACGCCGGCCAGCCAGGGAACCCTGCCCATGACGGACCCGCCCGACACCGCGAAACGCGCCCGGCTCGATCTCCCCTTCGTCGGCATTCCGACCTTCATGAAGAAGCCGCACCAGCCGGACTGGGACGCCATCGACGCCGATGTCGCCGTCATGGGCGCGCCCTTCGACCTCGGCACCCAGGTCCGCCCCGGCGCGCGCTTCGGGCCGAAGGGATTCCGCGACGCCTCGCAACTCTTCGCCATCGGCAAGGGCGCCTACGATCCGGAGGACGATCTCCTGTTCCTCGCCGGCGACGAGGTCCGCATCGTCGATATCGGCGATGCCGACATGGTCCATATCGATGCCCTGCAATGCCTCGACAATATCGAATACGGCGTGCGGAAGATGCTCGCAGCCGGGGCATTGCCGGTCGTCCTGGGCGGCGACCACGCGGTGCATATCCCCTGCATCCGCGCCTTCGACGGCGAACCGCCGGTCCATATCGTCCATATCGACGCCCATCTCGATTATGTCGACGAGCGCTTCGGCGTCCGCCACGGCCAGGGCAATCCGCTGCGCCGCGCGGCCGAGTGCGATCACGTCGCCGGCATCACCCATCTGGGCATCCGCAACCTCGGCTCGAGCGCGCAATCGGATTTCGCCGACGCGCGCGCCGCCAAGTCCGACATCCTTTCGGTCCGGGATTTCCGCGAGATCGGAATCGCCGGGGTCGTCGAGCGGATCCCGGAAAACGCCCGGCTCTATTTCACGATCGATGTCGACGGCTTCGACCCTTCGCTGGTCCCCGGCACGGGCACGCCGAGCCCCGGCGGTTTCCTCTATTACGAGACCTGCGATTTCCTGAAGGCGGCGGCGATGCGCGGCGAGGTCGTCGGCATCGATTTCGTCGAACTGGCGCCGGAATACGATCCCGGCGGCGCGACCAGCCTGTTCTGCGCCCAGATCCTGGTGAATTTCCTCGGCTACATCTTCCATGCGCGGAAAATCAAAGCCGGCGCGGTGCCGGCTGGAAGCTGGCCGATGTTGCGCGGCGTCGGGCAGTAGCCGCAGCGGGAAGGGCGCGATTTGGCCCGGCGGGAGTGGGGTGACTCCCCGCCAAGGGCTGTTGTAGGACTTTCGCGGCAGGACGGCCTGCCCGCAACGGCCTACGACTTCGGAGAAACACCGCCATGGATGTCGGCGCGTCGATTATTTTCCAGAACCCCGGCAAACAGCAGCCCGATCATGTGGTCTGGGAAGAAGAACTGGCGATGGTGGACCTGGTCGAGCCGCTGGGCTTCGACTCCGTGTGGGCGACCGAACACCATATCACCGACTACATCATGTGCCCGGACCCGGTCCAGTTCCTCGCCTACGCCGCCGGCCGCACCACGACCGCCAAACTGGGCACCATGGTCGTCGTCCTGCCGTGGCGCGATCCGTTCCGGGTCGCGTCGCAGATCGCCATGCTCGACGCCATGTCCGGCGGGCGGGTGATCTTCGGCATGGGCCGCGGCGCCGGCCGTTGCGAGTTCGAGGGTTTCCGCGTGCCGATGGAGGAAAGCCGGCCCCGCTTCGTCGAGGCCGCCGAGATGATCATCGAGGGGCTGGAATCCGGATACTGCGAATACGACGGCGAATTCTACAAACAGCCCCGGGCCGCCGTCCGCCCGCGCGCCGACCGGAGCTTCAGGGGCCGGACCTATGCCGCCGCCGTTTCGCCGGAATCGGCCGAGATCATGGCGAAACTTGGCGTCGGCCTGCTCATCATCCCCCAGAAGCCCTGGGACCATGTCGCCAAGGAACTGGCCGAATACCGGGCGCTGTTCCAGCGGGTCAACGGCTTCGATGCGCCGGCGCCGATCGCCGCGGGCTGGACCTTCGTCGACGAGAGCGAGGAACGCGCCTACGAGATGGCGAAGAAATATATCGGCGGCTACTGGCACAGCGTGCTGGCGCACTACGAGTTCGCCGGCGACCATCTGAAGACCACGAAGGGCTACGAATATTACGGCAAATTCGCCGAGAACCTGCAGAAACAGGGCGACGACGCGGCGACCGAGTTCTTCCTCGGCCTGCAGGTCTGGGGCACGCCGGAGATGTGCTACGAGAAGATCGTCGCGATTTCCAACCAGGCCGGCTCCGACAGCTTCGTCGGCGTCTTCAAATATGCCGGCATGCCCAAGGATATCGCCGAGGCCAATATGCGCCTGTTCGCCAGCGACGTGATGCCCGAATTGAAGAAGGTCGGCCCCGCGGCCGAACGCATGGTCGCGGCAGCGGCCTAGCCGGCCCCCGCACCGACCGGAACGCTGCGGCGCGGCGGCCGGCGCAACCGCGCAGCTTGTCCGAAGGAGACCACCGAATGCCGGGACCGCTGGAGGGCTTGCGCGTCGTCGAACTGGCCGGGATCGGCCCCGGTCCGATGGCCTGTATGATGCTGGCCGACATGGGCGCCGACGTCATCAAGGTCGACCGGCTGACCGATGCGGGCCTCGGCATCGCCATGCCGGCGAAATACCAGGTGCTGCACCGCAGCCGGCCGTCCATCGCCGTCGACCTGAAATCGCCGGACGGGATTGCGGTCGTCAAACGGCTGATCGCGGGCGCCGATGTCCTGATCGAAGGCTTCCGGCCGGGCGTGACCGAACGCATGGGCCTCGGCCCCGACGAATGCCTCGCAAGCAACCCGAAGCTGGTCTATGGCCGCATGACCGGCTGGGGCCAGGACGGCCCGATGGCCCGGGCGGCCGGCCACGACATGAACTACATCGCGCTCACCGGCGCGCTCAACGCGATCGGCCCGGCCGATGGGCCGCCGGTGCCGCCACTCAACCTGGTCGGCGATTTCGGCGGCGGGACATTGTACCTGCTGGTCGGCGTGCTCGCGGCCCTGCTGGAAGCGCGGCAGTCCGGCAAGGGGCAAGTTGTGGATGCCGCCATGGTCGACGGCGCGGCGTCGCTGATGACGACTTTCTTCGGTCTCAAGGCAGCCGGCCTGTGGAGCAACGAGCGCGGCGCCAACCTGCTGGACGGCGGCGCCCATTTCTATTCGGTCTACGAAACCGGCGACGGCAAGTATGTCTCCATCGGCTCGATCGAGGCCAAGTTCTACGCCGAACTGCTGGAGAAGACCGGGCTCGATCCTGCCGATCTGCCGCCGCAGATGAAACCGGAGAGCTGGCCGGTCATCGGCGAGAAGCTGACCGAAATCTTCAGGACGAAGACCCGGGACGAATGGTGCGCCATCATGGAGGGCAGCGACATCTGCTTCGCCCCGATCCTGAACCTGGACGAGGCGCCGGAACACGCGCACATGAAAGCCCGCGGCACCTTCGCGGAGGTCGACGGCGTCGTGCAGCCGGCGCCGGCCCCGCGCTTCAGCCGGACGCCCGGCGCGATCCGCCGCCCGCCCTCGCCGGCCGGCGCGGATACCGACGAGGCGCTCGCCGCCTGGGGCTTCGCCGCCGGGGAAATCGCCGGTCTGCGGGCGAAGAACGCCATCGGTTGAGACGCGCAAAATTCCAAACCGGATTCGAACATCGGGGTAATGCTATGAAAGACACACTCAAAGCCGGCGTCGTCCACGAGGAAAGGATCGGCATCGACGAGGAACGCACCATCGCCTTCATGGGCGACGAATTGCGCGTCTACGCCACGCCGCTCATGGTGCGGGATATCGAGCACACCTGCCGCGAGCTGCTGCTGCCGCATCACGACGACGGCGAGGATTCGGTCGGCGCGCGGGTCGAGATCGACCATCTTGGGCCGACGCTGATCGGCCAGAGCGTGACGGTCAGCGCCGAAGTCGTCGAGGTCGAAGGCCCGCGCGTCGTCTTCGAAGTCAACGTCCATGACGAGCTCGACCATGTCGGCCGGGCCCGGCACATCCGCTTCGTCATCGACAAGGCGAAGCAGGGCGGCCGCCTGGCCAAGAAAAAGGCGCGCCTCGCCGAAGGCTGAATTGCCCAGGGTTGAACCGCTCCGCGCAAAGCGTGCTATTCTCCCGCGCGCCATTCCTTCCGACCGGGTATCGATCATGGCAAAAGCCGACGCATCCGCAGACGACGTCAAGAAAGTCCCGTTCTACTGCTACCAGTGCGTAGCGGGGCCGGACCTGGCGAAAGTGACCGTCCGCAACGGCGTGGCGGAACGGCTGGAAGCCAATTTCGACATCGCGGAGGAACATCCGGGCGGCGGCCGGGTCTGCGTCAAGGCGTTCGGCCTGATCCAGAAGACCTACAATCCCAACCGGATCAAGCAGCCGATGAAGCGGACCAACCCGAACAAGGGGCGGGACGAGGATCCGGGCTTCGTGCCGATTTCCTGGGAAGAGGCCTTCGGCATCGTCGGCGAGAAGTTCCGCGAGGTGCGCGCCAAGGGGCTGGTCAACGAGAACGGCCATCCGCGTCTCGCGACCTCGACCGGCGGCGGCGGCACGCCGGTGCAGTATATGGGCACATTCCCGGCCTTCATGGCGGCCTGGGGGCCGATCGACCAGGGCTTCGGCGCCGGCCAGGGCGTGAAGTGCTACCATTCCGAGCATCTCTACGGCGAACTGTGGCACCGCGCCTTCATCGTGGCGCCGGACACGCCTTATGTGAACTTCATCCTGAACTGCGGCGCGAATACCGAGGCGCAGTCCGGCGTCGTCGGCATCTGGCGCGAGGCCAACGCCCGGGCGCGCGGCGCCAAGCGCGTCCATGTCGAGCCGCATATGTCGATCACGGCGGCGGCCTCGGCCGAATGGGTGCCGATCAAGCCCAAGACCGACGCCGCCTTCCTGTTCGCCCTGATCCACCGGATCGTGCACGAGCGCGGCTGGGCCGATGTCTGCGACGTGCCGTTCCTGAAGAACCGCTCGAACTCGCCCTATCTGGTCGGCCCCAACGGATTTTTCGTGCGCGATCCCGACGGCAAGCCCCTGATCTGGGATGCCGCCGACGGCGCGGCCAAGCCCTTCGATGCCGAGATCGGCGACGCCGCGATGGAAGGCGCCTACGAAGTCGACGGCTACGAACTCGGGCCGGACAACACGCGCTGGGACCATAAGGGCGTGACGGCGAAACCGTCCTTCCAGGTCATGCTCGACCTGATGGCGCAATACACGCCCGAATGGGCCGAGGCCGAGTGCGAGGTGCCGGCGGAGACCATCCGGCGGGTGGCGGACGAATTTATCGCCCATGCCTGCGTCGGCGAGACTATCGAGATCGAGGGCAAGACGCTGCCGTTCCGGCCGGTCGCCATCCTGCTCGGCAAGAGCGTCAACAACGGCTGGGGCGGCTACCATACCTGCTGGGCACGGACGATGCTCGCCGTGCTGGTCGGCGCCCTGGAGGTGCCGGGCGGCACGCTGGGCACGGCGGTGAAGCTGGTGCGGCCGGCGGCCTCGCGCGTCGGCTCCGTGCTGCCGGGCGAAGACGGCTTCATGCGCTACCAGTTCAACGCGACCTCGTCGAACGCCTGGAACCGCGATCCGCATATCCGCAACGCCTACAAGACGCTGGTGCCGCTGGTATCGGACAGCCCGTGGTCGCCGGCGCTGGGGCCCGCGCATCTGCCCTGGCTGTTCCAGAAGCATCAGCCGAAGAGCTGGCCGCGCCACGATCCGCCGGACATCTGGATGTGCTACCGCACCAATCCGTCGATCAGTTCGTGGAATGCGCCGGAGGTCTCGAACCGGCTGGCCGAGTTCCCGTTCATCGTCGCCTTCGCCTACACGATGGACGAGACCAACCATTTCGCCGACGTGTTGCTGCCGGAATCGACCGACCTGGAATCGACCCAGCTGATCCGCATCGGCGGCACCAAGTTCCAGGAAAATTTCTGGCACCACGAAGGCTGGGCGATCCGCACCAAGGCGGTCGAGCCGGTCAACGACACGATGGACATGTCGGACATCGTGACCCGCCTGGCCCAGGAGGCCGGGATTCTGGACGCCTATATCGGCGCCATCAACGGCGGCGCGGCGGGCACGAAGCTCGCGCGTCCCGGCAAGTACGATTTCAGCCTGCCGGCCGGCGAGCCGCCGGAATCGGAGACCGTCTGGGACAACATGTGCAAGGCCGCCTCCTGGGACATGACCGGCGGCGCGGACGTTCACGACCTCGATTGGTTCCGCGAACACGGCTACATGCTGAAGGACTACAACCAGCTCGACTGGTACATCTACCCGGCGCTGGAGGCGCAGAACCTGCGCTTCGAACTGCCCTACCAGGAGCGGCTGACGCGCCACGGCCAGGAACTGGCGATGCGCCTCGGCGAGATCGGCGTCGACTGGTGGGAAACCCAGTTGCGCGAATACGAGTTCATGCCGACCTACGAATCCTTCCCGGAGATCTGGGAGGACTATGTCCGCGATTTCGGCCGCGATCCGGCGGAATACCCGTTCTGGGCATTGACCGCCCGCTCCTTCCAGTATGCCTGGGGCGCCAATGTCGGCCTGCCGCTGATCGCCGAGGTCGCCGACAACATCGCCGGCCACAGCGGCGTCGTGATCAACCGGCGCCGGGCGCGGGAACTGCGGATCGAGGAGGGCGAGCAGATCGTCGTCGAATCGGTTACCGGGCGCACGGAAGGTCCCGCGGTGCTGCGCGAGGGCATCCGCCCGGACACGGTCCTGATGATCGGCCAGTTCGACCACTGGAAGACGCCCTTCGCCAAGGACCTCAACCGGCCGAGCCTGAACAGCGTGACCGACATTTCGCTCAAGCTCACCGATTCGACCGGCTCCGGCTCGGACATCGTCTGCGTGAAGGTCTACAAGGCCTCGGAGAAGCACCTCCAGAAGCCGCTCGCGGTCGAGGAGATGGGCCGCTACGACGGCAACATCGCCACCGCCGCCTTCGCCCAGGCGGCGGAGTGAAAATGGCGGCCGATCCCTATACCTCCCCCTCTTCAGAGGGGGAGGTCGGCAAGCGAAGCGCGCCGGGTGGGGGGGACGTCGGGCAAAGGAGCGCGATGAGGCATGTCTGAAGCCCTCTGCCACGACCCGGAACACACCCCGCGCTGGGGCATGGCGATCGACGTCAACCGCTGCGTCGGCTGCCAGACCTGCACGATCGCCTGCAAGCACTGGAACGACACGCTGCCCGATATCCAGTGGCGGCGGGTGATCGATGTCGAGCAGGGCGAATATCCGAACGTCCAGCGCCAGTTCCTCGTCACCGGCTGCCAGCATTGCGCCGAGCCGCCCTGCGTGCCGGTCTGCCCGACCGGAGCGACCCGCCAGCGCGAAGACGGCCTGGTGACGATGGACTACGACGTGTGCATCGGCTGCGGCTATTGCGCGGTCGCCTGCCCCTACCAGGCCCGCACCATCGCCCATGAGATCCAGGGCTACTACGACGGCGAGATCACGCGCCAGGAAGAGGCTGTGTTCGACGACGGCCGGATCGGCGTCGCCCAGAAATGCACCTTCTGCTCGGACCGGGTCGACAGCGGCCTCGCCGCCGGCCTGACGCCGGGCCTCGATCCCGACGCGACGCCGGCCTGTTCCGCCGCCTGCATCGCCTCGGCCATCACCTTCGGCGACTATAACGATCCGGGCAGCAACGTCTCGCAGCTCGTGCGCGACAACCCGGCGTTCCAGATGCACGAGGAGCTCGGGACCGATCCGCAGATCAAATATCTCTACACCACGCCGGCCGTGCCGGGGCGCGAGCCGGAGCCCGACGACCTCTCGGACGAACGGCTTGCCGATCCGGCGAACCCGCTGGTCGGCAAGGTCCAGCAATTCTGGGACTGGCGCGCCGCCATGAACTGGATGTTCGGCGGCGTCGGCAGCGGATTTGTCTTCGCTGCATGGACGATGTCCTTCGTTGTGCCGGCGGACGCCGCCGCCGACTACGGCCTGTGGCTATCGGCAGCGCAGTTGGCCGGCGCCGGCCTGATGGCGATCGGCCTCTTCTTCGTGTTCCTGAAGATCGGCCGGAAAATGCGCTTCTGGCGCGCCGTTTCACGGCCGCAGACTTCGTGGATGACGCGCGAGCTGTATATCGTCGCCGTTTTCGGCATCGCGGTACTGCTCGGCATCGCGACGCAGCATCCCGCCGCCCAGGCCGTTGCCGCTTTCGCGGCGCTCGGTTTCCTCGGCTGTCAGGCGATGATCCTGTATCGCGCGCGCGGCATCCCGGCCTGGCGGCACAAGCTCATGCCCTGGATGATCTTCGGGACCGGCCTGTTCGAAGGCTTCGCCCTGCTGATGCCGGCTCTTGCGCTCACCATCGGCCTGTTGGCGGCATTTCAGCTGCTCGTGCCGCTGGAAATTTTCGTTTACAGCGCCCTCGCCCTCAAGACGATGCAGAGCGCGAGCGTGGCCATCGTCGTTCTGGCGGCAGCCAACCTGATCCTGTGGACCGCCTACCGGCGCTCTGCCGCAGCCAATGGAATCGGCCCCCTGGCCCGCTCCGTCTTGGCGCGGGTATACCGGCGCGTGCTCATCCTCGGCACGGGTCTGCCGGCGCTCCTGTACCTGACCGGCCTGGTTGCGTTCGGCATGGGGCAGACCGGCACGCGCCTCGCTATCGGCGTCTGGCTCGCCGGCAGCCTTCTTGCCATCTTCTGCGGCGCCTACTGGAAATTCATGATTGTCGCCCGCGCCAGCTACCAGCAAGGCTTCGCGATGCCGAAGCAGCCGCATCGCGGCTCCGGCGACCGCGCCGCACCGCCCCGGCTCGGCGGCACCGCCATGCGGCCCGGGACGCCGCTGGCCAAAGCGCCCGCGGGAGTCGGCTAGCCGGCGCGCGCCGAGGCGCGGGCGCGATGCTCTATCTCTTCGCTGCGGCGGTTTTCGCCGGCTCCTGGATCGGCTACAGGCGGACGCCGGAATACGACAAGCTCGCCAGACTGCTGTTCCGTCTCGGCATGGCCGCCGCTATCGCCGTCGCGATCCTCGGCTATGTCGTGTTCAACGTGGTGGAAGTCGGCGGCGAGAGGGCCGGAAAAAACGGCAGTCCGCGCGAGAGCGCCCGAAACCGGTATTTCGCCGGTCAGCCATTCTGCCCGAGTGCTGCACGAAGCCGGGAAATCAGCGCGTCGCGGGCGGCATCGTCGTACGCCGCCGCCGGAACCCTGCCCCATACCGGGCCCGGCCAGGCCGGGTCGGCCGTGAAGCGGGCGATGATGTGAATGTGCAGTTGCGGCACCTGGTTGCCCAGGGCCGCCACATTCATCTTGTCCGGCCGGTACAGGTCGACAAGCACCTGGCTGCACCGGCGGATTTCGTCCAGGACCGCGATGCCGTCCGCGTCGTTCAGGTCGTGCAGGTCGCGCAGGCCGTCGCGCCGCGGCGACAGCACCAGCCAGGGATAGTTGGCGTCCTTCGACAACAGCACCCGACACAGGTCGAGATCGCAGACCGGGACCGTCTCGTCCGCCAGTTGCGGATGGAGCGCGTACATCGCCGGCCGGCTATTTCCCGCCCTCGACGTCCGCCGCGACCCGCAGGCTGACAATCTTGTCGGGCTGGGCCGGCGGCTCGCCCGGCGTAATTCCGTCGATCAGGTCCATGCCTTCGATCACCTTGCCCCAGATCGTGTACTGGCCGTTCAGGTGCGCCGCCGGGGCGAAGCAGATGAACCACTGGCTGTCGCCGCTGTTCGGATCGGACGTGCGCGCCATGCCGATGGTGCCGCGTTCGAACGACAGTTCGCGGGAGAATTCGGCCGGCAATTTTTGCCCGCTGCCGCCGGTGCCCGTGCCGGTGGGGTCGCCGGTCTGGGCCATGAAACCCGGAATTACCCGGTGAAAAACGATGCCGTCATAGAATTTGTCGCGCGCCAGTTCCTTGATCCGCGCAACATGCTTCGGCGCCGCGTCGGGATAGAGTTCTATGACCGCACGGCCGTTCTTCAGTTCCAGGTAGAGCATATTTTCCAGCTTTCGGGATTTCTGCGCGCCGGCGGAAGCGGCAACCGCCACCGCCAGGGCAAGGGTCGAGACCGCAGCGAGAAACCCCCGGACGGCGTTGCGGACGCCGCGGACTGCCGGCTGCGATGGCGAACGGACTGTCATGGCAGAGCCTTAGCGTGCCGCGGGCCGCAGGACCAGCGGGCCGCGGCAATCCGGCAGGGTGGATCGCCTGCCGGCTGTATTGTCCCGCACGACCGGAGATTCATACTTGCGCCAGCGCGCGGCCCCGGCCGTTCGTCGAGCGCAAACCCGCAACGGGAGACGGACATGACAACGACCGGCTTTATCGGACTGGGCGCGATGGGACAGCCCATGGCGGCAAATCTCGTGCGCAAGGGGCATGACCTGATCGTTTACGATATCGCCCAGGACCGCACGCCTCCGCTGCGCGATCTCGGCGCTGTCGTCGCCGGCTCGGTCGCCGAGGTCGCTGAGAAGGCCGGCGTCGTCATGACCATGGTGCCCGATTCGCCCCAGGTCGAAGAGGTCGTTCTGGGCCCCGGCGGCATACTCGAATCGGGCGCTGCGGGGCAACTCGTCATGGACATGAGCACGATCGCGCCGGAAACGACCGACCGTGTCGCGATGGCGTTGCAGGCGGCCGGCCGGGCGTTCGTCGATGCGCCGGTCGGCCGGCTCGTAACCAACGCCGAGGCCGGCACCTCCCTGTTCATGGTCGGCGCTACCGAGACGGATTTCGAACGGGTGCGCCCGCTGCTCGAAGCGATGGGCGATACCGTTGTGCATTGCGGCGGCCCCGGCGCCGGCATCCGCTCGAAACTGGTCAATAATTTTCTGGTCATGGGAATCAACCAGATGAATGCCGAAGCGCTCGCCCTCGCACAGGGCTTCGGCCTGGATCTGGCGACTACCCTGAAGGTGATCGGCGGCACGACCGCCTCCAACGGGCAGCTCTCGATCAACTGGCCGAACAAGGTGCTGAAAGGCGATCTGTCGCCCGGCTTTCGGATAAGGCTCGCCCACAAGGACGTCGCGCTCGCCGTCGATTTCGCGCGCAAGATGGGAATACCGGTCTATGCCGGAGCCATTGTCCGCGAGAGCCTGGCCATGGCCATGGCAGGCGAAGACTATGGCGAAAAGGATTTTTCCGGAATTGCCGATCCGGTATCGAGACTGGCCAATCTGCCGCCGCCCCGGCTGAGCTGATCCCCGAAAGACGGCCCAGCGAAAGACGGCCCAGCGAAAGACGGCCCAGCGAAAGCGGATGTGTCAGGTCGCCGCCTGGGACAGCGCCTCCAGATCGTCGTCGGTGAGATTGCCGGGAACGATCGTGACCGGGACGTTCAGCCGGCTGTGCAGCTTGCCGGTCAGGGCGGAGATCAGCGGCCCCGGGTTGCGCCCGCCCCTGCCGGCGGCCAGCACCAGAATGGAAATCGAGGGCTCTTCTTCCAGCAGGTTCAACAGCGCGTCGCGTGTCGCGCCATGGCGGATGTACAGGACCGGCGAATGCCCGGTGATCGCCTGCGCATCTTCGGCATAGCGGGAAAGCAGTGCTTCGGCCTCTTCGCGCTGCTCGGCTTCCAGCAGATCGTCGACCGCTGCCCAATGACCGAAGCCTTCCCGTTCGACGGCGGTGAACAGCGCGACCCGGCCGCCGGTCGCCCGGGCGCGCAGGCTGGCATAGCGCAGGGCAACGGGCATTTCCTCCGACGAATCGACGACGACCAGGAAGATACGCTCCGTCTGGCGCGCCCGGCCCCGTTTCGAATTTTCGTCAAGCAGCGCCACGCTGGCCTCCGAGGCTGGTTGCGACCGGCCGGATCATTTCCGCGAGAACGCCCAGCTGGCGCCCCATCCGGCAGCGACCGCCAGCACGATCGCGACGATACCGTACCAGATCGACTCCCGATGGGCGAAACGAAAGACCCGCGCGCTGAGACCGGCCTTGCTGACCAGCAGCCGGCGTTC
The DNA here is from genome assembly GCA_900197615.1 of Rhodospirillaceae bacterium Spongia-Bin9. Classification (GTDB taxonomy): domain Bacteria; phylum Pseudomonadota; class Alphaproteobacteria; order Bin65; family Bin65; genus Bin65. Next base: position 15,945 of record FZLR01000036.1, read on the forward strand.
GAAGCGCTGGATGACGAAGCCGTCCTGCAACAAAAGGAACCTGACCCTGTACGCCCCTGTCGGCACATTCGACGGAAAGAAGATTTCGGCCCGGAACAGGCGAACGCCCTCGGGCGGCAGAACGACCTTGGCGACATTCGGCCGGAAAAGGCCGGCGCGCCGCTGGTTGCGGATCAGGGCCTCGCGAAATCGGCTGGCCTCCCCTTCCGACACACGGGCGTTTACCCGCTGGATCGGTTGCAGTTCGAGGTTTTCCGCACCGATGCGAAACTTCTGCGCGCTGCGGGGCGACACGATCTTGTCGAGCGGGCCGCTGGCCGCGACCGCGTAGAAGGACGGCGCGTTCGCGAAAGTGACCGAATGCCTGTTGATCCAGATGCCGCTCACCCGGCTCTTGCGCCGGACGATCGTATCTTCCGGCGGCCCTTCCACGACGATCACGATATGGCCGGGCCCATCGGCAGCGCCGAAAAAGATGACATTGTCGCCGACGAACCCGGTGGTGATTGCAACGGTGTCGCGGGACAGATCCGCCGCCAACTGGGCCGCCCGACCTGCAGACGGCGCCAGCAGACAGAGCAGCACGGCGAATGCCGGAGCGAAGGCGCCGCGCCGCATCAGTGGCTCCCCGGCGCGCCGAGGGAGAACAGGTCTTCCGGCGTCACTACCAGATCGAAGACCAGCTTGCCGACCACAGCAAGCACGATGAGCGCCAGCAGACCGCGCAGCTGCTCGCCGCGCAGATACTGCCCGGCGCGGCTGCCGAACTGCGCGCCGACAACCGCTCCGGCCAGCAGAACCAGGGCAAGCACGACATCGACGGTCTGCGTCGTTATCGATTGCAGAAAGGTGACGTTGGCAGTGACGAAGATAATCTGGAACAGCGATGTGCCGACCACCACGATAGTCGGCATACCGAGCAGGTAGATCATCGCCGGCACCATCAGGAAGCCGCCGCCGACACCCATGATCGCGGCCAGAACGCCGACCAGTGCGCCGATTGTAAAGGGCGGGATGGCGCTGATATAAAGTTTCGACTTGCGGAACCGCATGCGCAGCGGCAGGCGATGCACCCAATAATGCTGATGCAGCTTGCGCCGGACGACGGTGCCGCTGCGCCGCCGGAGGATGGCGCGCGAACTTTCGACCAGCATCAGGGTCCCGATGATGCCGAGAAAGAAGACAAAGGACAGGCGGATCACCAGGTCGATCTGGCCGACGGTGCGCAGCCAGGCGAACAGTTCGACACCCAGATAGGAGCCGACGAACCCGCCGGCGAGCAGCACGCCGCCCATCTTGAAATCGACGTTGCCGCGGCGCCAGTGAGCGATCACGCCCGAAACGGAAGAGGCCACGATCTGGTTGGCTTCCGAGGCCACGGCGACCGGCGCCGGAATGCCGATGAAGATCAGCAGCGGCGTCATCAGAAATCCGCCGCCGACGCCGAACAGGCCGGAAAGAAAGCCGATTGCGCCGCCCAGCCCCACCAACAGGAACACGTTGATGGAGACCTCGGCGATCGGAAGGTAGACCTGCATAATATTCGGGAATGGAGATATGTTCGGCTGGCCGCACGTTATTCCTGCGTCCGGCGGCTGTGAAGCCCTGCCCGCCAAAGCAGGCTGTCACAAATCCGCGCGCAGACTACGAATTTCTTTCTGCTTCGGGATTTAGGGATAGCTCTTCGGCATGTCGCCATCCCCGGACCCCGCCGGCCTGATCGCCGGTACGGACATGCCGGCGCAAAGCTGGATCGACCGGCTGCTGCCCCGGCCGGCCCGCCCTTATGCGCGGCTGATGCGGCTGGACCGGCCGATCGGGACCTGGCTGCTGCTGTTTCCGGGCTGGTGGTCGATTGCGTTGGCGTTCGAGGTGCTGGAATGGCGCTGGAACAGCGCCGGGCTCTTCCTCTGGTTCATGGCGCTGTTCGGTGTCGGCGCCCTGTTGATGCGCGGTGCGGGCTGCACCTGGAACGACATCGCCGACCGGGAATTCGACGCCCGAGTCGAGCGCACCCGCACCCGGCCGATTCCCAGCGGTCAGGTTTCCGTAAAACAGGCGCTTGCCTTCATGGCGCTGCAGATGGCGGTCGCCTTCGGAATTCTGCTCCAGTTCAACGGGTTCGCCGTCCTGGTCGGCGTAGCGTCGCTCGCCGTCGTGTTCGTCTATCCGCTGATGAAGCGGGTGACCTACTGGCCGCAGGTCGTGCTGGGGCTGGCGTTCAACTGGGGCGCGCTGCTGGGATGGGCGGCGGTGCGCGGCGACCTCGGCTGGCCGCCCGTCCTGCTCTACATCGCCGGCATCTTCTGGACCCTCGGCTACGACACTATCTATGCCCACCAGGACAAGGAAGACGACATCCTGATCGGCGTGAAGTCGAGCGCGTTGAAATTGGGAGCCAATACGCGGCCGTGGCTGTGGACGTTCTACGGGCTGGCGGCTGTCCTGATTGCCGCCGCCGGCTGGCTCGACGGGCTCGGCCCCTTGTTCTGGATCGGCTTCGGACTCGGGGCACTGCAGCTGGGGTGGCAGGCCGCCAGGGTGGATATCGACGACCCGGCCGACTGCCTGCGCATTTTCAGGTCCAACCGGGTTTTCGGCTGGTGCCTGTTGCTCGGCCTCACGGCAGACCTGATGCAATAACCTTCAACCCGGCGCTTTCGCCCGAAAGCTGGATTCGGACTCCGGCAGTAGCCCGAACGCCATCATCATGAAGGCGTATTCCTCCGCCACCTCGTGCAGCGCCTCGTAGCGGCCGGATTTTCCACCGTGGCCGGCGCCCATATTCATGCGCAGGAGCAGCAGGTTGTCGTCGGTCTTGGTCGCCCGCAGCTTTGCGACCCATTTGGCGGGCTCCCAGTAAGTCACACGCGGGTCGCTCAGGCCGCCGGTGACGAAGAGGTGCGGATAGGCCTTCGGCTCGACGTTGTCGTAGGGGCTGTAGGCCTCGATCCGCCGGTAGGCCGCCTCGCTTTCCGACGGGTTGCCCCATTCCGGATATTCGCCCGGCGTCAGCCAGAGCGTATCGTCCAGCATCGTGTTCAGGACATCGACGAACGGCACATGCGCCGCTGCAACCCGGAACAGGTCCGGCGCCATGTTGACGGCCGCACCGACCGTCAGGCCGCCGGCGCTGCCGCCGGCCAGCGCCATATTGCCCTCGCGCGCGTAATCTGACGCCGCAAGGTGGCGGGCGACGGCGATCGTGTCGCGAAAGGTGTTCTCCTTGTGCGCCAGCTTGCCGGCCTCGTACCAGGACTTGCCGAGCTCCGAACCGCCGCGCGGGTTGGCCAGCGCAAAGACAAACCCGCGATCCAGCAGCGACAGGCGCGCGGTGCTGAACCCCGGATCCATGTTCATGCCATACGAGCCGTAGGCGTACAGGTAGAGCGGTGCGCTGCCGTCCCTTGGCGTATCCCGGCGCCTCACGATCGTGACCGGCACAAGCACGCCGTCGTGCGACGACGCCATGTCCCGCTCCGAGACGTAGAGCGACGGATCGTAGCCTGAGGGAATTTCCTGGACCTTGCGGACGGTCCGTTCGCGCCTGACGACGTCGTAGTCCCAGACCGTCGGCGGCGTGATCAGCGATTGGTAAGCAATGCGCAGATGGGCCTGATCGAACTCCGCGTTGCCGGCGGGATGGACGGCGTAGGCCGGCTCGGGAAAGGCGATCCGGTGTTCGGCGCTGTCGGCGAAATGCCTGATACGCAAGTGTTTGACGCCGGCCTCCCGCTCCTCGATCAGCATCCAGTCCCGGAAGACCGCCAGCCCGGTCAGGTAAACGCTGTCGGATGGGGGGATCTTCTCCTGCCAGTTGTCGGCGTCTGGATTTTCGACCGGCGCTGCGACCAGCCGCCGGTTGGGGTGCGTATCGTCCGTCAGGATCCAGAAGATGCCGTCGCGGTGTTCGGCCTCATAGAGTCGCCCGGTCCGGCGGGTGCCGATGAGGCGCGGTTCGGTTTCCGGAGCTCCCGCCGGAACGAACCGGACCTCCGACGTTTCGTGATCGCCGGTGCGAATAAACAGGTAGCGTTCGTCTGCCCCGAGACCGACCGAGACCCCGAATCCCGGGTCGGGCTCCCGGTAGACTTCGACATCCCCTTCAACCGGCGTGCCCAGGCGGTGCCGCCACAACGACGACGGCCGCAGCTGCGCATCGAGCCGGACGTAGAACAGCGTCCGGTTGTCCGTCGCCCAGACAGGTTCGCCGCTGGTGTTCGGAATCGCATCCGGCAGGTCTTCGCCGCTCGCCAGGTCGCGCACCCGGACCGCGAAGCGTTCCGATCCGTCGGTGTCGACCGAATAGGCCAGCAGGGAATGATCGGGCGACGTCTCGACGGCGCGGACGCGCAGATAGTCGAGACGTTCGGCCAAAGCGGGCTCGTCCAGAATGGTTCGCGGCGCGCCGTCCGGCCCTTCATCGAAGGGGATGCGGAAATGGATGCGATACTGCGCCCCCGGCTCGAAGCGCCAGGAATAGAACCACGGCCCGCGCTTCATCGGTACGCCGCAGTCGTCGTCCTTCAGCCGGCCCTTGAGTTCCTGGAACAGTTGCTCCCGGAGTTCGCTCAGCGGCGCCATGACCGCTTCCCGGTAGGCATTCTCGGCCTTCAGATAATCGAGAATCGCTGCGTCGCGGACTTCGGGATAGGAAGGGTCGCGCAGCCAGGCGTAGTCGTCGGTCCGGCTGTCGCCATGATGGTGCGAGATGACCGGCCGGCGTGCGGCAATCGGCGGATGCGGAGCTTTGCGGTTCGGCGCGTTCATGGTACCGATGTGGCCCGTCACCGGCGGCTGGACAACCGCCGCGCCCTGCCGAAATTCATCCCGAAACGCTCACTCACAAGTGATTCGTATCGTGGAATCGGCCAAACTAGGGTTAGTCATGACCGGAATCGCTAAATCCGTCGCCCGCGCGCTCGCCGCGATCGTTTTCGCCGCCGCGCTGGCTCCGGCGGGCGCTTTTGCCGACGCTGCAAAACGCCCGGTGGTCGTCGAACTGTTCACCTCGCAGGGCTGCTATTCCTGCCCGCCGGCGGACGATTTCCTCGGCGTGCTGGCAAAGCGGCCCGGCGTGCTCGCCCTGTCCTTCCATGTCGACTACTGGAACTATCTGGGCTGGCGCGATCCCTATTCGAGCGCCGAGGCCACGCAGCGTCAGCACGATTATGCCTCGGCCTTGCGCCGCCGCACCGTCTACACGCCCCAGATGGTTGTGGACGGCAAATTGCAGGGCATCGGGAGCTATACCGGCGTCATCGACGGGCACATCCGGCTCCGGCAGAAAGCGGCGGACGACCGTGTCGCCGTGTCGATTACCGGCGGTGCGAATGCCGAAACACTCACCGTCACCCTGAAGGGCGATGGCGGACGGACCGGGGATTGCGCGGTCTGGCTGGTCTATTTCGACAAGAAGCACACTACGGCGATCCCGCGCGGCGAGAACGCGGGCAAGACGCTGTCCTACTATAATGTGGTGCGCGAATTCAGACGGGTTGCCGATTACCGAGACGCCGACCTTGAAATCGATCTGCCCCGCACCGGCGCCAAAGGCGCGCAATACGACCGGGTTGCCGTTCTCGTTCAGCGGCCCGACGGCGGCCGGATTGTCGGCGCGGCCTGGGCCGAGTTGAAGTAGCCCCGACGCCGCGTTGCGGCGGGACTTTCCAAAGCCCGGTCGTTCCGGCGTTTTTGCGCCATGCGCCAACGCCTTTCCCCTTGTCTTCCGATAGAACCCGGACGACCATGCGTTCCATGAGGTCGAATTTCGACGTCTCCCGCCGTTCGGGCCGGCGCATTACAGCCATCCTCGGGCCGACCAACACCGGCAAGACGCATTTCGCGATGGAACGCATGCTGGCGCACGGCTCCGGCATGATCGGCTTCCCGCTGCGCCTGCTTGCCCGGGAGAACTACGACCGGGCGGTGCGCGCCGCCGGCGGCCATGCGGTGGCGCTGGTCACGGGCGAAGAAAAGATCGTTCCGCCGACCGCGCGCTTTTTTCTCTGTACGGTCGAGGCCATGCCGGTCGACCGCGAGGTCGAGTTCCTGGCGATCGACGAGGTCCAGCTCGCAGCCGATCCCGAGCGCGGCTATGTCTTTACCGACCGGATCCTCCGGGCGCGCGGAACGGTCGAGACCGTGCTGATCGGCGCCGAGACCGTCCGGCCGGTCCTGAACCGGCTGGTGCCCGAAGCCCAACTCATCACCCGGCCGCGCTTTTCCCGGCTCGCCTATGCCGGCCCGAAGAAGATCACCCGCCTGCCGCCCCGGACCGCTGCGGTCGCCTTCTCGGCCCAGGAAGTCTATGCGCTCGCCGAGGTGATCCGGCGGCGGCGCGGCGGCGCGGCGGTGGTGCTCGGCGCGCTGAGCCCCCGGACGCGCAACGCCCAGGTCGAGATGTTCCAGGCCGGCGATGTCGACTACCTGGTCGCCACCGACGCCATAGGCATGGGCCTGAACATGGATGTGAACCACATCGCCTTTTCCGATCTGGTCAAGTTCGACGGGCGCATGCGGCGGCGGCTGACCCCGGCGGAGATCGGGCAGATCGCCGGGCGGGCGGGCCGGCACATGCAGGACGGCACATTCGGCACGACCGCCAACGCCGGCGAATTCGACGCCGACCTGATCGAGGCGATCGAGACCCACACGTTCGATCCGTTGCCCTTCGTCTTCTGGCGCAATCCGAAGCTGTCGTTCGATACGGTCGACGCGCTGATCCAGAGTCTCGCTCTGCCGCCCTCGTCGCGCGATCTCGCGCCGGCGCGCGAAGCGGAAGACTTCCGTACCCTCGCGGCGCTGTCCCGCCAGCCCGCCCTGCGCGCCCGGCTCGACGATCAGGCAGCGGTCGCCCTGCTGTGGGAATGCTGCCAGATTCCCGATTTCCGCAAGATTCTGGGCGAGGCGCACAACAGTCTGGTCAGCCGCATCTTCATGGACCTGACCGGCGCAAAAGGGCGCATCTCCCCGGCGTGGATGGAACGCCAGGTCTCGCGGATCGACCGGACGACCGGCGACATCGGCGCGCTGGCCGGCCGGATCGCCGATATCCGCACCTGGACCTATGTGTCCTACCGCAGCGAATGGCTGGACGAGCCGCTGCGCTGGCAGGAACAGACGCGGCGGATCGAAGACCGGCTGTCCGACGCGCTGCACGAGCGGCTCACCGAACGCTTCGTCGACAAGCGCACCGCCATTCTGGTCAAGCGCCTGCGCAGCAAGCAGGACCTCGAAGCCGCGGTCATGGAATCCGGCGAGGTCGTCGTGGAGGGCGTTTCCATCGGCCGGATGGACGGTTTCCGCTTCGTCGCCGCGCCGGCGACGACCGGCGACGACGCCCGCGCCATGCGCAATGCCGGCTGGCGGGCGCTGCGGCCGGCGATCGAGGAACGGCTCCGACTGCTGGAAGCTGCAAAGCCGAAAGCCGTCAAGCTGGGCCCGAACGGCGAGTTGCGCTGGCGCGGCGCCGCGATCGGGCGGCTGATCGAGGGCGATCACCTGCTCCGTCCCCGGGTCCGCCCGATTGTCGGCGACGGTCTGGACCCGGCCGTCCGGAACCGGGTCGCGGCGAAGCTGGGAAGCTGGCTTGCGGCCCATCTGCCGTTCCGCCTGGGCGCCATCGCCGGCGCCGCGCCGGAGGGTATCGGCGGCCAGGCCCGGGCCTTGCTCTATCAGCTCGGCGAGGCAGGCGGCCACCTGCCGCGCCGCAGCCTGCGGGCCGCAATCGACGGTCTGACCAAAGCAGACCGCAAGGCGCTGGCCGCGCACGGGGTGAAGCTGGGCGCCCAGCGGGTCTACTACCCCGAACTGCTGCGGCCCCGGGCGCAGGCCATGCTCGCGCTACTGTGGGCCATTCACCGCGAGGTCCCGGATTTCGAGCCGCCGCCGTTCGCAGCCTGCCTCGAAGCGGACGACGGCCTGCCGCGCGGCCTGCTGCCGGCCTGCGGCTATGTCGTGGCCCAGGGCAAGGCGGTGCGCGCGGACCGGATCGAGGCGCTGTGGCGCGCGATCGCCAGGCTGCCGGACGGAACGCCGGTGACGGCCGATCCGGCGCTCGCCGAAGCCGCCGGTATTCCGGACGCCTGGCTCGCCGCGGCGTTGCACGGTCTCGGCTACCGTCCGGGACCCGAAACCGACGGCGCCTGGCGCAGGGCCGCCGCCCGGCCGCGCCGGCGCAAGGAACAGCCGCCGCCCGCCAACCCCTGCTCCCCGTTCGCCATCCTGCGCGAACTCACGGCGAGCCGGTAGATGCCGGCGCCGGACGCGTCCGCCAACCCCGCCGCGGGAACGGGTGAGATCGGACCGGACGAGATCGGGCCGCGCATCGACAAGTGGCTGTGGCGCGCCCGCTTCTTCAAGACCCGGACGCTGGCCAGCAAGCTGTGCAACGGCGGCAAGCTGCGGGTGAACAGCGACCCGATCGCCAAGGCGCATTACCGGGTGCGGCGCGGCGACGTGCTGACCTTCCCGCAGGGCGGCGCCATCAGGGTCGTCGAAGTCCGCGACTTCGGCGTGCGGCGCGGTCCGGCGACGGAGGCCCAAACGCTGTACGAGGACCTGGCGCCTCCGGCGCCGCGCCCGGCATCGACAGAGGCTGCACCGAAAGCCGCAACCGCAGCGGCGCATCGCGAGGCCGGCGCAGGCCGGCCGACCAAGGCCGAGCGCCGGGCCATCGACCGGCTGCGCGGCCGGCCCTGAACCGGCCCCGACACCGTTACGGGAATCCGGCTGCATGATCGACCTTCTCGCCGACCCGAACGCCTGGATCAGCCTGGCGACGCTGACCGCGCTCGAGATCGTGCTCGGGATCGACAACCTGATCTTCATCGCGATTCTGGCCGACCGGCTGCCGGAGCGTCAGCGCCCGGCGGCGCGCCGGCTCGGCCTCGGCGCGGCGCTGGTCACGCGCCTCGCCCTGCTGTTCGTCATCACCTGGCTGGCCGGCCTCAACCAGGCGTTGTTCAGCGTCGCAGGCGAAGAGATTTCATGGCGCGATATCGTGCTGATCGCCGGCGGCCTGTTCCTGATCGGCAAGGCCACCATGGAGATCGACCACGATCTGGAAGGCGGCCCGAAGAGCAGGCCGGCGAAAATCTGGGGCGGCTTCGGCGTCGTCATCGCCCAGATCGCGGTGATCGATATCGTGTTCTCGCTCGATTCCGTCATCACGGCGGTCGGCATGGCGCGCCATATCGAGGTTATGATCGCCGCCATCGTCATCGCCATCCTGGTGATGCTGCTGGCGGCGGAACCGGTCGGGCGCTTCGTCGCCGCGCACCCGACGATCAAGATGCTGGCGCTGTCCTTCCTGATCCTGGTCGGCGTGATGCTGGTCGCCGACGGCATCGGCCTGCACATCCCCAAGGGCTATCTTTATTTCGCCATGGCCTTCGCGCTGGGGGTCGAGACCCTCAACCTGCTGGCCCGCAAAGCGCGGTCCCGGAAGCGCGGTTGAAACCGGCAGACCCGGTCCGGTCCGCTACCGGTAATAGTGCGGCGGATGGGGCAACGGCAGGACGACGGTAAACCCGCCACGGCAGTGGACATGGCGGTGGCGCGGAACCCGGTGGCGGTGGCCCCGGCCATGGCGATGGCGATGGTTCCGCCAGTGCCCCCGCGGCCAGGGTTTCGCGGCGATGCAGGCAAACGGAAAGGTGAAGCTCCAGTAGGGCCCGGTCCGATGCGGGTAAGGCCGGTGCCGGTGTCGCCAGCGCGGCGGGTAGCCGTGCCGGCCGCGCCGGCCGCGCCAACGGTCATGGCGGGGGCCCCACCGGTCATGGACGAGGATCGCTTCCGGGCCGGCATGGCTCCAGGCCCCGCCGGCCGGCCCCGCCCGGCCCTGCGCACCCGGCCCCGCCTGTAGCGGTGCGGCCGGCATCGTCAGGAGCAGGGCGAGCGCTCCCGTCGCGATAACGGATTGCAGCATCGATTTCATGAAGCTCTCCTCCTTTGCACATCTGCCCCGTGGCGGCGGCGGGACGGCGACCGTCGGGAACTCAGCCGAGCCATAGCGGCGTCCGCTCTTTGCTCAGCACCAGGTCCAGTGCGACGGTGCGGTTCTCCGCCTCGGCGGCGAGCAGATCGCCGGCCAGGTCGTCGAACGGCGCAAGCCGGACGGTTTCCGGCGCCCGGTCGTCGGCCAGCAAAGCGGCGTATCCGAAGTGCCGGCGTACGGCGGCGAACAGCGAAGTCGGTTCGGTACCCAGCCGGCGCAGGCCGTAGGGCCAGTATTCCATGAGCGCGATATCGGCCCGGCCGAACAGGGCCGCGCCGCCGGCCAGCGCCTGGCCCTCGGCGCCCTGGACATCGACCTTGACCAGCACCGGCCCGGCGAGGCCGCCGGCGTCGATCAGCGTATCGACCGGCCGGGCGGGAACCCGGACCGTCGCACGCGCCGCCTCGCCATAGGCGCTGCCGCCGTCCGGCGCTTCCGTGCGCACCCGGTGGTCGCCGAGATTGACCGGCGCAATCTCGAATTCCAGTTCCGCCGTCTCGTGCCAGGCCGCCGCTTCGTGCACCGCGACGCGATCCGCGACGCCGTTGCGGTCGATATTGCGCCGGAGCAGCGCGAGGTTTGCCGGTTCCGGCTCCACGGCATGGCAGAGCGCGCCGGCGAGCGCCGCCGGAACGGCCGTCGTGCCGATATTGGCGCCGAGGTCGATCCAGCTTCCCGGCCCCTGCGCCGCGAACGCCGCCTGCATCAGCCGGACGGTCTCGACAGACCAGGATTTGTTTTTCAGGTACTTCAGGATGACCGTCCGGTCGGCGATCGCGCCTTCGATCTCGCCGTTCGCGCCGGGAATCACGATGCCTGTTGCGCCGGCGTCCGCCAGCAGCTCGAACAGCAGGCGGTTCCGGCTCTTGACCGGCAGCGCGCGCATCGCGGCGGCTGCGGCTTCGACCGCCCGTTTCTCCCGGTCAGGCATGGGCCGCGCGTTCCGGACCGCTATCGCGCAGCCTGAGAAAAGCGACTCCGACCAGCAGCAGGACAACGGCGCAAACCGCGGTCCTGGCGATATTCCACAACTGCCATTCCGCGGAATACGCCGACCAGATCGCGCCTGCCGCCGCCGCGTCCGCCGGCGCCCGCACCGCGGCGAGCGCCTCGTTCATCGGCACGCTCGCCGTCATGGTCAGCGCCAGTCCGCCCGCCAGATAGAGCGCGCAGGCCAGGCCGAAGAGCCGCGCCGCGCGCCGCGCCTGCGCCGCCCAGGCCACCCCAGCGGCGACGGCCAGAAAGACCGGCGTGCCGAAAAAGGCCAGCGCGAACACCGGATTGCGCACCGAAGCGTTCATCGCCTGCATCGCCTCGATCGCAACCTTCGGGTCGGCATTGTCCAGACCCCACAGGGTGGAGCACACCCAGGCGAAGAAGAAACCGAAGATCGCGCCCGTCGCCAGCAGCGCAAGAAACGCCGCCGGCAGCAGGATGGTCTTTGCCGTCATGGCCCGGCTCCGCTCCGGTTCGTCGCCTCCCCGAATGGTGAACGGCCGGGCCGCCGGTTTCCGTCGCGCCGCCGCGGTGTCGGCGTCCGGGCTATGTCAACGCCGCGCAGAAGCGCCCGATCCGCACGCAGGCCTCCTTCAGCGCCGCCATGGAGGTGGCGTAGGAAATGCGGAAATGGGGCGACAGGCCGAAGGCCGCGCCCTGCACGACGGCGACGCCCTCCGCTTCCAGCAGCTCGGTGACGAAATCCCCGTCGGTTTCGATGACCCTGCCGCTCGGCGCCGTCTTGCCGATCGCGCCGGCGCAGCTCGGGAAGACGTAGAAGGCGCCGTCGGGCCGCCGGCAGGTCAGGCCCGGCACCGCGTTCAGCGCTTCGACCACCATGTCGCGCCGCGCCATGAAAGCGGCGTTGCGCTCCGGCAGATAATCCTCCGGCCCGGTCAGTGCCGCCAATGCCGCCGCCTGGCTGACCGAGCTCGGGTTCGACGTGCTCTGGCCCTGCACCTTCGCCATCGCCTTGATCAGCGGCTCCGGCCCGCCGGCAAAGCCGATGCGCCAGCCGGTCATGGCGTAGGCCTTGGAGACGCCGTTCACCGTCAGCGTCCGCTCGTACAGGCCGGGCTCGACCTGGGCCGGCGTCACGAAGGTGAAATTGCCGTAGACCAGCTTCTCGTACATGTCGTCGGTCATGACATGAACGTGGGGATGGCGCATCAGCACGTCGGTCAGCCCCTTCATCGCGTCCCGGTCGTAGGCCGCGCCGGTCGGGTTGGACGGGCTGTTGAGGATGATCCACTTGGTCTTCGGCGTAATCGCGGCTTCGAGCGCCTCGGGGGTCAGCAGGAAACCGCTGTCGGCGGTGCAGTCCACCGGCACCGGCGTGCCCTCGGCCAGCAGCACCATATCGGGATAGGAGACCCAGTAGGGCGCCGGGACGATGACCTCGTCGCCGGGATCGAGGGTCGCCATCAGCGCGTTGTAGAGCACCTGCTTGCCGCCGGTGCCGACGGTGATCTGTCCGGGCGCATAGTCCAGGCCGTTGTCGCGGCCGAACTTGGCGGCGATCGCCGCCTTGAGCTCCGGCGTGCCGTCGACGTTGGTGTATTTGGTCTCGCCGTTGCGGATCGCCTCGATCGCGCCCTCCTTTATGGCGTCGGGCGTATCGAAATCCGGCTCGCCGGCGCCGAGGCCGATGATGTCGCGCCCGGCCGCTTTCAGGTCGCGCGCTTTCGCCGATACGGCCAGCGTCTGGGACGGCTTGATGCGCGAGAGGCGGGAGGCGATGAGCGGCATGGACGGGCGCTTTCGAATGGACGTTGCGGAAAGGTCGCCGGCGGCGCCGGCGGCCCGACGAACGCTAGGCCGGCCGCCCACGCGCTGCAAGCGAAAGCCTGTCGCGCGGCGGGGGCGGGATCGGGGGCTGGACCGGAACGGCGGTCGGCTTCGCGCAGGCCGGAAGCGGAGCGGGATGCCATGCTTCGTCCGCCTTCGAAGGCGGCGCGCCGACCCCGGCGATGGACGCGCCGACCCGCCGCGATCCCGTCCGGTTCACTTGGCTGCTTGCGTCAATATAGGTCATATTTCCCATATAGTGTTATGACCGTTCAAATCCGCAATTCCACGCAAGCCCGGAATTCCGTTGTCTTTCGGCCGCATGCAAACAAACAGACCGGTCTATCTAAAACAATATTTTGCGTCCGGGCCGGCTGCCGCGCCATCCCCACCGGTCATATCGACCGGAGCAAGCCGGAGCGGAGCGATGGGCCGCGGAGCGGAGATATCTTTGGGAATTATATATCTGACTATGCGGTGCCGGGTTTCCGGCTGACAGCGCGGACAGTCCGGTGGAAATGAGCGCCTACCGCACCCCCACCCCCAACGACCTCGCTCCGCGAGGCCACTTCCCCCGCTGAAGAGGATTGTTCCGCGAAAGGCGGTGCGAGAGCTTTCGGCGGAAGATTTCCAGCGTTGGAGGAGGTTC
>FZLR01000295.1 GCA_900197615.1 Rhodospirillaceae bacterium Spongia-Bin9
AAGGTTTCGACCGTTACGGCTTCGGCGGGCATGGGCCGGCTCCCGTTTGCGGCTTCTACGGCCTCTGCGGCAGGGATTATAGGTTGGCGGCGGCTTTGGGAAGGGCGGCCTGTCGCTTGCGCCCGCTCTCCGCGCCCCTCCGCGCCGTTGCCGGCCCGGATCGAACCGCCTATGTTGAACGTATGACGACCTTCGACGCCCTTGCCGTTGCCCGCGACCTCGAAACGGCGGGAATTGAACGCCGGCAGGCCGAAGCCATGGCCGATG
>FZLR01000018.1 GCA_900197615.1 Rhodospirillaceae bacterium Spongia-Bin9
TTCGGTGTTTCGGTGTTTCGGTGTTTCGGTGTTTCGGTGTTTCGGTGTTTCGGTGCTCTTGCCTGTTAGTTGATTCTCATTCAACAGCACTGCGTGGGTAGGGCAATGTTGACTGAAAGTCAACAACAATTTTGGCTAATTTAACCGGTCCGTGATTTGGGTGGACTTGCGAGCGACAGCAGCTTGCTGGTTGCGGCCTCTCTTGACACCAACATCGCCGATGCCTACGCCGTCCGCCTCATGGACCTTCCCCGCAACCGCTTCAAACATGCCATCGCCGAAGGCCGGTTGCAGATCGGGCTGTGGAGCACGCTGGGCAGCACGGTCGGGGCGGAAATCCTCGGCGACAGCGGCTATGACTGGCTGCTGCTCGATACCGAGCATTCGCCGAACGAGCTGCCCGACCTGCTGGCCCAGATGCAGGCGCTCGGCCGCAGCGAATCCTCCGCGATCGTCCGCCCGGCCTGGAACGATACCGTCACGATCAAGCGCATCCTGGATATCGGCGCACAGAGCCTGTTGCTGCCCTATGTCCAGAATGCCGAAGAGGCGGCCGCCGCCGTCGCCGCGACCCGCTATCCGCCGGCCGGCGTGCGCGGCGTCACCGGCAGCGGCCGGGCGGCGCGCTACGGCCGGGTGAAGGACTATGCCAGGCGCGCCCATGAGGAGCTTTGCGTCCTCGTGCAGGTCGAGACCCGGCCGGCGCTCGGCGAACTGGAGGCCATCGCGGCCGTCGAGGGCGTGGACGGCGTCTTCATCGGGCCGGGAGATCTCGCCGCCTCCTTCGGCCTTGTCGGCCAGCCGGGCCATCCGGACGTGCAGGCCGCGATCCGGGACGCCGTCGACCGGCTGAAAGCGGCGGGCAAGCCGGCCGGCATCCTGACGGTCAACCCGGACGAAGCCCGGCGCTATATCGACTGGGGCTTCACCTTCGTCGCCGTCGGCATCGACCTGCTGCTGCTCGCGAGAGGCGCCGAGGCGCTGCGGGCCTCTTTCGGAGAACCCGCATGACCATCGATCCCCAGATCGAGTGGGTGCTGGACCTGATCGAGAAGTCGCCCTATCCGCCGGTCTACACCCTGTCGCCGCCGGCCGCCCGCGCCCAGTACGACGAGACCGCCACCAAGCTGGATATCGATCCGGCGCCGATGGACTCTATCGTCGAGATCGCGCTCGGACGGGAGAGCCGGTTCGTGCGCACCCGCCTCTACACGCCGCGGCAAACCGGAGAAGCCGATCCGCTGCTGGTCTGGCTCCACGGCGGCGGCTGGACCGTCGGCAGCCTCGATTCCTACGACCGGACCTGCCGCGGGCTCGCGGCGCAGGCCGATTGCCGGGTGCTGTCGGTCGATTACCGGCTTGCGCCGGAGCATCCGTTTCCCGCGGCGGTCGAGGATGCGATGTTCGTGTGGGAGACCTTGCAGGCCCGGACGGCGGATTACGGCATCGATCCGGCGCGCATCGCGATCGGCGGCGACAGCGCCGGCGGGAACCTTTCCGCCGTGCTGTGCCACGAGGCCCGCAAGGCCGGCCTGCCCATGCCCTGCTTCCAGCTGCTGATCTATCCGGCGACCGACATGACCGGCGGCTTCCCGTCCCGAAAGACATTCGACGAAGGCTACCTGCTGGAAAAGGCGCACATGGCCTGGTTCGGCGACGGCTATGCCGGCGAGGCCGACCGCGCCGATCCGCGGATGTCGCCGCTGCGCTACCCGGATTTCGCCGGCCAGCCGCCCGCCGCCGTCCACACCGCCGGCTTCGACCCGCTGCAGGACGAGGGCATCGCCTATGCCGAAAAGCTCGAGGCCGCCGGCGTGCCGGTCGCCAGCCGCCACTATGCCGGCCTGATCCACGGCTACTTCAACATGGGCGGAGCCGTCGATGCGGCGCGGGCGGCCTTCGACGATGCCGCGGCCGACCTGCGCGCCGCGCTGCACCCCGAGACCTGACCGGCCGGACGGACCGGGGACGGAGGGATCTTTCCAACCGCCTGGTGGGACTGGCCCCGCTACGCCGCCAGGGTGTAGAGCCTCACCGGCTCGGATCGACCGCGCAGTTCGACCGGTCCCAGGTCGGCGAAATCGCACCCAGCGACGCCGGCGAGCCGGTCGACAACGTCTGCCGAGACGAGAATATCCGCGTCGAGCTCCTTGCAGGCGGCTTCGATGCGCGCCGTCGTGTTCACGGTATCGCCGAGATACACGATAGCCTGCTTCACCAACCCCATTTCGCCCGCCACCACCGGTCCCATGTGAAGGGCGGCACGGAATTCCGGTTCGATGCCGTAGGCATTCCGATAAGCGTCGCCCCGCCTTTCCAGCGCACGACGGACATCGCCGATACAGCGCACGCAGCGTCCCTGCTTCAAGCCGCGATCGGGCGTCCATGTCACGATAATTTCGTCGCCGACATAGTTATGGATTTCGCCCTGCGAAGCGAGAATCGGTTCGGTGGCGTCGCGAATGAAATCGTTCAGCAGGCGGTGGAACGCGACATGGCCGATCCGCTCGGCAATCGCGGTCGAATCGACCAGATCGACGAAAATGAAAATCCGCTCTTCCTCGCGCGGGCGGTAGTAGTAGCCGGTGAGGAATTTAACCAGCACGCCGCGCCCCAGCATCTGGCCGATCCGCACGATGGCGTTAATTGCGATACTTGCGGCAAACGAGGCCCCGACGGCGACCAGGAAGTTCGCCTCCCGCCAGCCCCACCCTTCGATTTCGACGCCCATGACAGGAAAGCTGGATCGGATCACGAGGGTGAAGACAGCGAGATAGAAAACCGAGCGCAGGATGACATTGACGAGGAACGGGGCGCGATTTAGCCAATGACGTGCCGCCGCACGCCGCGAATGCAATTCCAAACCGGCGACGATCAGGCTGATCAGAAACCCGTTGTACGCACCGATCGCTACCGGCCCGGGGTCGAGAAACCCGCTCGGGCCGGTCATGGCGATCCCGAATGCGGCGCCGCCGATCGTCGAACAGGCAACGATAATTGCGAGCGTTCGTAGCGTATTTCGGTCCGTCGCGGTCAGGCCCATCCGGCACCAGTCCTTAGCCTGTCGGGTCGCTCATGCACGAACGGCCTAGACCCTGACGAATGCACCGTGGAAACCCAGCGGCAGCGGATAGGGCAGCCAGGCCTGGGCGACCGGGCCAGCCGCAACCGCCCGTGCGTCGAACGCCGACAGACCGCTCACGCCCTTCCGCCAGTCCAGCACCGTGCCGATCAGCCAGCCGTCGTCCTCGCGTTGGCCGCCCGGCTTCGGGACGAAGATATGCTCCTCCGGAATCCGGCCCGGCCCATAGTCGAAGCTTTCCACCCTGCCGCTTTCGAGGTCGCGCTTGACGACCGTGCGGAAATGCCAGCCCTCCGGATTGTCCGGGGCGCCCAGCGTGTAGACAAAGCGGTGCCGGCGGCCGACAGCGGCGGGCGCCACTTTGGCGAATTCCGCCTCTTCGCCGCGGCCGGCGATCCGGCCGTCGGTCTTCGGCGGCAGGACGATCTGCGCATAGCGCAGCGGCGCCGAGGGCCGGAACTCGCCCTTCATCGCATAACGCAGCGTCTCGGTGACGATGCCGGGATTGCCGGCGAGGCAATGGTCGAGCCGGATCGTGCCGTCGGCCTCTTCCCAGGCGTTGCCGTAATGGAAGCCGAAACAGGCCGGCAGGGCGTGCCAGCGGCGCTTGCCGAAATCGTCCTTGTCGACCACCAGCGCCCGGGTTTCCGCCTGCGGGTTCCAGACATGGGCATCGAGCACGCTGGCCCGTGCCGCCCGCGCAGGTTCGAACAGGAAGGGCTGGATCAGGATGACCAGCGATTTCCGGGTCACGACAAAATCGTGGATCAGCCCGATCGGGCCGGCATCGACCAGCCCGGCCTTCACCAGCTTGCCCGCCCGGTCGATATGGTAGAGCACGAGCGCCGGCCGCGGCAGCAGGTTGCAGCCGATGTTCCACAGGGTGCCGTCCGGATCGACCTTCGGATGGGCCGAGAAGGGGACGCCGCTCAGCCGCGGGCTCCAGCTCTTGAAGCCGCGCGCCGTCAGCGTCGCCTCGTCGAGCCGCGTGGCCGAGCCGCCTTCCCACAGCGCCATCAGTTCCCCGCCATGATGCAGGACGGAAATGTTCGCGGCGTTCATGCCGTCCGGTCCGCGGACCGGCGCGGCCTTGGGCAGATGGGTGCCGTAGCCGTTGTACAGCCGCTTGCCGGCCGCATCCTCGCGATCGAGTTTCGGCGTCCGGATCGCCCGGCCGCGATGGGCGATGCGGCCGTCGGCGATGGCGAATTCCTGGATCATGCCGTCGCCGTCGAACCAGTGGCGGTAGCGCTCGCCGAACCGGTCGTGGATCGACGGCCCGTTGCGGAAGAAGCGGCCCTTCAGCCCGGCCGGCCATGTACCGGAAACGGTCAGGGCTTTCGCGTCGAGCCGGTCCGGCGGCGTTTTCCAGCCGAGCAGCATCGGGTTCCGCTCCAGGGCGGCGGCGAAGGTCTCGCCCCAGTCGTCGCCGGATGCGGCGAGCGCCGGTGCGAAGGGCGCAAGGCCGGCCAGCCCGGAAGCCGCCGAAGCGGCGAGGAAAGTGCGGCGGGAAATGTTCGTGTCGGTCATCGGATCGGTCCCGTTACGGTTGCCGGACAGGCTCAGTAGCCGATCGGCAGGTCGACGCCGGTCTTGCCTTCGACGGCAATGCTGGCGGCAGTGAAATCCGGCGGCCCGAAGCTGCCGGTCGCGCCGTTGCCGAAGCCGTAGCCTTCGGTGGGAACACCCAGCAGGTTGGTGTCGAGCTCGCCGTCGCCATCGGTGTCGTGAAATCCGTTGACGGCGTAGCGGCCCGGCGCGAGTCCTGCGAAAGTGACTGAAAATCCGCCCTTTTGCGCCTTGCTCCAGGCGCCGGCGACCGCGCCTTTCATATCGGGGAATTTCACGCCGGCGGCGGCGCGATGGAGAGCGACATAGATGCGGCCCTCGGCCGATTTGACGCCGCTCACCGCGATCGTCAGTTCGGCCGCCCGGGCCGTGTCGCTCATTGCGGGCGCAGCGAGCGCGAAAAAAACGGCGATGGCCGCCGCGACGGCGAAGCATGATTTTCGGTTCATCCTTGGGTACTCCCGTTCGAGTGCGTATCCTGCACCCGAGGAGTAGGTACGGCGGACGGCAATGACCAACGGCGGCTTCGCAAACGGGCCGGAAACTTCGCGAACGGTGCACGAAACGCCGTTCGCGCTTCGCGAATGGTTCACCTGGCGGCGGATGCGCTGGTACCTGGCCTCGCTTGCCGTTGCGATTCTGGTCCTGGGCTATCTCGGCCCGTTCGGCACCTATGTCCGCATGCCGTTCGGCGAGCGAATGGCGTATTGGGCCTGCGCGATGGCCGGCAACTGGCTGGTCGCCCTGGCCTGCATCCTGCCGACGATGACACGCCTCAGCGGCCGCTTGCCGGCCATCGCCTGCGTCCTGATCGGCAGCCTGATCGCCGCCGTGCCGGGGACGCTGCTCATCGTGGCCATCGAGTTGCTGTTCGCCCACGCCGTGCCCGAGACGCTGTGGACCGGCGAATTGTTCCTTGCCGTCGCCCTGATCCATCTCGCGATGGGCCTGATCGTCTGGGGCACCATCGAGCTGCCGATGCGGCAGGCCGGCGGCGCACCCTTCTCGGAGTTGCCGGAGGCGGGAGCGCCGGACGGCGATTCGGACGGCGGCACAGCCGCGGCGGCGCCCCTGCTGGAGCGGCTGCCGGCCGACCGGCGCGGCCGGCTGCTGCATCTCCAGATGCGCGACCACTATGTCGAGATTTACACCGACCGGGGATCGGACCTGGTGCTGATGCGCTTCGGCGATGCGCTGAAAGAGCTGGGCGGAACGGAAGGGATGCAGGTCCACCGCTCGCACTGGATCGCGCGCACGGCCCTGAAGAAGGTTTCGCGGCGCGCCGGGCGGACGGTCGCCCTTCTGGCGAACGGCGCCGAGGTGCCGGTCAGCCGCCGCTACGCCAGAGCGCTGCGCGACGCGGATTGGGTCTGAACCTTATCCGCCGCCGATGGAATCGCGGGGAAGGCGGGCCGCCGCCTTGGTTGGCGGTGAGAAACAAGCCCAAGCAAGAGAACTGGGCGGCAGTGATCCCCGAAAGGATGCAGGCTAGGACATTCGCATGAATCAAGTTCATGACCAACTAGCGAAATGGCTTGATTTTTGGAATTCGTCCATCCATTGCTTCGCTTTTGATGTAGAGGAAAGCCGATGAGCCTCTTGGAACCGGTACTGGCCTTAGCAACCATATTGATCGCGGTAGTTTCACTGGTCGCCATCATTCGTCCTATAGCTCGCCTTGGTCTTGGGACACGCAAACGAGCCTTGTCCGCTCTTGCCCTATCCTTCGTCGGCTTCGTCGCGGTAGCAACTTTGTTTTCCGACGCTTCACCGGAGCCGCAATCGTCGAAATTGCAACCAACGCCTGCGACCACCGAAAAACAGCCAAGAAAGACGTCTCAATCTGATACTGACGCCGACCCCAGCCCGAGCGTGCCAGCCAGTGATCCAATTTCGGGAAAGCAGGAACAACAAATAGCGACTGTCAGACCGAATTCATCGGCCTTAGTGAACGATAGCGACAAACATGTGCAGGATCATAGTTTTTCCATCAAGATTTCCAGGAAAAACAAAGCGGGCATCTGGCTTGCGGTGAACACGACGTTGCCAGACCATATAGACATCCGAGTTTCTATAAGCCGCGCTATTGTTAGGATTGAAGACAAGAAGATAGTTACCGATTCTGGAATAATTATGGAACAAGTACAGGAAAAATCCCTGTTCTCCTATTTTAATGAGAGAGAACGGCTTGAACAATGGAAGTCGCCGCGCTTCATCCTGATTGATGATTTGAAATGGCTTCAAGATCTGAAGAAGAATTTAGATGAAAAGTCCGCCGCCGGTATTCCCTATAAAGTTACAAATATCGCTGATGAAATTGAAATATCAGCATACACATATCGGAATAGAATTGGCAAACCTTACGAAAAGAGAAAATTCAAAGGCCAATCAGATAGATACTTCAATACCAGATGGGACAAAAAAAGCGAGATTCAACTGCCTCGTTCTTGGACTGGTCCCGGAGTGACTGTATTGGAGCCTTCGATTGTAAACGCTTACTACTTGGAAGTGAACAAGACATACATATTGATTAAGGACGAAACTCCCATCACAGAATCTAGGCGCGCCGCTGACTACAAAAATATGGAAAAAATGTTCGAAGGAATTCGATATTTACCAGCTGGAACACCGATTCGCGTCTTGGAAGTTGTCGGACACAAGGAAACCCGACCCTACCATCCCTCACCCCACTATCGTGTATCACTTCCAGAGTATTCGGATGTACAAGGCTGGATTCTGAGTACTGCTTTATCGCCAGATGGCGTAAAAGTTGTCACACAATAGATGATCGATTCATGAGTGTCTGTCACAGCGGCATTTAGCCTCTATTCGACATCTATGGGCTCTACAGGTAATTTATGCTTGGCGCGATCGCCGAGAGGACATATGGATTCCTTAAGAATTCCGACTTGGCCTGTTAATGGAATAAACAGGCGATTGCCGTATTTGATCCACTAGCTGGATAGCTGCAAACCTGATATCGTGGCGCTTTGAAAAATCCATGGATCGGCGAAGAGTTGGCCTGCAAAAGAATTGAATGGCATCGGCTACTGTGCTGTCACGTTTCCGCCAAGTTTCTGCTAAGATTTCGGCGTTGGTATCTTGATTCGAAGACCCTCGGTTCGGCCGAAAATCCTCCAATGCGGTTTGCCTGGTCGGTAACATGATGGCGCAAGGTTATTGACGGTCGAAGTTGGTGATCTGATTTTCTCATCAATCTATGTGCCGGTAAAAAACACGAATAAGAATAGCCAGTTTACGCGACTTTACAAAGTATGAAGATTGTTATCTCGACGCAACAAAGCGAATCGTTTTATGCGGTGACTTCAATATGAATGAGAAGTCGGCAACGAAAGAGGAGCGACAGATTTTGGAATAAGTAACGGATGTGGTATATAAAGATTTGTACCCTTGTTCTTGCCCCAAGGAGGATGGCTTTAGCTTTGGGAAAAGTCGCCTTGGGCCGGTCGACGCCGGACTTAATTGGGTTCTAGGTACACAAGAAATTGTCGACAGTGTTCGAGTTGTTTGGGTGGATTTGAAATATCGGGGATCGATTCCACGATTGATGCGTGAGGGGTGGACGCTGAGTGCGCCGCTTATTGTGAACTTGGAAAGATACGTTTGAGGTCTGGTTGGTTAAGAGTAGCGATTACGACTAAAACCTCACCGGCGATGGGCGGTTTTCCACACTCCAATCGTAACCCATTGCCCTGGAGATGATGCTTCCGAGGCTCTCCATCCCCTCGGCTAAATGCGCATCGGCTACATGAATGTAGTCGGCCGTGGTCCGGTGCCGACGGTAGCCGAGCAGCTTGATGACCAGCGGCAGGTTGTCGCCGGCCCGACTGGCGGCGGTGGTTTGTCACGATCCTGCCCGCTACCGCATTGTCCGTCGTATATGGCATCGTACCAATCCCTTCGTTAGGGGAGCGCCCGGAATTTTCCGCCTGCATCCGCTGCCAGCGGGCGATCAGTCGCGCTGGCGCGGACCCCGTCGCACGCCTAATCTGTCGCGATGAAGACCGTTCTCATCGTCCTTACCGTCATCGCCCTGATCGGCGTTGTCGGGGTGCTGTTCACCGGCGTCATCCTGATGGGCCGCGGCGGCGAGGCCAATTCCCGATGGGGAAACAAGCTGATGCGCGCCAGGGTCGGCCTGCAACTGGTCGCGGTGGTCCTTCTGCTTCTGCTGTTTGCCGTCTATCAGAGTTAGGCGCGCTATGGTCAAACTGGACAAGATTTACACCCGCGGCGGCGACAAGGGGCTGACCAGCCTGGGCAACGGCGCGCGGGTCCCGAAGCACGACGGCCGGGTCGCGGCCTATGGCTCTGTCGACGAATGCAACAGCGTCCTCGGCCTGGCGCGGCGTCACGCGGCCGGCGACGAAACCGCCGATGCCCCGCTCGCCCGCATCCAGAACGACCTGTTCGATCTCGGCGCCGATCTGTGCACGCCGCACGAGGAAAATCCGAAATGGCCGCCCCTGCGCATGTCGCAGGCCCAGGTCGACCGGCTGGAGGCGGAGATCGACGCGATGAACGCGAATATCCCGCCGCTCAAATCCTTCATCCTGCCCGGCGGCTCGGCGCTTTCCTCCTGGCTTCACCTTGCGCGCACCGTCGCCCGGCGCGCCGAGCGGGAGATGACGGCGCTGGCCGAGGACGAGACGGTCAATCCGCTCGCCATCGCCTATATCAACCGGTTGTCCGACCATCTGTTCGTCATGGCGCGGGCGCACAACGACGACGGCGCCGACGACGTGCTGTGGACGCCGGGGGAGAACCGTTAGCCTTTGCCCGACGGCACTGGCATGGATCAAGGGCCGCATTAACAGGTCCGGACAAATGCTCTACACCTGCCGGCCATCGCCGCCCGTAGCCCAAATCCCGAAGCCCGCAGGTCGCCATGCCCGAAACCCGTTACCGCCCGCGCCGCAGCATGATCTTTGCGCCGGGGGACAAGCCGCGCATGTGCCTCAAGGCCCTCGATACCGGCGCCGACATGGTGTGCATCGATCTGGAAGACGCCGTGGCGCCGGACGACAAGGACGCGGCACGCGACGGCGCCGTCAGCATTTTCCGCGATTTCACGCCGGATGCAGGCGGCCCCGAAACGCTCGTCAGAATCAACAGCCTGCATTCGCTGGACGGCCTGAAAGACGTCGCCGCGCTGGCCGATCTGCCCAGCCCGCCCGCCGGCTTCATGCTCGCCAAGGTCAAGAGCCTGGGCGAAGTCGCCATGCTGGACGACGTGCTGAGCGAAGCCGGCGCCGCCTCCGTCCTGCACGTCATGATCGAGACCAACGAGGCGCTCGACCAGGCTTTCGAGATCGCGCGGTCGAGCAAGCGGGTGCGCTCGCTGATCTTCGGCGCGATCGACATGGCGGCCGATCTGCGGACGACCATCGACTGGGAGAATCTGCTCTTCGCCCGCTCCCGCGTCGTCCATGCCGCGGCGGGCGCCGAAATCGACCTGATCGACGTGCCATGGCTCGACCTGGAGGACATGGACGGCCTGCGCGAGGAAGCCCGGCGCTGTTCCAGCCTCGGCTTTACCGGCAAGGCCGCGATCCATCCGAAACAGATTCCGGTCCTGAACGAAACCTTCAGCCCGGCCGAGGAAGAGGTGGCCCGGGCGCGCGAGATCATCGCCGCCTTCGAAGCCGGCGACGGCGGCCTTGTCGTTCACCGGGGCAAGCTGATCGAAAAGCCTGTGCTGCGCTCCATGCAGCGGATTGTCGCCATCGCCAACGCGCAGTGAATCGTCCGGTATCCGCCGGGCGCGCCGGGCTCGGGCGATATAGCCGGGAGCAGGATACTGTCTGAAACCGACCGAAATACCAGCGACTCCTCCGATAGCGTGCCCCCGGTTCGCGTAGCGGTTGTCGGCTGCGGTTATTTCGGTGCCCTGCATGCCCGGAAATACGCCGCGCTGGATTCGGCGGAACTCGTCGCGGTCGTCGATACCGATGCCGCGCAGGCGGAAAAGGCCGCCGCCGCGACCGGCGCCGAAGCTGCGACAGATCTCGAAGCCGTGTTCGACCGGGTCGAGGCGGTGAGCGTCGTCACGCCGACCACGACCCACCACGCCATCGCGAAACGCTGCCTGGACGCCGGCAGGGACGTGCTGGTCGAGAAGCCGATCTGCGAGACCCTGGAAGAGGCCGACGACCTGATTGCCACGGCTAAGGCCGGCGGGCGCATTCTCCAGGTCGGCCATCTGGAGCGCTTCAGCCCGATCATCGAGGATGTCAAGAAACTGGCCGACCGGCCCGGCTATATCGAGAGCACGCGCATCTCCCAGTATCGCGGCCGCGGCACGGATACGAGCGTCATCCTCGACATGATGGTGCACGACATCGACAACATCATGACCCTCGTGCGCAGCCCGATAACGCGGATCGATGCCGTGGGCGTGCCGGTGGTCGGCCCGGCCGAAGACATCGCCAACGCCCGGATCGGCTTCGAGAACGGCTGTGTCGCGACGGTGACTGCCAGCCGGGTGAGCTCGAAGATCCAGCGCACCATGCGGGTCTTCCAGCGCAATGCCTATATGGTTGCCGACATGGCGGAAAACCGGCTCGTCGTCATGAACCGCACCGGCGGCCGGGACGAGCCGCCGACCTTCGGCGCCGAGCAGCGCCAGTACGACAAGGCCGACCTGATCCTGATGGAGTGTGCGGACTTCCTCGATTGCGTGCGGACCCGGCGCGAGCCGGTCGTGAGCGGCGAGAGCGTGCGCGACGTGCTGGCGGCGGCGCTGACCGTAACCGACCAGTTGCGCGCCTGGCGCCGGGAGCTGCGCTGAGTGTCCGGCGCGCACGCTCAGACGGTGTTCGACGGCGTTGCGGCGCCGGCCCTGCTCGGCCCGGCCGATCCGCCGCCCTTTTCGGTGGCGAGCGGCGATGGCCGCGGGCGGACGCTGTTCGTCTGCGATCACGCCAGCAACCGGGTGCCGGAAGCGCTCGGCGCCCTCGGTCTCGCCGAGGATCGATTGCAGGAGCACATCGCCTGGGACATCGGCGCGGCGGCAGTGGCGGACCTGATCTCCGACCGGTTCGAGGCGCCGCTGGTAAAATCCGGCTATTCGCGCCTGGTCATCGACTGCAACCGCCACCCTTCCGACGCAACCTCGATCGTCGGCGTCAGCGACGGCGTGCCGATTCCGGGCAACCGCAACCTGGACCCGCTGGCTGCCGCCGCCCGGGCCGACGGGATCATGACGCCCTATCATGCCGAGATCGAACGGCTGCTGGACCGGGAGCGCGATCCGCCGTTCCACGCCTTCGTCTCGATCCACAGCTTCACGCCGGTGTTCGAAGGCCGGGCGCGACCCTGGCATGTCGGCGCGCTGTGGAACCGGGACGGCCGGATCGCCCTGCCCTTCATGGCGGCGCTGGCGGCGCGCGGCGATGTTTCGGTCGGCGACAACCAGCCCTACAGCGCGCGCAACAATTTCGGCTACACCGTGCACCGCCACGGCGAATTGCGGGGCCTGCCGCACCTGCTGGTCGAAATTCGCCAGGATCTGATTGCCGATGCCGCGGGCGCGGTGCGATGGTCCGGGATCGTCGGCGACGCGTTGCAGGCCGCCTTCGAGAGGCTCCCTCCGCCCTGACGGGCGCAGGAGGATCGCACCATGGCGCTCAGCGAACCCAGCTTTACCATCGGCATCGAAGAGGAATATCTCCTGATCGACCGGGAGACGCTCAACCTCGCCGCCGATCCGCCGGAGGCCCTGTTCGCCGAATGCGAAGACCTGCTTGGCGCCCAGGTCGCGCCGGAATTCCTGCGCGCGCAGATCGAGATCGGCACAAGGGTGTGCACCACGATGCAGGAGGCCGCCGCCGACCTGCGCCGCCTGCGCAAGACGGTCTCCGGCGTCGCGGAGAAACACGGCCTCGCCATCATGGCGGCCTCGACCCATCCCTTCGCCGCCTGGGGCGAGCAGAAGCGGACCGAGAAGGACCGCTACGCCATGCTTGCCGAAGACCTGCAGGGCGTGGTCCGCCGGCTGGTCATCAGCGGCATGCACGTTCATGTCGGGATCGACGACGACGACCTGCGCATCGACCTGATGAATCAGGTCTCCTATTTCCTGCCCCACCTGCTGGCGCTCAGCACCTCATCGCCCTTCTGGCAGGGCAAGGACACCGGGCTGCGCAGCTACCGGCTCGCCGTCTGGGATGAGCTTCCGCGCACCGGCCTGCCCGAGCAGTTCGAGAGTTTCGGCGAATACAACCGCCATGTGCAGATGCTGATCGAAGCCGGCATCATCGACGAGCCGACGAAGATCTGGTGGGACATCCGGCCGTCCAACCGTTTCCCGACCCTGGAAATGCGCATCTGCGACTTGTGCCCGAGACTGGCGGACACGGTGGCGATCGCGGCGCTCTACCGCTGCATCCTGCGCATGCTGTGGCGGCTGCGCCGGCAGAACCAGCGCTGGCGCCGCTACGCCAACATGCTGATTCGGGAAAACCGCTGGCGAGCCCAGCGCTACGGCTGCGACGGCGAGCTGATCGATTTCGGCATCCGGCGCATGGTGCCCTTTGCCGACCTGCTGGAAGAGCTGCTGGAAATGACCCGGCCGGACGCCGAACATTTCGGCTGCCTGACCGAGATCGAGCGCACACGCTCGATCCTGGCCCACGGCACGAGCGCCCGGCGGCAGGTGCAGACCTATGAGGCCGGGATTGCCGAAGGGCTGGAACCCCAGGCTGCTGTCGAAGCGGTCGTCCGCCAGTTAGTCGAGGAGACGGTGGCCGGGCTGTAACCGGCGGCGGGCCGGCGGCGGTCGATCAGAACGCCGGCTGGGTCTGGCGGCGGCGCTGCATCAGGATCACGAAAATCAGCAGAATCAGCGCCGGGATGTAGAAGATTTCCTTCGCCATCCGCTCGTTCGGCACCAGGATCGCCTTGATCGTCGTCGGCGTGTCTCCGTAGAAGTCATAGCTTCTGGCCAGCGACTTGAGCGGGCTGGTCGGCAACGGCTCTTCCATCTTCGCCTGGCCCTCTTCGACCATGACCAGCAGCCCGGCGGCGCGCAGCCGCGCAAGGCCCGGACCCGCCTTGCCGAAGGGGATGGTCGCCGTGGTTTCGTCGATCCGGTCCGGATCGTTGAAGTTGGGCCCGGAAATCGTCACCCGCAGCTTGCCGCCCTCCGGCATTTCTTGCGCTATCTGGACAATCTCTTTCCCCGGCCGCTCGGTATATTCGTCGGCAACCTGATCGAGCCAGAAGCCCGGACGGAACAGGCTGAAGGCGACCAGCAGCAGGATGGCGGTCTCCCAGATCCGGTTGCGGGCGAAGAAATAGCCCTGGGTTGCGGCTGCAAACAGCATCATGGCAGCAACCGCAACGACAAAAACGATCACCGCCTTTCCGGCCGACACGTCGATCAGCAGCAGTTCCGTGTTGAAGATGAACAGGAACGGCAGCAGGGCAGTCCGGATGTCGTACATAAAGCCCTGCACGCCGGTGCGGATCGGATCGCCGCCCGAGATGGCGGCGGCCGCGAAGGCGGCAAGGCCCACGGGCGGCGTATCGTCGGCCAGGATGCCGAAATAGAAGACGAACAGATGGACCGCGATCAGCGGCACGATCAGGCCGCTCTTGGCGCCCAGCGCCACGATCACCGGCGCCATCAGGGACGAGACGACGATATAGTTGGCGGTGGTCGGCAGCCCCATGCCCAGGATCAGGCTCATGACGGCAACCAGCAGCAACATGATGATCAGGCTGCCGCCGGACAGGAACTCGACGAACTCGCCGACCACCTGGTGCGCCCCGGTGAGCGAGATCGTGCCGACGATGATGCCTGCCGCGCCGGTCGCGACGCCGATGCCGATCATGTTGCGCGAACCCGAGATCATGCCGTCGACGCACTCGGAAATGCCCTGCCGCACTGCCCCGACCATATTGCCGGTGCCGCGGAACAGGGCTTTCAAGGGATGCTGGGTCAGGGTGACGGCAATCATCGCCATGGTCGCCCAGAAGGCGGAAAGCGACGGCGAGAGCCGCTCCAACACGATGCACCAGATCAGGATGACGATCGGCAGGACGTAGTAGAGGCCGGTGATGGCTGTCGCGCCGGCCCGCGGCAGTTCGGTGATCGGCGCATCCGGCGGATCGACCACGAGATCCGGTTGGCGCGACGCCAGCCACAGGAGGACGAGATAGGTGATTGCCGCCAGCACCATGACAACGAAGAACGCTGCGTCGGGTGCAATGACCTTGATCCAGCCGAGGCCGAAATAGACCGCGATGCCAAGCAGGGCGATGCCGATGAACCCGCTGAGGAAACCGATCAGCTTCTGCGCCACCGTCATCGTCGTGGACGGTTTCGGCAGGCCCTTCAGCCCCATCTTCAGGGCTTCGAGATGCACGATGTAGACCAGCGCGATGTAGGATACGAGCGCCGGGATCAGCGCGTGCTTGATGATTTCCGTGTAGCTGACGCCGGTGAATTCGGCGATCAGGAAGGCCGCCGCGCCCATCACCGGCGGGGTCAGCTGCCCGTTGGTCGAGGAGGCGACCTCGACGGCGCCGGCCTTTTCCGGCGAGAAGCCGGTGCGCTTCATTAGCGGGATGGTGAAGGTGCCGGTCGTGACCGTGTTGGCGATGGAAGAGCCGGAGTAGAGGCCGCTCAGGGCCGAGGCGACGACGGCGGCCTTGGCCGGCCCGCCGCGCCGGTCGCCGAGCAGGGCGAAGGCGATCTTGATGAAGAAGTTGCCGGCGCCGGCCTTTTCCAGGATCGCGCCGAACATGACGAACAGGAAGATCAGCGACGCCGAGACCCCGAGCGCGACGCCGAACACGCCCTCGGTCTGCATCCAGAAATGCCACATCGCCTTGCCGAAGGACGCGCCCTTCCACTGGACGGCGTCCGGCAGCCATCTGGCGTCGCCGAAGAAGACGTAGAGCACGAAGACCGAAGCGACCATGACAAGCGGCAGGCCGAGCGCCCGGTACACGGCGATGGCCAGAACGATCATGCCGCAACTCGCGACGACGAGGTCGGTATCCGTCGGCACACCGGCGCGTTCGGCCAGCTCGTTCTTGTAGAGAATCATATAGAGGCAGGAGGCGATGCCGATCGCCGCCAGCAGCCAGTCGTACCAGGGGATAGTGTGGCGCGGCCCGCGTTTCAGCAGCGGGAAGGCAAAGGCGGCGAGCAGCAGGCCGAAGGCCAGATGGATCATGCGCGCTTCGGTGTTGGGCACAACGAAGGGCAGGCCGGTCCATTCCTGCAGCGAGAACGGCAGGGCCGAAGCGATGTAAAGCTGGAAGAGCGCCCAGATGAAGGCGATGACCGGGATCAGGTTGCGCTGCCACCCCGTCGGCGCGCGCCCGCCGGTGTCGACGCTGCTGACCAGCTCTTCCGCCGATGCGCGTTGCGCGGCTGCTTCGGCCATCGCCTATTCTCCTCAAGCGCTGCGCTGCAAGCAAAAAAAACGGCGGGGCCGCAAGGGGCCCCGCCAATCCGCTCGGGCTGTTATTTCATCCAGCCCTTTTCCTTGTAATATTTCGCCGCGCCGGCGTGCAGCGGGGCTGACAGCGAATCCGAAATCATTTCCTTTTCTTTCAGATTCCGGAACGCCGGGTGCAGCTTCCTGAACGCGCCGAAATTGTCGAACACCGCCTTGACGACGACATAGACGACTTCGGCCGGCACCTTGGCGCTGGTCACGAAGGTGGCGCCGACGCCGAAAGTGTTGATGTCGGCCTTGTTGTTGTACATCCCGGCCGGGATGGTGGCGCTACGATAGAACGGCCATTTCTTGACGAGGCCGGCGATCGCCGGGCCGGTGGCGTTGACCAGATGGGCGTCGCAGGTCGCCAGCGATTCCTGGGTCAGGGCCGACGGATGGCCGACCAGCCAGAAATAGGCATCGATCTTGCCGTCGCACATGGCGGCGCCGGTCTCGGCCGACTTCATTGCGGCGGCCAGTTTCAGGTCCGTGCGCTTCCAGCCCAGGGCGGCTTCCATGACCTCCCATGTGCCGCGCGTGCCGGAACCCGGATTGCCGATGTTGACCCGCTTGCCCTTCAGGTCGGTGACGTTCTTGATGCCGGTGCCGTCGCGCGCCAGGATCGTGACCGGTTCCGGATGGACCGAGAAGACCGCCCGCAGATCCTTGAACGCGCCCGCCTTCTTGAATTTCGACGTGCCGTTGTAGGCATGGTACTGCCAGTCGGACTGGGCGACGCCGAATTCCAGCTCGCCAGCGCGGATCGTGTTGATGTTGTAGATCGAACCGCCGGTCGATTCGGCCGAGCAGCGGATGCCGGTTTTCTTGCGCATCCGGTTGACGAGACGGCAGATCGCGCCGCCGGTCGGGTAGTACACGCCGGTCACGCCGCCGGTGCCGATGCTGATGAAACGCTGGTTCTGTGCCGATGCGCCGGTCGTCGTCCCTGAAAACGCCAGGGCGGCGACAGCGGCGGCGGCAACGAGCTTGATCGTGGTTGACATGGTTCCTCCAGTAACCTCCGTGTGGAACTGATTATTTGCGCCCGGCAATGTCCGCGCGCCTGGCCAGCGGACCGGGACGCAGCCGCGGTCCGCCGAATGGGAAAATCCTAGCGCATAAACGGCGCGGGTGAACTATTAAATCCCGGCTTACCCCTGAAATCGGGATTCATCCTCCATCGTTCGCACGGCGGATGGCAGAATCGAGCCGCTCCGGACGCCGACAGGCGCCGGCAACGGGCCGCGCGGCAGGCCGGCGGCGTTATCCCCGGGCGGCCTCGACGAAGCGGTCGACGTCGTCGGCATCGGTGTTGAAGGCGCAGACAAGCCGGATGCTCGGCCGGTCCGGATCGCCCCAGTCGTAGAAATCGAACCCGGCATCGCGGAGACGATCCGCCGTATCGCCGGGAACCGTCGCAAAGATCAGGTTGGCGTCGACCGGATATTCGATCGCCACCTCGTCGATCTCCGACAGACCGGCCGACAGCCGCTCTGCCATGGCGTTGGCATTGGCCGCAAGCTGCAGCCACAGCCTGTCTTCGACATACCGGGCCAGTTGGGCGGAGACGAAGCGCATCTTGGAAAACAGGTGCCCGCCGCGCATGCGCCGGCGGCTCAGCGTGTCTTCCAGGTCTTCGTTGAACAGGACGACCGCTTCCGCCGCCATTGCGCCGTTCTTGGTCGCGCCGAACGACATGAGGTCGATGCCCGCGCGCCAGGTGAGCTCGGACGGTTCGCAGCCGAGCGCAGCGACAGCGTTGGCAAAGCGGGCGCCATCCAGATGGACGAACAGGCCGGTCGCCCGCGCCACGGCGCAGATATCGCGGATCTCCTCGACGGTGTAGACCGTGCCGCATTCGCTGACCTGGGCGACTGAGACCGCGGCGGCCTCCATGACATGGGGCAGGCGCGCACCGCCGCCGCCGACTTCGCCGATCGCCGCTTCCAGGGCGGCCGCGGTCATCTTGCCGTCCGTAGCGGGCACCGGCACCAGCTTGGCGCCGTTGGTGTAGAATTCCGGCGCACCGCCCTCGTCTTCGTAGGTGTGGCTGTGCTTCAGGCAATAGACCGTGTTGAAGGGCTGGGCGACCAGGCTCAGGCACAGGGCGTTGGCCGCGGTTCCGGTGGCGACCGGATAGACGCTCACCTCCGTGTCGAACAGGCCGGAGAATTGCGCGTTAAGCCCGCCGGTCGCTTCGTCGTTGCCGTAGGGCCAGGCGCCCTGCGGCCCGTTGGCTTCGACGATCGCCTCCATGATTTCCGGCGCGACTCCGGTGACGTTGTCGGAAGCGAAATTGACCGGTTCGAAACCGTCCGGTTCGATGTTGACCGGGGCTGCCGCCGGCCGCAGTGTCGGTTCGTTCATCGTATCCGCTTACTTGCCGTCATTCGGGCCGGCGACGTGAATTCTGAACGGCGGCTGCCTGCGATTGGCCGGGACCACATAGACGACCTGTTCGCCGGAAGGCAGCAACACCAGCAGCGCCACGCCGCCGCCGACCGCTGTCATTCGCAAGACCTTCGAGGCCGCCGGCAGCCCGAGCGATACCGGGTCCGTACGCATGTTCCGGACGGTCGCGGGCGGCGCCTCGCGGCGCGGGTCCATCGTCGCTTCCTGCCTGTCCGCTTCCCCAGCCTTGTAGACGATGCCGACGGCCAGCACGACCAGGCCGATCAGGATCAGCACTCCCATGCCGATCACGGCGCCCGTCAACAAACGCACACGCGTCACGCTCAAAGTCCGACCTGCAATCTGATAGGATGACGCCGTCCAGCCTGGAAGCGGCCCATGCACGACGACCTCCTGGAGATCGAGACAATAGCCGAACCGGACCCGGTGTCGAGGCGCGAGGTGAGAGCGGATGACGCAGCCGCCGGCCTGCGCCTCGACGCCGTTCTGGCGGCGGCGCTCGACGGCCTGTCCCGCACCCGCATCCAGGCGCTGGTGAAGCAGGGCGCCGTGAAGGACGGCGACGGCCAGGTCGTTGCAACGCCCTCGATGAAGGTTGCGGCCGGCCAGCGCTTTACGGTCGATGTGCCGCCGGCGGCGCCCGCCCGGCCCGCGGCGCAGGACATGCCGCTGGAGGTCGCTTTCGAGGACGATCATCTCATCGTGGTCGACAAGCCCGCCGGCCTGGTCGTGCATCCGGGACCGGGCAACCCGGACGGCACCCTGGTCAACGCCCTGCTCGCACATTGCGGCGAGAGCCTGTCGGGTATCGGCGGCGTCGCCCGCCCCGGCATCGTCCA
Organism: Rhodospirillaceae bacterium Spongia-Bin9; assembly: GCA_900197615.1. Taxonomy (GTDB): domain Bacteria; phylum Pseudomonadota; class Alphaproteobacteria; order Bin65; family Bin65; genus Bin65. Next base: position 19,380 of record FZLR01000018.1, read on the forward strand.
CCGCATCGACAAGGACACGTCCGGCCTCCTGGTGGCGGCGAAATCGGACGCCGCGCACGCCGGCCTGGCGGCCCAGTTCGCCGAACGCAGCATCGAGCGGCGCTACACGGCGCTGGCCTGGGGCGAGCCCCGGCCGCTCTCCGGCCGGATCGACGCCGAAATCGGCCGCGATCCCGCCCACCGCACGCGAATGGCCGTCAGGCGCGACGGAGGACGGGCGGCCCGAACGTACTACACGGTAATGGAACGCCATGGCGGACTTTTCAGCCTGATCGAATGCCGGCTGGCGACCGGGCGGACCCACCAGATCCGGGTGCATCTGGCGCACCGTGGCAATCCGCTGGTCGGCGACTATCTCTAGGGCGGCCGGCGGCACCTGCCGCAACCCTGGCGGGATACGCCGCCGGCCGTTGCCGTGGAAACCTTCGGGCGCCAGGCGCTTCATGCGACCGTCCTCGGCTTCGTCCATCCGGCGAGCGGCGAGGCCCTGTCCTTCCGGTCAGCATTGCCGCAGGACATCGCGGCACTGGTGTCTGCCTTGAAACCGTTAAAAAATGCCGGGCAACCTGCTGCGGAGCAATGAGTTTCGCATTTTATGACCGATCTTGAAAAGACAGGCGCCAATCCTCAAATACCAGGTGGGCAAGAAAAAGCCGGCATCCCACCGGCGCGAGTGCCCGGAGGAAAGCAAGGCGAAACGAAAATGGCGGCATCCACGGCGATCGCAACATTGCCGGCGATCCCCTCCGTTGGACGGGACGGGAACCTGTCTGCCTATCTGGCGCAGATACGCAGGTTCCCGATGCTGGAACCGGAAGAGGAATACATGCTGGCGACCCGCTGGCGCGACCGCGAGGATACCGAGGCCGCGCACCGGCTCGTCACCAGCCATCTGCGCCTGGTCGCCAAGATCGCCATGGGCTATCGGGGCTACGGCCTGCCGGTCGCCGAGCTGATCTCCGAAGGCAATGTCGGCATGATGCAGGCGGTCAAGCGCTTCGACCCGGAGCGCGGCTTCCGCCTCGCGACCTACGCCATGTGGTGGATCCGGGCCTCGATCCAGGAATACATCCTGCACTCCTGGTCGCTCGTCAAAATGGGCACCACGGCAGCGCAGAAAAAACTGTTCTTCAACCTGCGCAAGATGAAGAGCCGGCTGGACGCGCTGGAAGAAGGCGACCTGTCGCCGGACAACGTCAAGAAGATCGCGACCGAGCTGAAGGTCTCCGAGGAAGAGGTAATCAACATGAACCGGCGCCTGGCCGCGCCGGACAATTCCCTCAACGCGCCCCTGCGCAACGACGGCGAATCCGGCGGCGAATGGCAGGACTGGCTGGTCGACGAGAATCAGGAGAGCCAGGAGACGATCGTCGCCGACCGCGAGGAATTGCAGATTCGCCAGGCCATGCTGGCCGAAGCGATGAAGATGCTGAACCCGCGCGAGCGCCACATCCTCACCGAACGCCGGCTTCAGGAAGAGCCGAAGACCCTGGAGGAGTTGTCCCAGGAATACGGCATCAGCCGCGAGCGGGTGCGCCAGATCGAGGTCCGCGCCTTCGAAAAGCTGCAGAAGGCGATGAAGAACATGGTGATCGAGCAGCAGGTCGCCCGATAGGAGCGCCGGCGGGGACGAAAACGCTCCCGTCCGGCGACAGACGCTTCAGCGGGCCGCTTCGAGCAGGCGGTCGGCGAACCCTTCGAGCCCTGTCACGCCGTCGGCATTGGTCAGGACGACGACATAGTGGTCCGTGCCGGCTGCGGTATTCCGGTAAATCTTGTTGATCGACGAAAAACCCGGGATGCGGCCGATGGTGAAATAGGCCTGTCGCGCGCCCTGGCCGCGGACATACCAGCCGGCGCCATAGTGCAGGTTCCCCTGCCCGGCCCGGATATGTCCGCCGAACATGGCCCCTCTCGCCTCTGCCGAGAACAGTTTCCCGCGCATCAGCTGGCGATCGAAACCGATCAGGTCGACGACGGTCGAGGTCGCATCGGCGCTGCCGAGGAACATGGTCGGGTTTACTTCGCGGCTCGGCCGGCCTTTCTCGTAGCCCTGCGCGCGCCGGCCCAGCGGCGTGGTGCCGAGGAACCCGGAGCGGGTCATCTCGTTCAGATCGTAGATCTCGGTCTGGATATAGTCGTGGAAGAACACGCGCAGCCCGACCTCGACCACCTGTGCGATCAGGAAGTAGTTGGAGCGGCTGGGCTGGAATTTCTTTCCCGGGTCGAAAGCGAGATCGCGGCCCTTGATGAAATCGAGAATCCGGTGGGCCTTGATGCTGGAATAGAGCCGCTCCTCGAAAAACACGGTGTCGGTCAGCAGCGGCAGGCCGGACGTATGGGTAAGCAGGTGGCCGAGCTTCATGCCTTGCCAGTGGGCGACGCCGAAGAAATACTCGTTGACCGGATCGTTGACCCGGACCGGGCCGGCATTCCGATACCGCCGGTCCTGCCACCACAGCAGGGCGGCGGCGGTAAACTGCTGGGTGATTTCGCCGATCGGGTAGATCGTGTTCCTGCCGGAGGGCAAACCCGGCCGGGCCTCGCCGAAACCGGTCGCGAGCAGCAATTTGCCGTTGCCGCCGATGCCGATCGACATCCCCCCGATGCCCTTTGCGCGCATGAAGGCGCGCGCCAGCGCCGCCACCCGAGCCTGTTTGGCGGCGGGGACAAAGGATACCGTCCGCGCGTCGTCGACCCGCTGGGCCGCCGCAGGGCCGGCCAGGGCGGTCGCGACCAACGCCGCCAATGCCGTCTTGCCGATCAGTCTTCGCGCCATGCAGGAACCCTTATGAAAGGCGGCGGATGCCTGTCCGCGATCGCCGGAACGCCGGGAGGAACCGGGGTGCAGGGTACGGGCCGCGGTAGCCGCCGGGCAACCGTCTTGCGTCAATCCGCATAGGGATCGCGCACCAGGATTGTATCGTCCCTTTCCGGGCTGGTGGAGAGCAGCGCGACCGGCGTTTCGATCAATTCTTCGATACGGCGGACGTATTTTACCGTCGTCGCCGGCAGGTCGGCCCAGGAACGCGCGCCCCTCGTGCTGCCGGACCAGCCCTCGATCTCCTCCCATACCGGCTCGACCGCCGCCTGTTCGTTCTCGCTCGACGGAAAATGCTGAATCAGCGCGCCGTCCAGCCGATAGCCGGTGCAGATTCTCAGGCTCTCGAAACCGTCCAGGACGTCGAGCTTGGTCAGGGCGATACCGTGGATGCCGCCGATTTTGATCGACTGGCGGACCATGACGGCGTCGAACCAGCCGCAGCGCCGCGGGCGGCCGGTCACCGTGCCGAACTCGTGGCCGCGCTCGCCCAGCCGCGCGCCGGTCTCGTTGTCCTGTTCGGTCGGGAAAGGTCCGGCGCCGACCCGGGTGGTGTAGGCCTTGGTGATCCCCAGGACATAGCCTATCGCGCCCGGACCCTGGCCGCTGCCGATCGCCGCCTGGCCGGCCACGGTGTTCGACGAGGTGACAAAGGGGTAGGTGCCGTGATCGACATCGAGCATCGCGCCCTGGGCGCCCTCGTAGAGAATGCGCTTGCCATCCCGCCGCAGCCGGTTCAGCCGCTCCCAGACCCGCTCCAGGTACGGCGCGATCCGCGGCGCGATTTCCATCATGGTGTCGAACAGGGCGTCGCCGTCGACCGGCGCCGCCGCCATGCCGGCGCGCAGGGCGTTGTGATGCTGCAGGGCCCGGCCGATCCGGCTGCGCAGAACCTCCGGATGCGCCAGGTCGCCGGCCCGGATGGCGCGGCGGCCGATCTTGTCCTCGTAGGCCGGGCCGATGCCGCGGCCGGTGGTGCCGATCCGTCGGCTTCCGCTCGCCGCTTCGCGCAGATTGTCGAGCTCCCGGTGCAGGGGCAGGATCAACGCGGCGTTTTCCGCAATGCGCAACCGCTCGGGATCGACCGCCACACCCTGAGCGGTCACGGTGTCGATCTCCTCCAGCAATGCCCAGGGATCGATCACCACGCCGTTGCCGAGCAGCGAGAGCTTGCCCGGCCGCACGATGCCGGACGGCAGCAGGCTCAGCTTGTAGGTAACGCCGTCGATGACCAGCGTATGGCCGGCATTGTGGCCGCCCTGGAAGCGCACCACGACATCGGCGCGCTCCGAGAGCCAGTCGACAATCTTGCCCTTGCCCTCATCGCCCCACTGGCTGCCGACGACTGCGACGTTCGCCATGGCCTACTCCGGCGCTTCCGCTGCCCGCGCGCCTGCGGCGACGGCGCGCGGCGCCCCCCGGTCCAGAACCGCTTCGCAACCGAGCCGCCGGGCTTCGGCGTCGATGTCACCGGCCGGCTCCAGCCCGGCAACGACGATGCTGCCGTCCCGGCGCAGGACGTCGACGGTTTCCGGCGGCGTCCCGTGGGGCGCATACAATCGGGGCGACTCCTGCGGCGCCGGCAGGCTGCGGATGACGGTATCCAGAAACAGGGTAAAGCCGGTCGCCGGCTCGATCTCCCGGTCGGCGAAGCCGGAGCCGGCCAGATAGCGGCCGCCGGCGCCGATCTCGCCCCGGCTGCCGTTGCGATAGACGGTAAATCCGATGCCGGTGTGATATTCGAAACCGCGATATTCCACCGGATCGACGGTCAGAGCCAGATCGGGCGCGGCGGCGCGAAGCCGAGCCGCCACATCGGCCAGGTGGTCGATATCGGACCGGGATTCGGCGGGCAATCCGGCCTTCTCCAGCAATGCAAGGCCGGGCCCGGCCGGCCCGGTCGCATCGAGCAGCGCCAGAAAGGCCGCGCGGCCGGCCCGGTCTTCGCCCAGCGCCGCGGCAAGGGCGTGGCGGTCCTTGCTGTCGAGCGCCGCCCGCACCGCGGCTTCCCGGCCGTCCGCAATGTCCAGGAACCGGCACAGGCTCAAGATCAGGGTCGGAAAGGTCAGGTCGACCGACAGCCGGTCGAGGCCGATGTCGCGCAGGGCCCGGACAGCCATCAGGATGACTTCGGTGTCCGCCGCCGGGCCGGCCGCGCCGATCAGTTCGCCGCCGACCTGTACGAACTGCCGTTCCGGGCGCAATTGCGAACCGCGCACCCTCAGGACGTCGCCGGCATAGGACAGGCGCAGGGGTCGCGCCTCCGCCTTGAGCCGGCTGGCCGCGATCCGGGCGATCTGCAGGGTCATGTCGGCGCGCACGCCCATCATCGCCTGGCTGACCGGGTCCATCAGCCGGAACGTCTCGCCGGCCATGGCCGCCCCGGCGCCTTCGAGCAGGGATGCCTCGAACTCGACGAGCGGCGGCTTGACCCGGCGGTAGCCCCACGCGGCGAACGTGCCGAGCAGCCGCTCGACGATCTCGGATTCGTGCGCGGCGTCCGGCGCCAGGACATCGCGCAGGCCGGCCGGCAGAAGGCCTCTGTTGTCGGAATTCGCCATGGGATCGTTCGGACGCGCCGGGCGCCGGGAGGGCTGGCGGCTAGAAGCGCAGGACCTTCGCCTGTTTGACATGGGGCAGGGTGCAGAGCTGCATCAGGATCGGCTCCGTGATGTCGCTGTCGGCCGACACCAGGGCCATGGCGTCGCCGCCGGGCTCCGATCGGCCGAGATGGAAGGTCGCGATGTTGACGCCGGCGTCGGCCAGCATCTTGCCCAGCGAACCGATCATGCCCGGCTTGTCCCGGTTGCGGACAAACAGGACGACCTTGCTGAGCGTGGCTTCCATCTGGATGCCTTCGATCTCGACGATGCGCGGCTGGTCGCCGTGGACCAGGGTGCCGGCGATCGAGCGCCGGCGCTTTTCGGTCGTGATCGCCAGGTGGATCCGCGTCTGGTAGTCGGTGACCCGTTCGTCGGTTTCCTCGGTCACCGCGATATTTTCTTCCCGGGCGAGATGGGGCGCGTTGACCGGGTTGATCCCGCCATAGTGCGGCGCCAGCAGGCCGGTGAGCAGCGATGCCGTCAAGGGACGGATATTGAGGTTCGCCGCCTGGCCTTCGTAGCGGATTTTCACGTCAACCAGCGAACTCTCGGTGATCTGGCCGGCGAAGCTGCCGAGCTGGCGCGTCAGTTCGACATAGGGGCGCAGCCGGAAGGCCTCTTCGGCCGACACCGCCGGCATGTTGATCGGGTTCGTCACCGTGCCGTTCAGCAGGTAATCGGAAATCTGTTCTGCGACCTGGACGGCGACATTCTCCTGCGCCTCTTCGGTCGAGGCGCCGAGATGCGGCGTCGCGATGACCTTTTCGGAGCCGAAGAGCGGGCTGTCCCGCGCCGGTTCGATTTCGAAGACGTCGAGGGCGGCGCCGGCGACTTGGCCTTCGTCCAGCGCCGCCTTCAGCGCGTCTTCGTCGATCAGGCCGCCGCGGGCGCAGTTGATAATCCGCACCCCCGGCTTCATCCGGCCGATCGCAGCGGCATCGATCAGATGCCGGGTGCCGTCGGTCAGCGGCGTGTGCAGGGTAATGAAATCGGCGCGCTGCATCAGTTCGTCGACCTCCAGCTTCTCGACACCCATTTCGCGGGCGCGCTGCGGCGACAGGAAGGGATCGCTGGCAATCACCTGCATTTTCAGGCCGCGGGCCCGCTCGGCGACGTTCGAGCCGATATTGCCGCAACCGACGACGCCCAGCACCTTGCCGGTCAGCTCCACGCCCATGAAGCGGGACTTCTCCCACTTCCCGGCCTGGGTGCTCATGTCTGCGGCGGGAATTTGCCGGGCCAGCGCAAACATCAGCGCGATGGCATGCTCGGCCGTGGTAATGGAATTGCCGAACGGCGTGTTCATCACCAGCACGCCCTTCGAGGTCGCAGCATTGACATCGATATTGTCGACCCCGATGCCGGCCCGGCCGATCGCTTTCAGCCTGGCAGCCGCATCGAGAATCTCGCTGGTCACCCGGGTGGCCGACCGGACGGCCAACCCGTCATAGTCGCCGATGACGCTCTTCAGTTCGTCGGGCGTCATGCCGGGTTTGACATCTGCGTCGACGCCGTGCTGGCGGAATATTTCCGCCGCACGCGGACTCATCTTGTCGGAGATCAGCACCCTTGGCGTGTCTGAAGGCATGATTTCGCCGTGATTCGGGTTAGAGCGGAACGGGCGGCCGGGCCGGCCGACGGGCCTTCAGGCGGCTGCCCCGAGCCGGCCGGCCGCTTCACCATATGCCCAGTCGAGCCAGGGTAAAAGCGCTGAAATGTCAGCGGCTTCGACCGTCGAGCCGCCCCAGATGCGCAGACCGGGCGGGGTATCCCGGTAGGCGGCGATATCGTAGGCGACGCCTTCGGCCGCCAGCAGGCCGGCGATCGATTTGGCAAAATCCCTCTGCACCGCCTCCGGCAGGCCGGCGACCTCCGGGTCGGCGAAGGCCAGGCATATCGATGTGCAACTCCGGATCGCGGGGTCTTCGGCCAGGAAGCGGAAGGCCGGAGACGCGTCGACCCACCCGGCCATGGCGGCCAGATTGGCCTCGGCGCGGGCGGCCATGGCGGCATGCCCGCCGATCCCTTCCGCCCAGCGCAAGGCATCCAGCGCGTCTTCGACGCACAGCATCGACGGCGTGTTGATCGTCTCGCCCTCGAACACGCCTTCGATCAGGGCGCCGTTCTTCGTCAACCGGAAGATTTTCGGTAGCGGCCAGGGCGGCAGGTAGGTCTCCAGCCGCTCGACGGCGCGCGGGCTGAGCACGAGCATCCCGTGCTGGGCCTCGCCGCCCAGCACCTTCTGCCAGGACCAGGTGACGACATCCAGCTTGTCCCACGGCAGTTCCATTGCGAAGACCGCCGAGGTTGCATCGCAGATCGTCAGGCCGCCGCGCAGGGGATCGATCCAGTCGCCGTCCGGTACGCGCACGCCGGAGGTCGTGCCGTTCCAGGTGAACACAATGTCATGCGCGGGATCGGCCAGCGCCAGGTCCGGCAGTTCGCCGTAGGGCGCCTCGATCAGACGCATGTCGTCCAGCTTCAGATGCTTGGCGACATCGGTGACCCAGCCCTTGCCGAAACTCTCCCAGGCCAGCATGTCCACCGGGCGAGCCCCCAGCATCGACCACATCGCCATTTCGACGGCGCCGGTATCCGACGCTGCGACGATGCCGATCCGGTACTCTTCGGGAATGCCCAGGACGGCCCGCGTCCGGTCGATAACTTCCTTGAGCCGCGCCTTGCCCTCGCCCGAACGGTGGGAACGCCCCAGCAGGGCGTTCTGCAACGCCTCGACCGACCAGCCGGGACGCTTGGCGCACGGGCCGGAGGAAAAATTCGGGTTGCCCGGCCGCACGGCGGGCTTTGCGCGCTGTACTGTCATGGCTGCCTCGCGGCGCGGCGCCGTCGCCTCAACCGGGCCGGCTGACGGGCCGGCTGACGGGACGGTCGACGGTCGACAAACGGCGTAGACGGTATGGGGCGGCCGGGAACCGGTCAAACGGGCTGCGGACGCGCTGACAATGTGCCGCAAGCGCCGTTTGCGGACAGGTCGGGGCCGGCCGCACCGGGCAACATCCGGCGCTTTGCCGGTAGCCGGCGCCAGCCCGTTCGGCGGCGTTCCGACCGGTTGAGCGGCCGCAGGACCGACCTATGTGAAACCCTGAACCGAATGTTCGAGATTGCCGGAGCCGTTGCCCCGGCGCCGACCGACGAAAGGCATGCCATGACCCGAATTCTCTACGATCTCGCCGGCGCGGGCGACCGGCGCTTCAGCCCGCATTGCTGGAAGACCAAGATGGCGCTGAAACACAAGGGCCTCGATTTCGAGACCGAGCCCTGCACCTTCACCGAAATAAAGGACAAGGTTGCCTTTGCCGGCGCCGAGCGGGTGCCGACACTGAAGGACGGCGAAAGCGGTATCGGAGACAGCTGGGCTATCGCTGAATATCTCGAAGAGGCCTATCCCGAGGCCCCCAGCCTTTTCGGCAGCCCGGACGGCAAGGCCTTTGCGCGCTTCGCCAACGAATTCGCCGACACGGCGATGCTGCCGCCGATCGCCAACGCCATCGTCTACGACATCCACGAGTGGACCGTCGAAGCCGACCGCGCCTATTTCAAATCGTCCCGCGAGGAGATGATGCGGCGCAGCTTCGAGGAATTGCGCCCGGACAGGGACGACTTCGTCGGCCGCTTCCGGGCCGCCATGGTCCCGGTCCGCCGGATCGTCGGCCGCCAGCCCTTCCTGACCGGCGACCGGCCGCATTATGCCGACTACTGTATTTTCGGAATGCTGCAGTTTGCGCGGGTCACCAGCGATTGCGAACTGCTGCGCGCGAACGATCCGGTGCTTGCCTGGCGCGGCCGGATACTCGACCTGTACGGCGGCTACGCCGCTGCCGAACCGGCCGTCGCCGCATGATCCTTCGGCGCGTCTTTGCCGTTGCCGTCCTGCTGATCCCGGCCGCGGCCGAAGCGCAGGACGGGAACCGCGGTTCGTGGGGGCCGCCCACGGTCGATTACAGGGCCGACATGGTCTTCACCGACGACCGCGGCCGGTCGCGCACCGCGCGGCTCTACTACACGGCACAGAGACAGCGCCTGGAATTCAAGTCGGGCAAGGAAATCGTCGCGATGGTCTACGACCGGCCGGCCGGGCGGGCGTTCCAGTTGCTGCTCAGCGGCCGCAGTTGGCGCCCGGTCGAGGCAACCGCGCCCCAGTTCAACTTCGGCCTGTCCGACCCGGAGTCCAGACGCGAGAAACTGGCCGACGAGACGATGGCCGGAAGGCCGGTCGCAAAATACCGGGTCGCGAGCGAAACCGTGACGGGCGACCGGTTCAACGGCCTCGCCTGGGCGACGAAGCAGCGCATCGTCGTCAGGATGGCGGGCACTGTGATGCGGGGCTCGAAGACGCAGCCGCTGACCCTGGAGCTGAAAAACCTGAAGATCGGTCCGGTCGACCCCACCCTGTTCGCGGTGCCGGCGGGCTACCGGAAACTGCCGCCGCTGAAGAAATAGCTGCGGGCGCATCGAGAGCGGAGGCGTGCTCTGCAACGGCACGATGGGAACGGGCATCCCGCGATGTGGCGCAAAGCCGGTGCGATGGCGTTCGGCGCGGCGGCGTTCGGCGCGGTGCTGTCGGTCGTTGCTGCCGACGCCGGGCGGGCGGCGGAAGATGCCGTGCGCCGGCCAAAGGTGCCGTTCACCGGCGACCTGATCGTGAAACGGCCGGGCGAACGCGTCGTCCGCATCCGCCTCCACTACGGCGTCGCCCGCCTGCGCATGGATGTGCCCTGGCCCGATCCCCGGGTCGCGACCGTGATCGACCGGCTGCGGCGGAAAGCCGTTATCCTGCTGCCGCGCCGGCGGGAGTTCGTGAACCTGCCGGCCGGCGCCTATGCCGACGCCATGGCGGACCGGCTGACCGCTGCGCGCGGCGGGCTGGAGCGCCTCGGCCCCGACCGGATACGGGGCATCGCCGCAACCAGATTTGCGCTCAAAACCCGCACCGCTGCCGGCACCGCCTTCGAAGGCCATGTCTGGCTGACCGACGACAACATCATGATCCGGACCGCCGGCCGGACGCCGAAAGGGCCGGTCGATATCTCCCTCCGCAACCTGCGCCGCGGCCCGATCGACCCGTCCCTGTTCGCCATCCCCTCTGGCTATACCGAGCGCAAGGCGGGAGGACGCTGAACCGACTTCCCGGAAGACCGGGAGGTCGGCGTCAACGAAGACCGACGCGGTCACGCAGGTCTTCGCCCATCGGCGGATGCTCGACATGTGTTGTGTGAAAACATATTTAATAGTATGCTTTCCCACATGAGGACGACGATCGATATCAACGACACGCTGCTGCGGGCGGCCAAGGCCCGCGCGGCGCGCGAGCGCAAGAGCCTGAAGGAGATCTTCGAGCAGGCGCTTCGCACGTTTCTCGCCGGCCCGGCCCCGGCGCCCTATGCGCCGCCGATCCCGAAGTTTCGCGGCCAGGGCGTCCAGCCGGGCGCGGACCTGACGGACAACGCAGCGCTTCAGGACATCATGGATGCAGAGTCCTGACATCAATGTGCTGGTAAGCGCGTTTCGCGAGGACGCGGCCCATCACGGGCCGTGCCGCCGATGGCTGGTCGAAGCCACGTCGGGCCGGGAAGGCGTCGGCCTGTCCGAACTCGTGCTCAGCGGCGCGCTCCGGGTTCTGACGCACCCGCGGGTGTTCCATCCGCCCACGCCCGCCGAAACCGCTGTCGCGTTCGTCGACGCCCTGCTCGCCCAGCCGGGAACCGCGGCGCTGCGCCCGGGCGACGGCCATTGGCGCATCTTCCGCAGCATGGCCGCCGCGCTCCGGCTGACGGGCAACCGGCTGCCGGAGGCCTATCATGCGGCCCTTGCCATCGAGCACGGCTGCGAATGGGTGACTCTCGACCGCGGCTTTGCGATCTATCCCGGATTGCGCTGCCTCAACCTTCTGGACGGCTGACGGGCGGCGCAGGAAATCCAGATCAACGCCCGGAATCATTCCGGCATTGCGGAAACCGGTTGCAGATCAGAAAGCGATCCGACTGACACCATCGACGACGTCGAAATGGTTATCGTTGCTCAAGACCGGAAATCCGTGCTGCCGGGCGAGCGCCGCGATCCAGACATCGTTCGGCGGTATGGGCGCGCCGAGCCGTCTTAGTTCCAGGCGGATATCGGCGTAAGAATCGGCCGTCGCCGAAGTGACGGCCGCAATTTCTGTCAGCGGCAGATAGCGGGCCAGCCAGTCCTCGTAACGGCCTCGATAACGCGACCGGCGAATGCCGAAGAAATACTCGCCGAGAACGACGCTGGGCACGATCAGCCGGGCGGCCGCACGAAGCGGGGCCTCGACCGCGGCGCGGCCCTCCGCCCATGCGGACAAGGCGTTCGTGTCGAGGATCACGCGCGGTCTTCGAGCGGCAGCCTCTCGAACTCCTCCTCGATCGACGCGAGGACGCGGCGGTTTTCATCCGAGAGATCGGACAGCGCGCCGAACCCGGCCATCCATGGCGGTTCCCTGTCGTCGGCGCGGCCCCCCTGCGTACGGGGCCGGAGTCGCTCTTCCAGCGCTTCGGTGAAGAAACGCCGCAAGGTAATGCCACGGGCGGCGGCGAGCGCCTTGGCCTGCCGGAACAGGACGTCGGGAAGTTCGACAGTCGTTTTCATGGACCCATAATTCCGTAAATATGGGTCCGAATCAATTAAATTCGGGCGTCATCGTGGCGATGCGTTCGGCTGAATCCGCCGCACGCTGCGTTCGCGTCAACCGGCTTCGGGTTGACGGACGGGCTCCGGGGCCATGAGTGTCATGTTGGCGACTGCCGCTTTTCGCCCCCGTTCCGGCATTGCAAAATGTGGGTGCATTCGCAGGAGAAGACGTCGGCGCCGTCCTGGTTGACCGTGCGGTGCAGCATGGCGACCGCGCCGCGGTCGGGCTTGGACTCGAAGCGGCGGACCGAAATGACTTCCGATACGACATGCAGCGTGTCGCCCGGGCGGACCGGCTTGAGCCAGCGCAGCTTGTCGATGCCGGGGCTCGCCAGCGCCGCCGCGCCGATCGTGCCGTCCATCTGGAACTGGCGGAAGGTCATGCAGACCGTGTGGAAGCCGCTCGCCATCAGGCCGCCCTGGGCCTCGGTGCGGGGGTGGCGTGCATTGGTGTGGTAGGGCTGCGGATCCCACTGCATGGCGAAATCGATCACCTGGCTCTCGGTCACCGTTTCGCCCTCGGTGACGAACCGGTCGCCGGGTTTGAAATCCTCCATGAAAAGATCGTAGCCGCCCATCGCGCATCCCCTTGCCGCGCGCCATGATAGAGGTCTCCGCGCAACCCGGAAAAGGCGAAAAGCGGGGCGGCGGCGCGGCCCATCCCCGTCCGCAGGGGCCGCCCCGGCCCGGCGGCCGGACGGAGATGCAGGAAAAGCCTTGACAACCGCACTGGAACATTATATGAACAAATTTGCGTCTTTGGCCGGCGGCTTCCGGCGGCCCGGTTCGGCAATTGGGCTTCGGACGGATAAGGACGGCGTGCAAAAAAACACTGTATATAGAACGGTCTGTCTTAGCGAATTGCGGCAAAAATGGGGCAGGAATGCAAAGCGAGCGGCGCGGCCATCGCGGCGGAACATGACATTTCATGACAAATCATGACATGCCTGACCCCCGGCGGCTCGAATCGGCTCCGGCGCGGGGCATGGCGGTGACGGCTGAAAGGACGGACGCATGGGATCCGGCGCAGTATCTGCGCTTCGCCGGCCACCGGCTGCGCCCGGCGCTCGACCTGCTCGGCCGGGTCGATCTGGCGCAGCCGGAGACGGTCGTCGACCTGGGCTGCGGCGCCGGCAACGTCACCCGTTGGCTGGCGCGGCGCTGGCCGGACGCTGCGGTCACCGGGATCGACGGCTCGGCCGCCATGCTCGCAAAGGCGGCGGAAGCGCTGCCGGAGGTCGGCTGGCGGCAGGCCGACATCGCGGCCTGGACGCCGGAACGGCCACCGCACCTGATCTATTCCAACGCGGCGCTGCACTGGCTGCCGAATCACGCGGCGCTGTTTCCGAAGCTCGCCGGCGATCTGGCGCCGGGCGGCGTGCTGGCGGTGCAGATGCCGCGCAATTTCGGCGAACCGTCCCACACCGCCATGGCCGACGCGGCGCGCGAGGGGCCGTGGATCGAAATCCTGGAGCCGATGCTCAAGCCCGCGCCGGTACACGAGCCGGCATTTTACCAGCAAGTGCTGGCGCCGCTGATGTCGGATATCGACCTGTGGGAAACGACCTACTTCCAGCAGCTGGAAGGCGAGAACCCGGTGGCGGAGTGGACCAAGGGGACCTGGCTGAAGCCGATGCTGGACGCACTGGACGGCGACCGGCGGAGCGGTTTCGAGGCCGCCTACCGCGCCCGGGTCGCCGCCGCCTACCCGCCCGGCCCGGACGGCCGGACGCTGTTCCCCTTCAAGCGCCTGTTCATCGTTGCCCGGCGATAACGGCGGGCTGCTGTGAATCGGAAGAGCGATAACCTGTCCGCAATAAGTTGTACGCAATAACTTGTCCGCAATACCGGGACAACCTCCGGGAAGGGGTGTTCGGTCATGATTGAGTGGCTTGGCATCGGCCACCTTTTCGAGCTGTCCCGGACGGAAGCGATCGCCGGGTTCTTTACCCCTCTGGCGATCTTCGCGGTGTTTTTCCTGGCGCAGATCATTTTGCCGGGACGGCGCGTTCCCGGCTACGTCGTCGATCCGCAGACCGGTGAGCCCCGCACCTATCGGCTGAACGGTCTTCCGGTGTTTGCGCTCGCGCTGATCGTGTGGGCTTTCGAGCTCACCGGGATGCCGCGCGACTGGTTCTACCGGTCCTCGATCTATGCTGTGGCCGGGGGAACGGTTTTCACCGCAATCTTCACCGTCGTAGCGGTCTACAGCCAGCCGCGGGGGAAGACGAAAAATCCCATCGCGGACCTGTGGGTCGGACGGGCCCAGGAGCTGTCGTTCCTCGACAACCGCTTCGACGTAAAGATGTATTTCTATGTCGTCGGCGGGGCGATGTTTTCGCTCAACGCGCTCTCCGGGGCCGCGTACCATTACGAGCGCTTCGGCGAAAACGCCAATCCGGGCGTCTTCCTGTATGCGGCGTTCTTCACCTTCTACATACTGGACTATTTCATCTTCGAGCGCGTCCAGCTCTACACCTACGATCTGATCCACGAGAAACTCGGCTTCAAGATGTTCTGGGGCGGACTCGTGGTCTACGGGTGGCTGTTCATTCTCCCGTTGTGGGGCTTGGCCGCATATCCGGACCCCGGATTTTCGTCCCTGTGGACGTATGTCTGGCATATCGGAACGATTGCGCTGTTCCTGTTCGGATGGAGCATTTCGCGCGGCGCCAGCCTGCAGAAATACACCTTCAAGCGTTGGCCCGAACGCAAGTTTCTCGGGCTCATCGAGCCCGAATACATCGAAGCGGGCGACCGCAAGATTCTGTGCAGCGGCCTATGGGGCGCCGCCCGTCATTTCAACTACCTGGGCGAGGGATTTCTTGCCCTTTCGATAGCCCTGGTATTCGGCTATTTCGCCAATCCCTGGGCCTGGACTTACTTTGTCTTCATCGTCTCGCTGTTTGTCGTGCGTCAACGTTACGACGACAGATTCTGTGCCGAGAAATACGGCGCCGGGAAGTGGGCGGAGTATCGGACACGGGTGAAGTACCGGATTGTTCCCGGCGTCTATTGAGAGGGCTTCCTGCCGGGTCCGTGCAGGGCGCCTTCGATAGGTTGACCCGGCTAAAGGCGTTCGGCGACCGCCTCGCCCAGATCGGCGCAGCGCGCCGTGCCGCCCATGTCCGGGGTCAGGACCGCGCCCTCGGCAAGAACGGCCTCGAACGCGGCAACGACCGCCGCCGCGGCTTCCGGTTCGCCGAGATGGTCGAGCATCATGGCGCCGGACCAGATCTGGCCGACCGGGTTGGCAATGCCCTGCCCGGCGATGTCCGGCGCCGAGCCGTGGACCGGCTCGAACATCGACGGGTGATCGCGCTCGGGGTTGATGTTGCCGCTGGGTGCGACGGCGATGGTCCCGGTGGTGGCGGGGCCGAGGTCCGACAGGATGTCGCCGAACAGGTTGGAGCCGACGACGACGTCGAACCAGTCCGGGTTGCGCACGAAATGGGCCGCCAGGATATCGATATGGAACCGGTCTGTCGTCACGTCGGGATAGTCGGCGGCGATGGCGGCGAAGCGCTCGTCCCAATAGGGCATGGTGTGGATGATGCCGTTCGACTTGGTCGCGGAAGTCAGGCGCCGGCGCGGCCGGCCCTGCGCCAATTCGAAGGCGTAGCGCATGATCCGGTCGGTGCCGCGGCGGGTGAACACGGTCTCCTGCATCGCCAGTTCGGCGTCGGTGCCCCGGTGCAGCCGGCCGCCGATCTCGGAATACTCGCCCTCGCAGTTCTCGCGCACGATCAGGTAGTCGATGTCGCCCGGCCGGCGCCCTACGAGCGGGCATGGCAGGCCTTCGAGCAGGCGGACCGGGCGCAGGTTGACATATTGCTCGAAGCGCCGGCGGATCGGGATCAGCAGGCCCCAGAGCGAGACATGGTCCGGCACGCCGGGAAAGCCGACCGCGCCGAGGAAGATGGCGTCGAAGCCGGCGAGCCGGTCGAGCCCGTCCTCCGGCATCAGCCGGCCGGTCCTGGCGTAGCGTTCGCAGCCCCAGTCGAATTCCGTCCAGTCCCAGTCGATGCCGAAGCGGGCGCCGGCGGCCTCGAGCACCCGGATGCCCTCCGGCACGACTTCCCGGCCGATGCCGTCGCCGGGAATGACGGCGATCCGATGGTGGTTCATCCTGTGCTGCCGTCGATGTTCCCGGCGATCCTTTCGGGGAACCGGTGGGGAAGGCATGTGGCAGTGCCGCGCGCATAGACCGTGCCGTCCCTGTCGGTCACGCTGGCATCGGCGACGGAGACTCGCCGGCCGTGCTTGACCAGCCGGCCGGTGCAGGTAACCGGCCCGGTATCGACCGTAATGGCACGGAAATATTGGCAGGTCAGCGAGACCGTCGAAAACGTGAAGCCGGCCGGCAGTTGCGTCAGGACGGCGCCGCCGGTCGCGGCGTCGATCAGGGTCGCGGGCATACCGCCATGTATGCTCCCCATCGGGTTGTACAGGCGCTCGGTCGGCTCGCAGGCGAAAACGGCCTCGCCGTCGCCGACGGATTGGAGGTCGAAGCCGAGCGTCCGGCCGACCGGCGGCTCCGGCAGCCGACCGTCCGCGATCATGGACATGGCCTCGAAACCGGTACGATCCGCCGAGGCGCGGGCGGTGGCGCCGGGATCGCCCCATTCTATGACAAGATCGCGCTCGACCGACGGCGGCGCCTCGCCGTCCGGCGGGGCGGAACCGTCGACCGGCACGATCATGAACGTGCCCTGGGCGCGGCCGTACTCCCTGCCTTCGCGGTCGGTAATCGCAGCATCCGACACGATGATCTGCCGGCCGGTCTTGACGGTGCGGCCTTCGCAGAAAACCGTGTCCGAATCGGCGGTCAGCGGACGAAAGAAATCGACATTGAGGCGCACCGTCCGGGTCGCGAAGCCCTCATCCGTCCAGGACTGGGCCGCGATGCCGGCGGCCGAATCGAGGAAGATGGCATAGATGCCGCCATGGACCCCGCCGGCCGGATTGAGCATGTGCGGGCCGGGTTCGCACTCGAACCGGCAATAGCCGCGCTCGACGTCTATCAGGCGCATGTCCAGAACCGAGTACATCGGCAATCTGGGGATCTCGCCCCGGGCCATGGCCCGGAAATAGCTGAGGCCGCCGTGCTGCCCGCGCCGGTGGGCGAGCGCGCCGGCGTCGGTCCAGTGCAGCCTGCGGGTATTGCCGATGTTCAGCGAAGCGTCGGGCATTGGGAACGGTTACGTTGCCGAAAGAAAAGCGCCACGGCCCGATCCGAGGCGGGCGGTGGCGCCTTGATACTCCAGGGACGGCTCCCGCCGCAATCGGCGGGACCGCATGCCGCGCCGGGAACGGGTCGATCCGGCACGGCGCGGCGCGATGAAGGAGCGGCCGGCTCGGATCGGCGTTCAATGACCGGAAAGCAACCTGTATCCCGGCGTCCATCGGTTTGCGACCCGGCAGAATGCGTTGTGCAGCGCCGATCCGGCCTCGGGAAGAGACCGCGCGCCGCGTCGGCCCGGATCCGGTGGGCGCGCCGCCGATAGAAGTCGTAGTCGATCGATCCGCCGACGGTGCGCTTCAGCGCAGGCGTCCGCTCGTCGATCCCCATCCGGTCGACGGCGCCCGCACCGGGCCGGTCCGGTCTTCGATTCCACCCCCGTCGCCCTGGAAGCAGCCCTGAACCATATCGGCATGGTCATCGCCGACCGGCAAATTCTGGCCCGGGAACTGGACGAAGGACGGCTGATCGAACCCTTCGACGTCCACATGCCGGCGACGGCCGGCTACTACTTCGTCCATCCGCTCGGCAGCGGCGAGGACCCGCGCGTCCGGTCCTTCCGCGACTGGGTGCGGGAGGAGATTGCGTCGAGGCCGGGTGTCGGCGCAGCCGATCCGCTAGGCAGCCTGAGCCGAAAAGTCGAGGTCCGGGGCGACATCTTATCGACTGGCGTCGAATGGGACGCCGCTTCTCGGTCCTGACACCCTTTAGCAGGATTTCGCTGTCGGCGGCGGAACCAGGATAAAGGACACGGCCGGAAGTCTGACGCGGTTGGACACGACGAATGCCGGCGCGACATGGAAATGCCGTGCGCGCGCCCTGCCCGGCCGACCCCGCTAACCCCTCCGGTCCGCCCGCCGCTCGCGCCACATGATGAAGAGGCCGGATGCGGCGATGATGAAGGCGCCGGCCAGCGTCATGGGCGGCAGGGTCTCGCCGAAGACGACGATGCCGAGGATTGCCGCCCAGATCAGCGACGAATAGTCGAACGGCGCGAGCGCCGAGGCCGGCGCCCGGGACAGCGCCAGGATCAGCGAGAAATGGCCGATGCCGCCGATCGCCCCCATCGCCAGCATGGCGAGAATCTGGCGCCAGTCGGGTGTCTCCCAGAAAAAGGGCACGATGCAGGACACCACCAGGGTGCCGGCGAATGTCGTGAATATGAGGGTGGTCGTGGCGGCATCGCCGGCCGTGACCTTGCGGGTGGCGATCTGCTGGAGGGCGTAACAGGCCGCCGCGCCGAACGGCAACAGCGACGCCCACTGGAAGGCTGCCGCGCCGGGCTGCTGGATCGTCAGCATGCCGCCGAAGCCGACCGCGACCGCCGCCCAGCGGAACGGGCCGATCCGTTCGCCCAGCATGGGCCCCGCCAGCGCGACCACGATCAGCGGCGCGACGAAGAAGATCGCCGTCGTTTCGCTGAGCGGCAGGGCCTCCAGCCCGGCGAAAAAGAGGAAGGTGGCGCCGAGCAGCAACAGCGACCGGGAGGTCTGCAGCCGCACATAGCGGGTGCGCAGGCGCCGGGGGAACGACGTGCCGAAGATCAGCACGAGCAGCAGGGTCTGGGCGGCGTAGCGGCCCCAGACGATCATGACGAGGTCGATCTGGCCGGTCAGCCATTTGGCGACCGCGTCCATGCCGATGAAGCAGAACATCGCGAACAGGAACAGCGCCGCCGCGACCGGAAAATTCTGCGACGCTGCGACGTCGGAGGCCGGTGTCCGGTTGTGGGCGGGCGGCGCGTTCATGGCCGGCGCGGTTGACCACGGAACCGCCGGGCGCACAAGTGCGTTCCGCACATACGGCCATAGCGGGCGGCTTCGTTATTCCCTGCCGCACGGGTGGCCGGATAAGGAAATGGTTATATTTGCATGCCGGCCTGCCCGCTGCTAACACGGGCCGGAAGTTTCCCGCACGGCGCAGGCCTGTGCCGCCGCCACACCATCCCGATACGCCCTTTCACCCGGACGGCGCCGGCAGCGCGCCGCCAAAGGAGAGACGATGAGCGAGGCCGCAAAGGACTATGTAGTCGCCGATATTTCCCTCGCGGATTTCGGCGACAAGGAAATCGCGCTGGCGGAAGCCGAAATGCCCGGCCTGATGGCGACGCGCGAGGAGTATGCCGCTGCCCAGCCGCTGAAGGGCGCGCGAATCGCCGGATCGCTGCACATGACGATCCAGACGGCGGTGCTGATCCAGACGCTGGAGGCGCTGGGCGCGGACATCCGCTGGGCGACCTGCAACATCTATTCGACCCAGGATCACGCCGCCGCCGCCATTGCGGCCAACGGCACGCCGGTTTTCGCCGTAAAGGGCGAGACGCTGGAGGAATACTGGGATTATTGCCACCGCATCTTCGACTGGGCCGACGGCGGCGAGCCGAACATGATCCTGGACGATGGCGGCGATGCCACGCTGCTGGTCCATCTCGGCAAGAAGGCGGAGACCGATCCGTCGGTTCTCGACGATCCGCAGAACGAGGAGGAGGAAGCCGCCTTCGCGTCGATCCGCAATCGGCTGGCCGAAAAGCCGGGCTGGTATACCAGGGTCGCCGCCTCGATTCGCGGCGTCACCGAGGAAACGACGACCGGCGTCCACCGGCTGTACGAAATGCAGAAAAAGGGCGAGCTGCTGTTTCCCGCGATCAACGTGAACGACAGCGTAACCAAATCCAAGTTCGACAATCTCTACGGCTGCCGGGAATCGCTGGTCGACGGCATCCGGCGCGGCACCGACGTCATGATGTCCGGCAAGATCGCCGTCGTCGCCGGCTACGGCGATGTCGGCAAGGGGTCGGCCCAGTCGCTGCGCAACGCCGGCTGCCGGGTGCTGGTCACCGAGATCGACCCGATCTGCGCGCTGCAGGCGGCGATGGAGGGATATGAGGTCGTGACGATGGAGGATGCCGTGCCCCGCGGCGACATTTTCGTCACGTCTACGGGCAACGTCGATGTCATCATCGTCGACCACATGCGCGGCATGAGGGACGGCGCCATCGTCTGCAACATCGGCCATTTCGACAGCGAGATCCAGGTCGCCGCCCTGCGCAACATGAAGTGGACCAACATCAAGCCGCAGGTCGACCGGGTCGAGTTCCCCGACGGCCACAGCATCATCCTGCTGTCGGAAGGCCGGCTGGTGAATCTGGGCAACGCTATGGGCCATCCCAGCTTCGTCATGAGCGCGTCCTTCACCAACCAGGTAATCGCGCAGATGGAGGTCTGGCAGAATCCGGGCCGCTATGCGAAGGAGGTCTATGTCCTGCCCAAGCATCTGGACGAGAAGGTCGCCCGCCTGCATCTCGCCAAGGTCGGCGCCAGGCTGACCCAGCTCAGCGGGGCACAGGCCGACTATATCGGCGTCCCGGCCGCCGGCCCCTACAAGCCGGAACATTATCGGTATTGATTTCTTTCGGCGGTCCGGGAGCCCCGCTGCCGATTTCCGCGAAGGCGCGCGCGCGTCCTAAGCCGCCAGGGCGACGCCCGCGGCCAGGGTTGCGCGCGCCGCGGCAACGAAAGCCTGCATCTTCTCCGGACATTTGCGCCCCGGTGCGCTTTCGACGCCGGTCGAAACGTCGACGGCGGCCGGCCTGAACCGGCGGATACGCCCGGCGACATTGTCCGCAGTCAGGCCGCCGGCCAGGATGAACCGCGGATCGCCGGCGAGGGCCGAGGCCGCTTCTTCGTCGGCCGGAAGCCCGGCGCCGCCGTATCGCTCACCCGCGTCGCCGTCGAGCAGATAGCCGGCGGTCCGGTATTCGAACACCTGCCGGCTGGGCACGGCGCCGCGGAAGGCCTTGATCGCCGGGCTCGGCAGCGCATGGGCCACGGCCGGGGGCTCGTCGCCGTGCAGCTGGATGGCGGTCAGGCCGACCTGCGCCCCGATCGACAGGATTTCGGCCGGCGGCAGATTCACGAACACGCCGACCCGAGCGACGAAAGGCGGCAGGCTGCGCGCGATCGCCATGGCCTCCGGGGCCGTTACGGCGCGCGGGCTATTCGGATAGAACACGAAACCGAGCGCATCGGCCCCGGCCTCGACCGCGGCGTGGGCGTCCCGCTCGTTCGTAATGCCGCAAATCTTGACCCGCATGGCTCAGGCTGCCTCGCTCTCTAAAGGAGACCGGCGCGCCGAATCGCCTTGCGCCCGAAATTCGGCGATCAGCGCGCCGGGATTCTCTGCGGTCATAAGGGAGGTTCCGACCAGCACGGCGTCGGCGCCGGCGGCGGCCATCCGCCCGGCGTCGGCGCCGGCGAATATACCGCTCTCGGCGACCTTGACGGTCTCCGGCGGAATGTGTGGCAGCAGCTGCTCGCACACCGCCAGATCGACTCTGAGGTCGGTCAGGTTCCGGTTATTGACACCGACGATGCGCGCACCGGCGTCCAGCGCGACGCGCAACTCGGCCTCGTCATGCACTTCGACCAGAGCATCCAGTCCGGCCTCGGCGGCGCGGCCCAGATAGTCCGGCAGCGCAGCGCCGAGCGCGGCGACGATCAGCAGGACCGCATCGGCGCCTGCCGCGCGGGCCTCGACGATCTGGTACGGATCGACCACGAAATCCTTGCGCAGGACCGGCGCAGTCTGCGCGTCCCGCACGATTTCCAGATCCTCGAGCGCGCCGCCGAAGTGATCCGGCTCGGTGAGCACGGAGATGGCCGCAGCGCCGGCATCGGCGTAGCGCCGCGCCGTCACGCCGGCATCCGCTTCGGCGGCCAATTCGCCGGCGGAGGGCGAGCGGCGCTTGACTTCGGCAATCACGCCGAGGCCCGGCGCCTTCAGCGTCCCGCCGAAGTCGCGGAAGGCCGGCGCCAGGGGCAGGCGATCGCGCAGCGCCTCGACCGGTACTGCACGCTTTGCAGCGACGACCGCTTTGCGCCGGGCCGCCAGGATCGGGGTCAGCCGGTTCATGCGGCGGCTGCCCGTTCTTCGGCGGTGTAGCCGATGCGGTCCAGGGTAGCCGCCGCCTGGCCGCTGTCGACGATGTGCGCCGCGAGGGCCGCGCCGTCCCGGAAGCTGTCCGCCGCCCCGGCGGCGTAGAGCGAAGCGGCGGCGTTCAACAGAATTCCGGTCCGCGCCGGCGCGTTTTCCCCGTCGATGACCGCGCGAATGATCCGTGCGTTGAAGGCCGGGTCGCCGCCGCGGACCGAGGCGATCGGCCGTTCGGACAGGCCGAAATCGGCCGGGGTCACGACACGCTCTGTCAGGGCGCCGCCGCTCAGCTCAACCATCCGCGTCCTGCCTACCGGTGCGATCTCATCGAGACCGCATTCGGCAGAAATAACGAGGGCCCGCTCAACTCCCAGACGTAACAGCGCCTCCGCCATGAAGCGGGTACGGGAGGGATGGAAAACGCCCACAACTTGCGTCGGCACTCGCGCCGGGTTGGTGAGCGGGCCCAGCAGGTTGAAGAGAGTCGAAACCCCGAGCGCCTTGCGGACCGGGGCGACACTCTTCATGGCAGGATGATAGTGCGGGGCGAACAGGAAGCTGAAGTTGCTGTCCCGGATCGCCGCCGCGGCTCCCTGAGGAGACAGGCCGGTGGGAACGCCGAGTGCATCGAGCACATCGGCGCTGCCGCACCGGGAGGAGACGGAGCGGTTGCCGTGTTTGGCCACCGGCACACCGGCAGCAGCCGCGATCAGCGCCGCTGCGGTCGACAGGTTGATCGAACCCAGCCGGTCGCCGCCGGTGCCGGCGGTGCACAGGATCGGCTGCACCGTATCCGGCAGGCGCACGGCGCGGTCGCGGAACGCCATGGCGGCGCCGACCAGTTCGTCGACGGTTTCGCCCTTGACCCGCAAGGCCATGAGAAAACCGGCGATCTGCGCGGGTTCGCAGTCGAAATCGACGAAGGCGCCGACCGCCTGCGCCATCTCGGCGGCGGACAGGTCTTCGCGGCGGGCGGTCTTTTCGAGGATATCGTTCAACATTGCAGCGG
>FZLR01000300.1 GCA_900197615.1 Rhodospirillaceae bacterium Spongia-Bin9
CGGCGGAGCGCCGCGGGGCGGCCGCCGGCCCCGGTGCTTGCGCACCCGCTCGAACTCGGTGCGCAGGTCGTCCATGAACAGCGGCTCGATCACCTTGAGGATGTTCTTCTCAGTCGTGTAGTGCGCCCCTTGGGCGCGGCGCTCTGCCGGGTCCATGACCGACTGGAAGAGCGCGCCGAAGATGGCGGGCGAGATGTTCGACCAGTCGAAGCGGCAGGCGTCGAGC
>FZLR01000131.1 GCA_900197615.1 Rhodospirillaceae bacterium Spongia-Bin9
GCCCCGATCGACCCGCCGTTCGTGAATTTCGGCGAAACCCAGACGACCCGGCCGACAACCTGCGAAACGACCTTGGTCTTGCGTTCGAGGGTCACCGTACCCGTCACGCGAACGGCGAACGTGTAATTCTTCGGACCGGGCTGGACGACGCGCACGGCCGGTTTGTCCGCCCCGGCCGTCGTGGCGGCCGTCGCCCCGCGCTCGACCCGGTCGGGCGCGCGGGCAAAGTACACGGCGGCAACGATGGCGACCAGAACCAGCGCCAGTTGGGCGTAACCGAGCCACCGCGGCCTGTCGGGACGACTGGCGGAGTCTGTTGTTTCCTGGGACATTGCCGCGCTCCCGCTCACCTGTGGGGTTTGCCGGCGGGTTCGGGACCGGGCGACACATAATGTGCAGATCGTCCGGCCGTTGCCCGGTAGCCCGTCCCGCCGCCAGCCGTGTTCTGCAATTTATCGGCTCGCAATATCGGCGCAAGAAATTATAAATTTCCAGAAGGTTTTTTGAGCCTGAGTTTCGTCCTGAGGAGGCGAAGGCGAACGACTGAGCCGTCTCGAAGGACGTTCCATCAGGCGCCGCCGCATGCCTCCAGAATCGCGGCAAACGCGCGGACGGCGGTGGAGGGGCCGTCCGGGTGGTCCCAGACGCCGCCGACCGCGGCGAGGAAATCGGCGCCGGCGCGGACCAGGAGCGGGCAATTCTCCACCGCGATGCCGCCGATGGCGACGCAGGGCACGACGGTGGCCGCCGACCAGCGCTCCAGCGTTTCCAGGGTCGCCTGCGACTTCGGCTCCTTGGTCCGGGTCGGGAAGAAGGCGCCGAAGGCGACATAGTCGGCGCCGGCCTCGGCCGCCTCCATCGCGAGATGCAGGGAGTTATGGCAGGTCACGCCGACTGTCGCATCGTCGCCGACCAGCGCCCGCGCCTCGGCATAGCCGGCATCCTCCTGCCCGATATGGACCCCGTCGGCGCCCAGCTCGCGGGCCAGGTCGGGCCGGTCGTTGATCAGGAACGCCACGTCGTAACGATGGCAGACCGGCATCAGGAGTTCGGCCGCGCGGCGCACGGCATCGTCCGGCGCCTCCTTGAGCCGGAGCTGGAGGCACGCCACCGGCCCGGCATCCAGCGCCGCCTTCAGGTCTTCGGCAAAGGCCGCAGGTTCCAGCGCCGGCGGTGTCACCAGGTAAAGCTGGCAGCCGGTGTCGGCCATGACGCCCGCCGCGACCCCGGCGCCTAGAGCTGCCCCTTGTAAATCCGCACCGCCTTGTCGAGCAGGTCGAGGGCATCGTCGCGCGGGCGCTGGAAGCTGTTGCGGCCGATGATCGAGCCGGAGGCGCCGCCGTCGCGCAGCGCGCGGATTTCATCGAGGATCGCCGCGTCGCCCCTGGCGGCACCGCCGGAGAAGACGACCAGCCGGCGGCCGGCAAAGGCGCTCTGCATGACATGGGCGACGCGGGCGGACAGGCTGGAGATGTCGATGCCCTGGGCCTCGTAAACCTTGCGCGCCTCGTCCTGCTCGATGTGGGCGGTCGGCGGCTTGACCTTGATGATGTGGGCGCCGAGCAAGGCCGCCATATGGGCGGCGTAGGCGCAGACGTCGATGGCGGTCTCGCCCTGCTTGGAGAGGCTGCCGCCGCGCGGATAGGACCAGATGACGACGGCGAGGCCGACCGATTTCGCCTCCGCCGCCATGTCGCGGATTTCCTCCATCATCTCGAACTGGCTGTCGGAAGCCGGATAGATGGTGAAGCCGATGGCGGCGCAGCCGAGGCGCAGGGCGTCCTCCACCCCGCCGGTGATCGCCTGATCCTTCTCCCGGGCATGGCTGTTGGCGCTGTTGACCTTGAGGATGGTCGGGATCTGGCCGGCGAAGGTATCGGCCCCGGCCTCCAGCAAGCCGAGCGGCGCGGCGAAGGCGTTGAGGCCGGCGTCGATCGCCAGCCGGTGGTGGTAATGCGGATCGTAGCCTTCGGGGTTCGGGGCGAAGCTGCGCGCCGGGCCGTGCTCGAAGCCCTGGTCGACCGGCAGGATGACAACCTTGCCCGTGCCGGCGAGACGGCCGTTCATCAGGATGCGGGCCAGCTGGCCCTTGGTGCCGGGACAGTCGCTTTCGTAGTTTTTCAGGATTTGACGCACCCTGGACGTCATTCTCATGGCTGGTTCCTTCGCTTCGTGCCGCCGGCTGTCCCGCTGTGCCCGGACCCAGTGCTTAGACAAGCCGGCCCGAGGTTTCAACGCGCGGATTGGACGTTCGGACGATCCGGCCGGGGGTCACGAGCGCGGGTCGGGCAGGCCCAGCGCGAAGCGGCACGACGCCGCCGGATCGAACCGGTCGCGCAGGTCGAGTTCCGGCGGCGGGCCGGGATGCAGCATAGCGCCATGCTGCTCCGCGATCGCGGCCAGTTTGGCTCGGACGTCGGCCCGGACGTCGGCCCGGACGTCTGCCCGGACGTCTGCCCGGACGGGGACATGCAGGGTGCGCAGCCCCTCGCGCAGCGCCGCCAGCGCGTGGCCCGGCGCAGCGCCGCAATCCAGCACCGTGGAGGCCCGGCCGGAATCCGCCAGAGCGGAGGCTGCCAGGCCGGCGACCGCGCGGTCGAGCGCCGCCCAGTAGCCGACGCCCAGGTCCCCTGCCGCGCCCGGCGGGCTCCAAAGCTCGACATCGGCGCCCGCAGCAGCAGCTGCCTCCAGGGCGATCCGGGCCAGCCGCAGATCGGCGACGATACAGGCGAGGCGCGGGCGGTCCGGCACAGGAACCCGGATGGGCTAGCGCCGCCGTTCGGCCGCGGCGGGCACCGTCTCGAGCCGTTTCATGGCGTCGGTCTCGAGAATGCCGGGATCGGCGAGGAAGGCGTGGGCGAAATCCGTGCCGTCGACGCCCCAGAAATGCTGGCCGTCGACCGCCAGGGTCGGCACGCCATAGACCCCGGCCGCAATCGCCTCTTCCGTGTTTTCCCGCAAGGCGGCCTTGACGGCGTCTGCCGCAATCCGGATATCGGCGTCGGCGACGCCGAGCGTCGCGGTCAGGGCCGGCCACTCCGCAGCCGGGTCGCGGCCCTCGGCCCAGACGAAGCGGAATATGGCGTCGATGGCCGCCGGATCGCAGTCCAGCGCAATGGACAGGCGCAGGATGCGCAGCGGATTGAACGGATGGGCCGGCGGCATCCGGAACGGTACGCCCAGCCGGCCGGCGGCGAACTGGCAGAAGCGGTAGGTCCACAGCCGCTTGGCCGGAATCTCCGCCGGTCCCAGGGTGCCGGTCGCGTTGAGCAGCCCGGCAAACAGCACCGGCACCGGCCGGATTTCCGCCACGCCGTCGAATTCGCCGAGCCGCTGCGACTGCAGATAGGCGTAGGGCGAGATATAGTCGAAATACCAGTCGATCCGTTTCATGCGCTTTCGGTTCCGTTCCCGTTCCCGTTGTCATCCGGCAATTTCCGGTCGGCCAGCCGGATTCCGGTCAGAACCGGGGCCGCCCCGGCATAGTGATACCACGCCGGCGCCCCATCCCGACGGGCAACAACGTTGCAGGGCGCCGCCGGGTCGGCTAGGCGTTGGCGCGTCCGGACCGCACCCGCGAGCGCCCATGCTGCCCATCGTCTTCCATCCCGGCCACGCGCGCCACGATCCGCAGCTCTATTTCAGGGCGGGCGAGTTCCACACCCATCCGGAAATGCCGTCGCGGGCGGAAGCGATCGTGGCGGCCCTGAAGGCGCAGGGCGGGGAGATCGCCGCGCCGGACGATTTCGGCCCCGGCCCGCGGGCGGACGTGCATTCAGCGGAGTACCTGGATTTCCTGTCGGGCGTCCACCGGCGCTGGAAGGCGGGAGGCCAGGCAAGCGACGAGGTCGTGCCGAACATCCATCCCGGCCGGCACATGGCGGGCCGGCCGGCGAGCCTGCTCGGCCAGGTCGGCTACCACACGACCGATCTCTCCAGCCCGGTCGGGCCCGGCACCTGGGAGGCGGCCTGCGGCAGCGCCGATACCGCGCTGCATACCGCGACGCTGGTGCTCGACGGCGCAACCGCCGCCTACGGCCTGTGCCGGCCGCCGGGGCACCACGCCTATGCAGACACGGCCGGCGGCTTCTGCTTCCTGAACAATATCGCCATCGCCGCGCAATATGCCGTGCGCCGGGGCCGGCGCCCGGCGATCCTCGATGTCGACGTCCATGCCGGCAACGGCACCCAGGGCATCTTCTACCGCCGGCCCGACGTGCTGACGGTTTCCCTGCATTGCGATCCGGCGGATTTCTATCCCTTTTTCGCCGGCCATGCCGATGAGCGCGGCGCCGGCGACGGGACGGGCAGCCACCTGAACCTGCCCCTGCCGCCGGATACCGGCGACAACGCCTATCTTTCCGCGCTCGATTCGGCGCTGAACCGGATTGCGGCCTGGGGCCCGGACCTGCTGTTCGTGGCGCTGGGCGTCGACGGCTACGAGAAGGACCCGCTGCGCGGCATCGCGCTGACGACCCCCGGCTTCAACCGGATCGCCCGCGCGATCGGAGAGATGAAGCTGCCGACCGTCCTGATCCAGGAAGGCGGCTACAATGTGCCGGACCTGGGCCGCAACGTCTTCTCGTTCCTCGAAGGCTTCGAGACGACGCACCGATAGGGGGCGAGGCGCTTCAGGCGGCGGAATCCAGCGCGTCGCCGGACAGGTTGCCGTAGACCCGGATCAGCATCTGCTTGAGCGCGGCGGCTTCGTCTGCCGTGAAGCCGGCCAGCGCGATCGCCTCGTAGCGCTGGGCGACCGGCACGATGGCCCGGGTCGCCGCCTGTCCGGCCGGAGTCACGACGACCGTGACGACCCGTCCGTCGGCCTCCGGGCTGCGCCGGCGGATCACGAGACCGCGCTTCTCCATCTTGCCGATCAGCCGCGACAGGGTGGAAATGTCGATGGAGGTCAGGCCCGCCACGTCGCTGATCCGCAGACCGTCGCGGCGGTGGAGCGCGGCCAGCACCCGCCACATCGGCAAGGTGACGCCGTGCTGCGCAATCTCGCGCGAAAACGCCCCTGCCAGTTCGACGCCCGTCCGGTTGATCAGGTAGGGGAGGTAGGTTGTGAAGTCGAAGGACAAAGCCTTCAGGCCGCCTTGAGCTGCGCCCGGCGGCCGTTGTGCTTGCCGTCGAAGTGGGGTGCGACTTCGTCCATGAAGAGGTGCATCTGGTTCTCGACGACGGCCTTGTCCTTGTTGCCGACGTTGAAATACAGGATCACCTCGTCGATCCCGGCGTCCTCGACTTCCTTCAGCTTGTCGACCACCTTCTGCGGCGGGCCGAGCAGGATGGATTTGTCGGAAAGATCCTCTTCCTTCATGTTTTCCAGGATCTCGATGATCTTGCGGAAATAGTGCATGGTCGGCGGCGCCTTGGCCGGATCGCCGGTGAAGGCCGGCAGGCAGCAGTATTTGAAGTAATCCATCTGCTTGCTGCGGCCGTAGTTGTCGTCCTCGTCGATATAGATGAAGTAGCTGCACATCTTGCGGCCCGGCTCGGTGCCCATGCGCGCGCAGGTCTCGCGATAGGCTTCGGCGGCCTTGTCGAGCCCGCCGTACATCATGCCGGCGGCGAACGGCGCCCAGATGACGTTGGTGCTGTGGCGCGCGGCGATCTCCAGCGAGGTGTTGGAGAAGGACGCGGTGTAGAACGGGATCGGCCGCTGCACCGGCTTCGGCGTGATCTCCATTTCCGGGATGTCGTGGAATTCGCTCTTGTGCGACCACGGCCCGTCGCCCCAGGCCTTGAGGATGATCTCGATCGAATCCTCGAAATATTCCGCCGATTTCATATAGTCGGCGCCGAAGGGCGCGTATTCCCGCCGGTCGTAGCCGCGCCCGGCGGCGAAATCGACCCGGCCGCCCGACAGCAGGTCCAAGGTCGCCCAGGTCTCCGCGACATGGACCGGATGGTGCAGCGGCAGCACGGCGACGGCCGGCGCCAGGCGGATATGCTGCGTTTCCGGAACGATGCTGGCGAGCAGCAGGTCGGGCCGCGAATTCACGCCCAGGGAATCGAAATGATGCTCGCCGATCCAGGCCGAATGGTAGCCCAGCCGGTCGGCCAGGATCGCCTGCTCGCGGATGTCGAGCACGAAGTCGTTCGGCGTGCGCGGATTGTTCGGGTAATGGTTGTCGCTGAGCGTGAAATAGCCGAATTCCATGACGGTCGCTCCCGGTTGCAACGCGGTATTTGCATTTGCAAATATCTTGCATCTTAATGGAGCCGTCAAGAACTTCCGTCGAGACGGCCATTCGGCAATGCATTGACAATTTATGACCGGTCATGAATACTAGTCATATGGAATCGATCAACGCCTCCGACTTCAAGGCCAAGTGTCTGGCCATCCTCGACCGCGTGCAGGAGACCGGTGAACGGATCGTGATCCTGAAACGGGGCCGGCCGGTCGCCGAACTTTCGCCACATCGTCCGGAGGACTCCAGATACCCCCAGGCGGAACTCGAAGGCACGGTCGTCGTCACCGGCGATATCCTCGGACCGGCGGTCCCGGAAGAAGATTGGGACAGCCTGAAGCGATGAATGCCCTTCTCGATACGCACATATTGCTTTGGTGGCATGGCGACCGCAGTCGACTCTCGCCGGAACAACGGAACACCATTGAAGCAGCCGATGCAAATGCGCCACTGCTTGCCTCCGATATTTCGCTCTGGGAGGTAGCGACACTGCACAGCCTGGGTCGCATCCGCCTGAAGCTTCCCCTGCGGGATTGGCTGGAAAAGGCGGTCGCACCGCCGCTGGTACGGCGCCACGGCATCTCGCTTCCGGTCGCCGCGGAACTGGCGTCATTGCCGGACTCCTTCCACCGCGACCCGGCGGACCGCATCCTCGTGGCTACCGCCCGCGTACTCGGGGCCACGCTTCTGACCCGGGACCGGCGGATCGTCGAAGCGGAACTCGTGGACACGTTGAGCTGACCGGCCTCAATCGGTTGAGAGCCGATCGGGAGAACCGGGATTTTGAACCGGCATTTTTCCGAAACCGGCCGCCCCCAGCCCGCCGCAAGAGAGCGCGCCGCCATCGCCGAAAGACCCGCCGCCGCCGATATTCTGCTGCCGCTCGCCTTCGTGCCGCTGTGGTCGACCGGCTTCATCTTCACCAAGCTGGGCATCCCGTATGCCGAGCCGCTGACCTTCATGGCGATTCGGTTCGCCATCGTCCTGCCGCTGATGATCGGCCTGGCGCTGGTTATGCGCGCAGCCTGGCCGTCGCGGGCCGAGGCGGGCCACAGCCTGGTCGTCGGCGCGTTGCTGCACGGCCTCTATCTCGGCGGCGTCTTTATCGCGTTTGCCGAAGGGGTGCCCGCCGGCGTCGCCGCCCTGATCGTTTGCCTGCAGCCGGTTTTGACGGCGACCGCGGTCGGTGCGGTGCTCGGCGAACAAGTCCGGCCGGTCCAGTGGCTCGGGCTCGTTCTCGGGCTCGCCGGCGTCGCCATGGTCCTGTGGCGCAAGATGGGCCTGGACGGCGGCCTGGAGGCCGAGGGCAGCCTCGTCGGCTACGGTTTCGCCGCGCTTTCGCTGCTCGGCATCACGGCGAGCACGATCTATCAGAAACGCTTCTGCGCCGACGTGCATCCGGCTTCCGGCGGCGTTTACCAGTATGCCGCCGCCGGCGTGCTGGTTACGGCCGGCGCCGCGCTGACCGAGACCTGGCGGGTCGATTTCACCGCGCCCGAATTCCTGATCTCCCTGTTCTGGCTCGCGGTCGTGCTGTCGATCGTGACCGTCTGGCTGCTCATGATCATGATCCGGCGCGGCGCGGCCAGCAAGGTCGCCAGCCTGTTCTATCTGGTGCCGGCGTTCGTCGCCTTCTTCGCCTGGCTGCTGTTCGGCGAGACCCTCGGCCCGCTGGCGCTCGCCGGCATGGCCGTCGCCGTCGTGGGCGTCGCGCTGGTGAACCGTTGACCGAAGCGGTCGCCGCGCATCAATAACATCGCGACGGCTCCGCCGGACTCCGATAAATTGCCGGGCGAACAACCGGGTTCAGTCAAACTGCCGGAAAATCCGACCATGTACCGATTCGACCTCACCGAGTCCTACATCCCCGCCCAGACCGACGATGTCGTGCTGGAGACGACGGTCGGCGGCATCCTGCGCGATGCGGCGCGGCAGCGCGGCGATGCCGCGGCGCTGGTCGAGATCGATCCGCCGTCGGTCGAACGCAGGCGCCAGTGGACCTTCGCCGGGCTGCTGGCGGACAGCGAACGCCTGGCGGCGGCGCTGGCCTCGCGCTACGCGCCGGGCGAGCGGATCGTGGTCTGGGCGCCGAACGTGCCGGAATGGGTGCTGATGGAGTTTGCCTGCGGCCTGGCGGGCCTCGTGCTGGTGACGGCCAACCCCTCCTACCAGGCGGCCGAGCTGCGCTACGTCCTGGAGCAGTCCGGCGCCGCCGCCCTGTTCTCGGTCGAGAGCCACCGCGGCAATCCGATGGCGGAGATCGCCGCCACCGCCGCCGGCGGCCTCGACGCGGTGCGCGAAATCGTCGATCTGGAGGATTGGGACGCGCTGTTCCGCACCGGCGGCCGGCCGGCGGCGCTGCCTGTCGTGACGCCCGGCGACGCGGCGCAGATCCAGTACACCTCCGGCACCACCGGCTTTCCCAAGGGGGCGGTGCTCTCGCACCGGGCGTTGACCAACAATGCGCGCTTCTACGCCAAACGCGTCGGCATCGGGCCGGAATCTGTGTGGGCGAATTTTATGCCGATGTTCCACACCAGCGGCTGCGGGATGATTACCCTGGGCGCGCTGCAGGCGGGCTGCCCGGTATTCCTGGTCAAGATATTCGATCCTGCCGCGGTCCTGCAGCTGATCGAGCGCGAGAAGGTGACCGCGATCCTCGGCGTGCCGACAATGCTGGTCGCGATGTTGGAATGTCTGGACCGGCAGCCGTTCGACCTGTCGTCGGTCGAGGTCGCAGTCTCGGGCGGCTCCATGGTCGCGCCGGAACTGGTCCGCAACGCCGTCGAGCGCTTCGGCTGCACCTTCCAGACCGTGTTCGGCCAGACCGAATCCGCGCCGCTCATCACCCAGCACCATGCCGGCGAGCCTCTCGACATCGTCTGCGAGACGGCGGGCCTCCCGATGCCGCAGACCGAGGTCTCGATCCGCAGCGTGGACGGGGAGAACCGGCTGCTGCCGGTCGGCGAGGTCGGCGAGATCTGCGTGCGCGGTTATTGCGTGATGATCGGCTATCACGAGAACCCGGCGGCGACCGCCGAGGCCATCGACGCCGACGGCTGGCTCCATACCGGCGATCTCGGCACGCTCGATCGACGGGGTTATCTGCGCATTACCGGGCGGGTGAAGGAGATGATCATCCGCGGCGGCGAGAACCTGTTCCCGGCCGAGATCGAGAATGCGCTGCTGGAGCACCCCGACGTTGCCGAGGTCGCCGTGGTCGGGCTGCCTGACGAAAAATGGGGCGAGATCGTCGCCTGCTTCGTGCGCCTGGAACCGGGGCGCGACTTCGACCCGGAGGAGCTGCACCGCCATTGCCGGACCCAAATCTCGCCCCAGAAGACGCCGGCGGTCTGGCGCCGGGTCGAGGCCTTCCCGCTCACCGGCTCCGGCAAGATAAGGAAATTCGCTTTGGTGGACGAGTATCTGGCGGAGGAGGGCTGAACGGCCGGGGCGGCGGGATTGTTGGATTTCCGGGGGCCGGCGCCCGGACGGAAACGCCGCAAAAAGGCTTGACAGCCGCAAGAGAACATTATATGAACAAATAAGAGGCCTCGGACGGTCGGGCCGGCGCAAAATCGTGGGGTACAGAAGCCCGGTCCGGTCAAGTGGCGAGGGTGCGGCGGCGCGAAAAGAGACGCCATAGATAGGAAACTTGACATTTCATGACAGCATTGATAAGTATTATTTCCTTTATTGATTCATTATGCACCCATTTTGCACCGTGGCGGGGTCCGGAACGGCAGGCGCGGACGGCGGGGGCCTGG
>FZLR01000023.1 GCA_900197615.1 Rhodospirillaceae bacterium Spongia-Bin9
CGCCCGGACCGTGCGCGTTGCATGCCGCCATTTCTGATAGTCCGCCACCGTGACCGCCGCTGCCGATCCGGCCGGCGCCGCAAGGGCGAGGCCGAGCAGGCTGACAGCCGCCAGGCGGCGGAGCCTCACGGGGCGTCGCTCACAGATAAACCGTGCCGCCGTCGACCATGATCGTCTGGCCGGTCACGAATTTGCTGGCGTCGCCGGCGAGGTAGAGCACGGTGCCGACCAGATCGTCGGTCTCCAGGTTCTTCTGCAGGCTCTGCGATGCCGCGATAACCTGCATGCCCTTTTCTTTCTTCTCGCCGAAGAATTCGTCGGTCCCTTCGGTCAGCACGGCCGACGGCGCGATCGCGTTCACACGGATCCAGTCCCGCCCCAGTTCCCGCGCCATCGCCCGGGTCATGCCGATGACGGCGCCTTTCGATGTGGAATAGTGCAGCGCGTAGGGCAGACCGTAGACCGCCGCCAGCGACGAGATGTTGACGATGCTGCCGCCGCCGCGCTCGCGCATCGAGGGAATGACGGCCTTGGCGCAGTTCCATAATCCCTTGACGTTAACCGCCATGCAGGCGTCCCAGTCCGCCTCGGCGATCGTTTCGATCCGGCCGCCGGTCAGCGAGCCGTAGAGGGCGGCGTTGTTCACCAGAATGTCGATGCCGCCGAAGCGCTCGCAGGCCAGCGCCGCCATCGCCTCCGCGCTCTCGAAGCTGGCCACATCCACGCTCGTGCCAACGATCTTGCCGGGACCGTAGGCGGCGGCCACCGTTTCGCTGCAATCGGCAATGTCGGCGGCGATCGCGTTGACGCCCATTTCCACCATTTTCTGCGCATAGGCTCTGCCGAGGCCGCGCGCGGCGCCGGTCACAATTGCGGTTTTTCCCGTAAGGTTCATGCTAGTATCCGTTCAAGTGGGGCCGTTCAGGAAAGGCAGCGTCGCGCCGGGAAACAGGCTCCGGCAGCGGGGTGCGACGCATGTCGTCATACCCGCCTTCCGGCGCATTGCCGCGTCAGGCTCGACGATACTCTAGGGAGGTCGGCTGTCATGAGCAACGCCGAACGGGGTAACCGCGGCAAGCAGGCGAAAACGGTGGGCGCGAACGCCGAACCGCTGCCCGAATTGACCCAGGATTCGGTGGCAGGCAAGCCGTCCGCCGCAAGAATGCGCCGGGACCGGGAGGTCATCCGCCGGGGATTCGAATCGGGCGAATACCCGTACAAGCGGAAAATCCGCCGCAAGGACTATGAGAGCCGCAAGGCGGAGTTGCAGATCGAGTTGCTCAAGGTGCAGGAGTGGGTGCGCGAGACCGGGGAGAAGATCGTCTGCCTGTTCGAAGGCCGGGACGCTGCCGGCAAGGGCGGCACCATCAAGCGGTTCACCGAGCATCTCAATCCGCGCGGGGCGCGGGTGGTCGCGCTCGACAAGCCGACCGAGAAGGAACGGGGCCAATGGTACTTCCAGCGCTATGTCGCGCATCTGCCCTCGGCCGGTGAATTCGTCCTGTTCGATCGCTCCTGGTACAATCGGGCCGGCGTCGAACGGGTCATGGGCTTCTGCACCGCAAACGAATATCTTGAGTTCATGCGCGAGACGCCGGAGTTCGAACGCATGTTGGTGCGCAGCGGTATCCGCCTGTTCAAATACTGGTTCTCCGTAACCCGGGAGGAACAGCTACGTCGCTTCAAATCGCGCGAGAACGAGCCGCTGAAGCACTGGAAGCTGTCGCCGATCGACCGGAAATCGCTCAACATGTGGGAAGACTATACCGAGGCCAAGGAGGCGATGTATTTCTACACCGATACCGCCGACGCCCCCTGGACCATCATCAAGTCGGACGACAAGAAGCGGGCGCGCTTGAACTGCATGCGGCATTTCCTGAGCAGCCTGCCCTATCCGGGCAAAGACAAGCGGATCGTCGGCGAGCCCGATCCCCTGATCGTCGGCGGTACCGCCCACGCCATTGGGGATAGCGCGCAGATCCTGGGCCGCTCCCTGCATCCGGACCAGCGCCGCCGCGCCAATCGCAGCCAGGGCGGTGACTGACAGCGGCAGCGCAACGCAGAGCGGAAGCGAGCCCGCCCGGACGTTCGGCTTTCTGCGCACCGCCGGCCTCTGGGCCGTCGACCGCCTGCTGCCGCCGCGCTGTCTGGCCTGCCGCACGATCGCCCCGCGCGACGGCGCCCTGTGCGGCACCTGCTGGGGCGGGCTTTCCTTCAT
Source organism: Rhodospirillaceae bacterium Spongia-Bin9 (assembly GCA_900197615.1). Taxonomy (GTDB): domain Bacteria; phylum Pseudomonadota; class Alphaproteobacteria; order Bin65; family Bin65; genus Bin65. Next base: position 2,219 of record FZLR01000023.1, read on the forward strand.
CGAACGGCCTTTCTGCGCCTGCTGCGGACTGCCGTTCGAATTCGACGTCGCAGACGGGGCCGTGTGTGGCGCCTGCGCGGCCCGGCAGCCGGCCTACGATGCCGCGCGCACCGTGCTGCGCTATGACGACGCCAGCCGGCCGCTGATCCTGTCCTTCAAAAATGGCGACCGGATGCAGGCGGGCCGGCATTTCGGCGGCTGGATGGCGCGCGCCGGAGCCGAACTGGTGCAACGCGCCGATCTGGTCGCGCCGGTTCCGCTGCACTGGCGGCGGCTCGCGGTGCGCCGCTACAACCAGTCGGCCGAACTGGCGCGCGGCGTGGCGGCGGCGGGCGGCGTCGAACTGTGTGTCGATCTGCTGCGCCGGACCCGGGCGACGTCGAGCCAGGGCGGCCTGAACCGCCGGGCCCGGCGCCTCAATGTCCGCGGCGCGTTCGCGGTTTCGCCGCGGCGGCGGCGGGCAATCCGGGGTGCACGCATCCTGCTGGCCGACGATGTGCTCACGACCGGCGCCACGGTCGAAGCCGCTGCCAGGACATTGAAGCGCGCCGGCGCTGTGCAGGTCGATGTACTCGTGCTCGCGCGGGTCGTTCGCGGCGCGTCACCGGAATGATCGCGAGGGGGCGGTAGAGGGTGAACCGATGACTGCAAAGAGCGAAGCGATAACCTCTATATTCGACCGCGCCATGCCGGTGCTTGCGTCGCTGGATATCGCGGCCTCGCTCCACTTCTTCAACAAGCTCGGTTTCGAAACCCGCGACTTCGGAGACAGCAACTACGGCATCGCCGTCCGCGAGCATATCGAGATCCACTTCTGGCTCTGCGCCGACAGGCACATTGCCGAAAACACCTCCTGCTACGTCCGTGTGAACGACATTCACGGGTTGCGCGCAGAATTCGCTGGGCGCATCGATGTGGGCGAAGTCGTCGAAACGCCGTGGGGCATGGAAGAGCTGTATATCTATGACCCGAGCGGCAGCCTGGTGAAGTTCGGTCAAATGACCGACAGGTTCGCCCCGGCGGACGCCTTGCAGGACGCGCCCTCGGATTGAACGGACCTGCACACAGGCGCGACGGCCACTCATTTGCGAGTACCTCGCCGGTGCCCGCTACTGGACTCCGGCGCGTCTGGGAACCATAGTTCCGACACACTGTGAACGGTCCGGCGAACGATGGCGGCGGTAGAAATCTATACGACCCTGATGTGCCCGTTCTGCAGCCGGGCCCTGTCGCTGCTCAAGGGCAAGGGCGTGGACTATACGGAAGTGGACGTCACGTTCCGGCCCAAGCTGCGCCGCGCGATGGCGAAGCGCGCGGGCGCCAGGTCCGTGCCACAGATATGGATCGATGGCCGGCATATCGGCGGCTGCGACGAGCTTCATGCCCTCGACGCGGCCGGTAAACTGGATCCGATGCTGGCGCAGGGCGCGCGATGACTGCCGAGGCAGGCGACGACAGGAAGGTCAAGGTCGCCTGCCTGCAGGTCACCGCGGAGCGCGAGTTTGAGCCGAACATCAGGAAGCTCACCCGGATGATCCGCACCGTGGCGGCGGAAGGCGCGAAATTCGTCCTGACGCCGGAAAATGCGACGATGATCGAGCCGGTCCCGGCCGCGGCGCTGCGCAAGGCAAAATCGGAAAAGGACCATCCCGCCTTGCCTGCCCTGACGGACGCGGCGCGCGAGGCCGGGGTGTGGCTGCTGATCGGTTCGCTGTCGATAAAGCTGCCCGGCGGCAAGCTGGCCAACCGCTCGTTCCTGGTCGACGACAATGGCGCCATCGTGGCGCGTTACGACAAGCTGCACTGCTTCGACGTCAACCTGCGCGAGGACGAGTGGTACCGGGAATCCGATACTATACAGGCGGGGTCGGAGGCCGTTCTGGCGCCCTCGCCTTGGGGCCGGATCGGCATGACGGTTTGCTATGACCTGCGTTTCCCCGGCCTGTACCGCGCGCTGGCCCAGGCCGGCGCCGATATCCTGACGATCCCGTCGGCATTCACCCGGACCACCGGCCAGGCCCATTGGCACACGCTGCTGCGCGCCCGGGCGATCGAGACCGGGTGTTTCGTCGTTGCGCCCGCCCAATGGGGCGACCATGCCGAAGGCCGGAAGACTTATGGCCATTCGCTGATCGTTGACCCCTGGGGCGAGACGATCGCCGATGGCGGCGAGGGCGAAAACCTGGTCTTCGGCGCGCTCGACCTGGACCTGGTGGAGAAAAGCCGGCGCCGCATTCCCTCGCTGCACGCCGAACGGCCCTTGACCCTGAACGATCTGACGGCGCAGCGCGAAGCGGCGGAGTAGCCGCTTCTCAGGTCCGCAGCGCCAGCCGCGCGGTCATGGCCACGGCGCCTACGTTATCCAGCGACCAAAGATTGTATTCGTTGCCTTCGCGGAACCCTTTCACCGGGAATGGGCCGGTGTCGAATGTCGGGCGCAATCCGCGGAACCGGAAGCGCTCGACATCGGCGTCCGGCAGGTTGCGGCGCACCAGGTCGACCAGCAGGGTGGCGATCAGAGGGCCGTGGACGATCAGACCCGGATAGCCTTCGACGCCGGTGACATAGGGCTGGTCGTAGTGGATGCGGTGACCGTTGAAGGTGAGGGCGGAATAGCGGAACAGCATGACCGGATCGGCGGCGATTTCCCGCTCGATCCCGGCCTCGCCGGGCGGGTCCTGCGGCGGCGGGGCGATGTTGCCGCCGGCAGGGCCGCCAACCGGCGGCTCCCGGTAGACGATATCCTGCTCCTCGGCGATCGCCGGGCCTTCGCTGCCGGAATAGATGTGCCTGACGGTAACGAAGCCGAGCTTGCCGGTCCGGCCCTCCTTGAAAACGATGTCGGCGATTTCAGACCGCCGCGTGGCCCGGTCGCCGACCCGCAACGGCCTGTCGAACCGGAGGCGGCTGCCGGCCCACATGCGCCGGGGATAGGGGATCGGCGGCAGGAACCCGCCCTTTGCCGGATGGCCGTCATGTCCGATATCGGCCGGCAACGCGGCCGGCGCGAAATAGAGCCAGTGCCAGCAAGGCGGCAGGGGATCGCCCTCTTTCGGTTCCGGATCGTCGCGGTCCAGCGTCCGGCTCATGCGAAATACGGAGGTCGGCGTGATCGAATCTGCGGCCGTTTCCGTCCGGCCGATCCAGTCGCGCGGGTCGGGGCTGCTCTCCGTCATCGAATACCGCCTCCCGTTATCGGTTTTCCGGCAGGGCCGGGCGGAAGAGCGTGACTGTCGTCCGCCGGCCGCGCGAATAGTTCAGGCCGGAAACCGTCCCGGCCGCGCGGACCGCGATTCCCCGCCCGGCCATTGCCTTGCGGAAATTTTGAACGCGGTCGTCCCGGATTGCAGCCAGCCAGCCCCGTTCGGACAGCGTAGCGCCGAGCTGCGCGGCCGACATGAGGCGCAGGCCGCTGCCGAGATAGAAGGCCAGACTCGGCTCAGTATAGCCGCTGGCGAAGAACCGGGTATCGCCCGGCAGGTCGAGCGCCGCCACTTTCCGGCCGATCTCGCGGCTGATCCAGACATGGCTGACCGAGGGGGCCACGGCGGTCAGGATCGGCGCCAGGACCAGCGGTGTGGCGAAGGCGGACGCCAGCAACGCTTGCCCGATTTCGCCGCGCCACAGCCGCGGCACGGTGTAGAGGCTCACCGCCGCGACTGCCATGACCGGGATGAGGCCCGCCCAGGCGACTCCATCGCCGGTCGCGATCGGCAGCAGGAACGCCCCGACGGCGAAACCGCCGATCAGAACGATCCCGAATAGGTAGAGGGTTCGCGACGCCCAGTGGCGCAGCCAGCGGAATTCTCCGGCCTCGGCCGCCTGCACCGCCAGCGCAACCAGCAGGGCAAGGGCCGGGAAGACCGGCAGGATGTAATGGGGCAGCTTGGTCGGCGTCAGCTCCAGCACCAGCCAGAAGGGCAGGATCCAGCACAGGCAAAAGCGAACGGCCGCCTCGCGCCGCCATTGCCAGCCCCAGCGCAGGGCCTGCCAGACGAACACCGAGGCCGGCGCAAAGGCGACGATCAGGATCAGCGCGTAGGCGCCCGGCGGCGCGCCGTGCTGTTCCTGGGCGGAAATCAGTTTGCTGAGGAAGTCCTTGCCGCCGGCTTCGCGCAGGAAGGTATCGTCCGTCAGCAAGATGGCGAGATACCAGGGCGCGGCGATCAGCAGGAGCAGCGGCACGCCGACCAGCGGTCTCAGACCGCGCCAGAAGCGCGCCTGCCGGTCGGTGACGAGTAGCGCAATCAGCGTAAGAAATACGACCGCAACCGGGACCGGCCCCTTGATCAGGATGCCGACGGCGAGCGCTGCCCAGAACAGGATGGCGATGCGCCAGCCGGTGACGCTGCCGCTGCGCCCGTCGAGATAGATGTGCGCCAGCGCATATTGCGCGGCGATGATCGTGGCGAGCAGCGCGGCGTCGGTCTTGGCGGTATGGGCCTCGACGACCAGAACGAAGGAAGACGCCAGCAGCGCCGCCGACAGGAAAGCCCCGCGCCGGTCGAGGAACAGCAGTCCGAGCGCGAAGGCGAACAGGACCGCGATGGTGGCGCCCAGCACCGACGGCAGCCGGTAGGGCCACAGCGCCGTGCTTTCCGGCGTGCTGAACGCCTTGACCGAGGCTGCCTGCATCCAGTGGATGCCGGCCGGCTTCTTGTTGCGCGCCTTGTCGAGGAAGCGGATGCGAACGGTGTCGCCGGTCTGCGCCATCTGACGCGACGCCTGCATGAAGCGGGATTCGTCCCGGTCCATGGCCGGCAGGGAGTCGATCCCCGGCAGGTAGAGCGCCGCGCACAGCAGCACCAGCCAGAACCATGCGCGATACCCGGTAAGCACCCGTTCCGATTCCTTTCCGAAAGATCCGGCGCCCCGGCCGGCTTCGAGCATCGCGGCACCCGTCGCTGCCGGGTGACGCCGCGCCCGGCGGCGTGCTAATCGGTCCACGACCGAGGTGCCCGGCTAGGTACGACAATCGTTTCCGGCGGTCAAACCGCCTGCCGGCCGCCGGCAGGCAATCGGGAGAAGACGCCCAAGCCATGTCCGCTCCGCTGCTATCGATCGTCATTCCGGTCTACAACGAGGCCGGCAACATCGCCGGGGTGGTGGGCGAAGTGCGAGCGGCGTTCGACGGACGTGTCGACTACGAAACTGTGTTCGTCGACGATGGCAGCGATGACGGTACGGCCGGCGAGATCGCGGCGGAAGCCGCGGCGGCTCCCGGTATCGTGCGGGCGGTGTCCCATTCATCGCGCGGCGGCAAGAGCCGGGCGCTGATCAACGGCGCGAAAGCGGCGCAAGGCCGGTTCATGGCAACGATGGACGGCGACGGCCAGGACGATCCGGCCAGCCTGTTCGCGATGTGGGAGAAACTCTGCGAGAGCGGCGAACCCGATCCCCGCCTGCTGGTCTGCGGCTGGCGCACGGAGCGGCGGGACGGTTTGTGGCGCAGGATCGTCTCGCGCATCGCCAACCGGGTGCGCGGCTGGCTGCTCGGCGACGGCACGCCGGACACAGCCTGCGGCCTGAAGCTGATGCACCGGCAGACCTTTCTCGAACTGCCCCATTTCGAGAATATGCACCGCTTCTTCCCGGCGCTGTTCGCCCGGCGCGGGCACCGGGCGGTCTCGGTTCCGGTATCGCACCGGCCGCGCAACGCGGGCGTCAGCAAATACGGCACGTTCGACCGCCTTTGGGCAGGCCTGTGGGACCTGATCGGCGTGATGTGGGTGATGCGCAGGATGCGCTATCCGGAGGTCCGGGAGGATCGGGAATAGCCGCCGGGCGGGGCATTTACTCCGCAGCGCTGCGCAGGGCCAGGGTGACGGCCGGCGGCGCGATCGCGAGGCCGGCGAGCAGGGCGGCGACCAGCAGAAGGATATGCGGCCACGGGTCGGCGGCATGGACGACGGCGTCGACGCTCAGCACGCCGAAGATCAGGACGGGAATGTAGAGCGGCAGCACGAGGATGGCGATCAGCACGCCGCCGCGTCGCGCGCCGAGAACCAGCGCCGCGCCGACGGCGCCGATCAGCGTCAGCACCGGCGTGCCGAACAGCAGGCCCAGCGCCAGCATGAGATAGCCCGCCGCGGGCAGGTGCAACATGGCGGCGAGGACCGGCGACAGGATTATCAGCGGCAGGCCGGTCGTCAGCCAGTGGGCGGCGCATTTCGCCAGCACGATCGGCAACAGGCTGCTTTTACCGGTCAGGAACAGGTCGATTGTGCCGTCCTCGAAATCGGCGGCGAACAGCCGGTCGAGGGACAACAGCGTCGCCAGCAGGGCGGCGACCCAGACCACACCGGGCGCAATGACCGCGAGAGTCCCGGCCGCCGGACCGATGCCGAGCGGAAACAGGACGACCGTCACGACGAAGAACGCCAGGACGACCGCGGTGTCGGCGCCGTGGCGCACCGCGAAGCGCAGATCGCGCCGAAAGATCGCGAGATAGGGGCGCATCAGGGGCCGTCCGGCGCTTCGGGGGCGTCGACCGGCAGCGTCACCGTCCGGGCGTCCGGCAGGCCGAGCGGCCGGTGGGTCGCCGCAATCGCCAGCCCGCCGCGGGCCCGGTGCCGGCCGATCATCGCCTTGAGCAGCGCGGAACCGTCTTCGTCGAGCGAGACTGTCGGTTCGTCGAGCAGCCAGACCGGCGCGTCGGCGAGCGCCAGCCGGGCCAGCGCCAGCCGCCGCCGCTGCCCGGCCGAGAGCAGCCCGCCGGCAACCTCCAGCAGCGGCCCGATACCCATGGCCTCGCCGGCCTCTTCAACGACGCCGCCGCCCTCCAGATCGCGCCACCAGGCAAGCTGCTCGCGCACCGTCAGCCACGCCTTGACCGGATCGCGATGGCCGCAATAGGTCAGCGCCGGCCGCGATACGCCGTCGCCGCCTCCCCACACAACAGCGCCTGCCGCCGGATGCAGCAGCCCGGCCAGCAGGCGTAGCAGCGAGGATTTGCCGGCGCCGTTCGGTCCGCGCAGCTCGATGGCGTCGCCGCCGGCGCCCGCGAAGCTCAACCCACCGAACACGGCCCGCCCGCCGCGGATGCAGGCGAGGCCCTCGACGCTCAGCGAGAAGGCGGGGTAGCGGTCCGGATTGCTCATGGTTCGTGTGGTGGCCAACAGGACTGCCGACACTCTGCAATCTGCCGCCGCCCGCGCAAGGGGACAAAAGAATAGGGCAGCCGTCCTCTGACGCCCCCCGCCTCACCGCTATTCGTAGACGCGCACGTCGTCGATGACCTTGCCGTCGTTGGGCAGCGCGCCCGGCTCGACGATCTCGACCGTCGCGCGCAGCTTGCAGACGGTCTGGAAGCTCTGGGCGACCGCATCGGCGAATCCCGGATCGGTGGCGCCGGCTTCGACCCGGAGGTTGGGCGCATCCTTGCCGTCGACGGCGTCGACGACGAGCCGGGCCCTGGCGATCTCCGGATGACGCTTGATGACATCGGCGATCTGCTCGGGATGGACGAACATGCCCCGGACCTTGGTCGTCTGGTCGGCGCGGCCCATCCAGCCGAGCATCCGCACGTTGGTCCGGCCGCACGGGCTGGGCGCATCGGTCAGGGCGGAAAGGTCGCCGGTGGCGAAGCGGATCAGCGGCACTTCCGGCGACAGCAGCGTCACCACCAGTTCGCCGACATCGCCGATGTTGGCGACCGGCTCGCCGGTGCCGGGGACGACAATTTCCACGATCTTGTCTTCGGCGATGACCATGCCGTTCTGCGCCGATGTCTCGTAGGCGACGATGCCGAGTTCCGCGGTGCCGAAGGTGTTGAACACCTGAATGCCGCGCTCTCCGTACCAGTCGCGCAACGGCGGAAAGAGCGGCCCGGCGCCGACGATGGCGCATTTCACCGAACTCATGTCGAGCCCGAGATCGTCGCCCTTTTCGAGGATCGCCTTCAGATAATCCGGCGTGCCGGCATGGCCCTTCGGGCGGTACTGGGCCATCACCTGGGCCTGTTGTTCGGTGTTGCCGATGCCGCCCGGAATGACCGGGCAGCCGAGGGCGCGCGCCGAATCGTGGAAGATCCAGCCGCCGGGGGTGAGATGGTAGGAGAAGGAATTGTGGACGATGTCGCCCTTGCGCAGCCCGGCGGCATAGAGCGACCGCGCGCCGCCGTAATAGTCGTCGCGGGCGCCCATGATCTCGAAGATCGGCCCCGGCGAGGTGAAGGCGACGGCGGCGTCGCCCAGCGCCAGCGCGTTGAGCCCGGCGAGCGGCGGCGCGGCCTTTTGCGCTTCGATCAGGCTGTGCTTGCGGGTGACCGGCAGCGCTGCCAGGGCCTCGCGCGAGGCGATGTCCGCCGGATCGATGCCGGCCAGGCTGTTCGCGTACCAGCCGGTCGCGCCCTTCGCATGGGCGATCTGCGCCGGCAGCGCCTGCATGAGCGCAATCTCGCGCGCGGCCGGATCGCGGGTCTCCAGGGCGTCGTAATGGTCGGACATAGCCGTTCCCCTGAACTGAAAAGCCGCCACCCCGGTTCTGGGATGACGGCCCGTTTGACGAGACCGCGGCGCAGCCCGAGACCGTAAACCGGCCGGCCGCGTTCGCGGTGGGCCCGCTCTCAGGCGAGCCAGCGCTTGCGGCGTTTGTAGTGCTTCACATCCCGGAAGGATTTGCGGTTCTCACCGGAAACGCCGAGGTAGAATTCTCTCACGTCCTCATTCTCGGCGAGGTCTTTGGCCACGCCGTCCATCACCACCCGGCCGCTTTCCAGGATATAGCCGTAGTCGGCGTAGCGCAGCGCCATGTTGGTGTTCTGCTCGGCGAGCAGGATGCTCACGCCTTCCTGCTGGTTGAGCTGTTTGACGATCTCGAATATTTCCTCGACGAGCTGCGGCGCAAGGCCCATGGAGGGCTCGTCGAGCAGCATGGTCGAGGGATTGGACATCAGCGCCCGCCCGATGGCGCACATCTGCTGTTCGCCGCCGGAGATGTATCCGGCGAGCGCCGAGCGGCGGTCTTTCAGACGGGGAAAATACTCATACACCTTATCGACGGAATCGCGGATCGCCGCGCCGCCGTCCCGGCGGGTGTAGGCGCCGGTCAACAGATTCTCGTCCACCGTAAGGTGGGGAAAGCAATGGCGGCCTTCCATCACCTGGATCACGCCGCGCCGCACCAGATCGTTCGGATCCAGGCTTTGCACGGGCGTTCCTTCGTAGAGGATCGATCCCTTCGTCACGTCGCCGCGTTCCGCGCCGAGCAGATTCGAGATCGATTTCAGCGTCGTCGTCTTGCCGGCGCCGTTGGCCCCAAGGAGGGCGACGATGCCCCCCTTGGGAACCTCGAGCGAAACCCCCTTCAACACGAGGATCACATGATCGTAGATCACCTCGATGTTGTTGACGCTGAGCAGCGCTTGCGCAGCACCGTTCGCGCCATTGGTTACGGGGGCTTCACTCACGGCGGTTCTCCCTTGCTACAGGCGTTGTTTCGCCTGCAACGGACCTAGCACTTGCGCGGCGTGATTTTGTTCGCCTTGGCGTAGGCCGCGGCGGACTTCTCGATCAGCGGACGGACCACCTCTTGCATCGGCGAAATGAAGTCGCTGATGATGTTCCACTTCTTGCCGTCCCACTGCTGGATCAGCACCGGGCCGTTGCCTTCGTGGTCGGCGCAAGTGATCTTGATCCCTTTCGTGAACCCCTTCAGGCCCAACTCCGCCAAACGGGATTCCGTGAGATTGAGGTTCTCGAATCCCCAGCGCATTTGGTCGCCGTTGACCCTTTTTACGCCGAACTTCTTCTGCGCGTTCCGCATGGCTTCGGTCGTAATGACACCGGTCAAGATGCCTCGATTCCACAGAACCTGACCGATATACTTCTCACCGTCCTTGAAACCTTTTCCAGCCCCGTAAACGACTTTCTTGATGTCGTGGAAGAGCGGAAAATCGCCGCCGGCGGCGTGGAACGTGCCGGCCTTGTAGCCCTTGGCGGCGGCACCGCTTGGAACGACATCCGTCTCGGCGCCGGACCACCAGACGCCGATCATACGTTCCAGGTTGAAGCCGGTATTGATGGCTTCCTTGATGGCGACCTGGTTCATCACGCCCCAGCCCCACAGCAGGATCCAGTCCGGACGGTCGCGGCGGATCTGCAGCCAGGTGGCTTTCTGCTCCTGGCCGGGATGGTTCACGGCAAGCGTGGTCAGCTTGTAGCCGAGCTTGCGCGCCAGGAGGTTGAGCGTGCGGATCGGCTCTTTGCCGTAGGCGCTGTTATGGTAAATCAGGGCGATTTTCTTGCCCTTGAGCTTATCCATTCCGCCTTCCTGGGCGCCGATATATTTGATGAAGGCCGAGGCCTGGCTCCAGTAGGTGGTAGGTGCAGTGAAGACCCACGGAAAAACCCGGCCGTCTGACGCATCGGTGCGGCCGTAACCCGAAGACAAGATGACAACCTTATCCTTCGGCGCGTTCGGGATCAGCTTGTAGGTGATGCCCGTCGAATTCGGATATACCACCGTTGCGCCTTTGCCCTTCAGGCGCTCGAAGCATTCGACGCCCTTCTTGGTGTTATATGCGGTCTCGCATTCCTCCCAGACCAGCTTGACGCCGTTGACGCCGCCGTGCTTCAGGTTGACGTAGTTGAAATAGTCGATGGTACCGTTCGCAAACGGAATGCCGTTCGGCGCGTACGGTCCGGTGCGGTAGGTGAGCAGCGGAAAATACTGGGAATCCGCCGCCTGAACGGCCGGCGCTGCAATGCCTGTCGCGGCGACTGCAGCGGCCAGACCCAAAGTGAGCCCTTTCAGCCTCATACCATTATCCTCCCTGTATAGGGTTTGCCCCCATGCGGGGTGCTGGGGGTGGAGGGTTACCCTGCAGAACACCATGACCTGCAGGTTGCCGGAACCTTAGCATGCGCCCAAGGTTCCGCAAAAGACCGCAAGACGCGGCCGATGACAGCCGATTTCCTGCCGCCGGCGCACGTGCAGAACCGCCGGCTAGTAAGGAAACGGCCACTGTCTCAGTCTTTCCTTGCCGATCTGCCACAGGCGCGCCAGCCCGAGCGGCTCCATGATCAGGAAGATGATGATCAGCGCGCCGAAGATCATGAACTGGATGTGTTCGACCAGCGCCGTGCTCACCGGGATGCCGAACTGACCGCCGAGCCAAGGGAAAAAGATAACCAGGAAGATCGGGATCAAAGTGATGAAGGCGGCGCCCAGGAACGCGCCGGTGATGCTGCCCAGCCCGCCGATGATGACCATAAACAGGACGGCGAAGGATTCGTTGATGTTGAACGCTTCGGCTCCTTCGAGGGCGCCGAGGTAGAAGATAAACAGCATTGCCCCGGCCACGCCGCAGAAGAAGGAACTGACCGCAAAGGCGAGCAGCTTGGTCGCCAGCGGGCGGATGCCGATGAGTTGGGCGGCGATATCCATGTCGCGGATCGCCATCCAAGCCCGGCCGATGCGGCCGCGCACCATGTTCTTTGCAACGAAGGCAAAGAAGACGACCGTCGCAAGGCAGATCAGGTATTTCGTTTCCGCCGCCGGATAGATCGTCACCTGCTGGCCGTCCCGCATCACCGTTTCGGAGCCGGTGACGACGAGGCCGAACAGTTTCATTGGCGGAACCTGGATCGTCGACGACGAGACATAGTCGTAGAGCCATTCGACGCGCGAGAAGCACCAGACCAGGAAGAACTGCGCCGCCAGCGTCGCCACTGCCAGGTAGAAGCCCTTGATGCGCAGGCTGGGCAGGCCGAAAATTACCCCAACCACGGAGGTCACCGCACCGGCGAGAATCATCAGGATGAGCGGATTGTCGATCGGCGGCAGCATCGGCACGAGTTGCGAAACAAGCTCGCCGGCATCGTCTTCATGCTGATTCCGGTAGTTCATACCGGTCGAGAATTTGTAGGCGGCAAACGCGCCCACCCCCATGAACCCTGCCGTACCCAGAGAAATCTGGCCGCAATAGCCGGTGAGGATATTGAGGCCGAGCGCGGCCATGCTGTTGACCAGCAGCAGCAGGAAAATCGAATTGTACAGATAGTCCTTGGTCGACGCCGCCATGAGCCCGCCCTGCACCAGCAGGTACAGGCCGACCGGAATCACGATGAAGGCGATGAACAGGATGCCCCACAGGCCGTACTTGTCCTGCCGGAGCTGGAAGATGCCCTGGTCCTTGGCGTAGCTCGTATAGAACTGCCCGGCTTCGCGATAGAACATAGCGTCAGACTCTTTCGATGATCTTTTCGCCGAACAGGCCCTGCGGGCGGAACACCAGGAAGACCATCGCCAGGATATAGGCGAACCAGTCCTCGATCGCGCCGCCGACATACGGGCCCCAGCCGACCTCGGCCAGCTTCTCGCCCAGGCCGATGATCAGGCCGCCGATGATCGCGCCCGGGATCGATTCGAAGCCGCCCAGGATCAGCACCGGCAGCGCCTTGAGCGCGATTTCCGAAAGGCTGAACTGGACGCCGGATTTGGCGCCCCACATGGTGCCGGCGACCAGCGCCACGATGCCGGACACGGCCCAGACGATGATCCAGATGGTGCGCAGGTTGATGCCGACAGAAAGCGCCGCCTGGTGATCGTCTGCTACCGCCCGGAGCGCCCGGCCGATCTTGGTCTTGTTGAAGAAGATCGCCAGGACCGTCACCAGCGCCGCGGCGACCGCGCCGGCGGTGAGCTCCAGATACTGGATCTGGATGCCGAACGGCTCGAAGCGGCCCTGCGGGATGCCGACATCGAGCTTCTTGACGTCGGAGCCCCAGATGGTCTCGCCGAAGGCCGAGAGAAAAAAGGCCAGCCCGATGGTCGCCATGAACAGGATAATCTGCTCCTGGTTCACAAGATGGCGCAGGATCAGGTATTCCACCACGATGGCGAACAGGATCATGACCCCGATCGTCAGCAGGATGGCGAGCGGGATCGGAATGCCGAGGCCGATGAAGCCGGCGAGGTTGAGCGCCGCGAACAGGACCAGCACGCCCTGGGCGAAGTTGAACATGCCCGAGGCCTTGTAGATCAGCACGAAGCCGAGCGCGACGAGCGAGTACATCACCCCCGCCAGCAGGCCGCTGATCACGACTTCCATGCCGAACTGCCAGCTCTCGAATATGAGCACCGGCGCCAGGACGAATTCCCAAAACTCTCCCATGCTTTCCCCCTCAAACGGGCGCCCGGGACCGGGAATGCCCGCTGCGGTTTGCCGGCGCTATTGCAGAAGCCTGCCCCGGCAGGGCCGGCGCGCGCCGTTACCCTCGTTCTCAGTTCTCGTTCAAGTCCTCTTCGTGCGCGACGCCCAGATAGGCGTCGATCACGTCCTGGTCCGCCTGGACAACCGCCGGCGTGCCCTCGGAAATCTTGCGGCCGTAGTTCAGCACGACGACATGATCCGAAATATCCATCACCACGCCCATATCGTGTTCGATGAGCGCGATCGTGGTGCCGAATTCGTCGTTCACATCGATGACGAAGCGGCACATATCCTCTTTCTCCTCTAGGTTCATACCCGCCATCGGCTCGTCGAGCAGCAGCAGATCCGGCTCCATGGCCAGCGCCCGGCCCAGCTCGACCCGCTTCTGCAAGCCGTAAGGCAGGCGGCCGACCGGCGTCCGCCGAATCGACTGGATCTCGAGGAAATCGATGACTTCTTCGGCGGCCTTGCGGTGCGCCACCTCTTCCTTCTGGTACGGCCCCCAATAGAGGGAATCGAGCAGGAAATCGCCGAACCACATCGCCGGATAGGTCAGGTAGTTGATCACCGGCATGTTGGCGAGTTTGTTGTGGTAGTAGCGCATCGACGGGCCGCTCATCTTCAGCAGACGGCCGGTCATGACATTGTCCAGCGTGCTCATGCCCCGGAACAGCGCGACATTCTGGAAGGTCCGCGCAATCCCGGTTTCGGCCGCTTCGTGCGGCTTCATCTGGTGGCGCGGGTTGCCCTTGTAGGTGATCGTGCCTTCCTGCGGATGATAGAATCCGTTGATGACGTTGAGCATCGACGTCTTGCCGGCGCCGTTCGGGCCGATGATGGCGAAAATCTGCTTCTCGCGGATTTCGAAACTGACGTCGGTGATGGCCTTCACGCCGCCGAAGCGCAGCGTGATATTGTCGACCTTGAGGAGGGTGTCGCCGAATTTGCGTTCCGAATGCTTCATGGACGGCTAACCCGCTTTGGCCAGCGGGGCGCCGCCGGCCAGTTTGGCGTCCATGATCGCGATGTCGGCGGCGCTGACACCCTTCCGCCCGTCCTCGAAAGTCGTCTCGACTTCGCAGTGCACCTTGCTCTGACTGCCGTAGAGCGCGTCGATCACGGCGTCGTAGCGTTCGTTGATGAATTTTCGACGGACCTTGCGCGTCCGGGTCAGTTCGCCGTCGTCCGCATCCAGCTCCTTGTGAAGCAGGGCAAAGCGCGCGATCTGGGCGCCGGACAGTTCGGAATCTTCGGCCAGGTCCGCGTTGACCTGCTCGATATTCCTGCGGATTTCCTCATAAACCTCGGGCTTGGCCGCGAGTTCCCGGTAGCTGGCGTAGGACACGTTGTTGCGCTCCGCCCAGTTGCCGACCGCGTCCATATCGATGGAAATCATCGCCGCGGAGTGGTCGCGCCCGGCGCCGAAGGTCACGGCTTCCTGAATGAAGGGGAAGAACTTCAGCTTGTTCTCCAGATATTTCGGCGCGAACATCGAGCCGTTGTTGAGCACGCCGACATCCTTGGCCCGGTCGATGATCTTCAGATGGCCGTTATGGTCGATAAAGCCGGCGTCCCCGGTATGGACCCAGCCGTCCTCGGTCTTGGTCTTCCGGGTCTCTTCCTCGTTCTTGTAGTACTCCTTGAACACGCCTTCGCTGCGATACAGCACTTCGCGCGAGTCCGGATCGACCCTGAGCTCCACGCCGGGGCAGGCCTTGCCCACGGTATCGGCATAGACCTCGTTGTCCGGCTGCAGGGTGACGAACACCGACGCTTCGGTCTGGCCGTAGAGCTGCTTCATGTTCAGGCCGATAGACCGGTAGAAATCGAAGATGTCCGGGCCGATCGCCTCGCCGGCCGTGTAGACCCGCCGCACCCGGCTCATGCCCAGGGTGTTTTTGAGCGGCCCGTAGACGAAAAACTCGCCCAGCCAGTATTTGAACCGGTCGCCCAGGCCGACCTTTTCCTTCTGCAGGATTTTCACGCCGACCTTCTTGGCGTGCCCCATGAAATAGCGGAACAGGCGCTGCTTGGTCCGGCCGGAGTCCTGCATCCGTACGTTAACGGAGGTCAGGATGTTCTCGAAGATGCGCGGCGGCGCGAAGAAATAGGTCGGCCCGATCTCCTTGAGGTCGGTCAGGAAGGTTTCCTGGCTCTCCGGGCAGTTGGCGCAGAAGCCGGCCACATAGCACTGGCCGATGGAGAACAAGCAGTCGCCGACCCAGGCCATCGGCAGATAGGCCAGGGTCTCCTCGTCGTCGCGGATATGCTCCAGCTCGACCGACATCTCCGACATCGAGATCAGATTGTCGTAGGTCAGTACGACGCCTTTCGGGTTGCCGGTCGTGCCGGAGGTATAAAGGAAGGTGGCGATGTCGCTGCCCCGGCCCCTGGCGACCTCGGCGTCGTAGAAGCCGGCATTGGCCGCCTTGTGCTTCTTGCCGGCCTGTTTGATCTCGTCGAGCGAATGAATGAAATCCTGCTCGTATTCCCGCATCCCGCGCGGGTCGCAATAGACGAAGGTCTTGAGCCCCGGCGTGGTCTCCTGCACTTCGAGGAGCTTGTCGATCTGTTCCTGATCCTCGGATACGGCGAACGACACCTCGGCGTGTTGGAGCACATATGCCAGTTCGCTGGCGCCGCTGTCCTGGTAGACCGGCACCGGAATCGCGCCGAGCGCCTGTGCCGCCACCATCGACCAGTAGAGATTGGGCCGGTTGTCGCCGACGATGGCGATCCGGTCGCCGCGCTGCACGCCGGAGGCCGCGAGGCCGTGGGCGATGGTTTCCACCTCGGCCCGGGTCTCGCTCCAGCTGAAGGTCTGCCAGATTCCCAGATACTTTTCGCGAATTGCCGGCCGCGGCCCGCGCTCGCGGGCATTGCGGTCCAACAGTTTCGGAAATGTGTCTGCCGTCATCGGCGTCTCCACTCGATCCCTTCGGCAGGCCGCGCCGGCATCGGGCGCGACACACTAAAGCGCTCCGCGCGGGGGCGCTCCACGCGCGGTCGTCAACCAAGAATTGAGACTTGCCGGCGCAAGGCAGGATGCGGCCTGCCGTTTGTTCCGCCGCTGCAAACCTCCCTGAAACTCCGCAGCACGATTTGTTTTTCTATGCGCGCCGGTTTGCTAACCAATAGAGACCACAGGGTCAAGACGCAAAGACCGCACGTTTCGCTTCGCCGCGCGTCCGGCCCGGACTTTCCCTAACTCTCTGGCCGGAATTGATTTTTTCGCGAGTTTTCCGGCCGGGCCGAAAAGCTCGCCTCAGGTCCGTTCGAATCGGTGGATGCCGTCCGGATCGAGCCGGCCGGTCAACGTCCCCTCGCCTTCCAGATAGGCGAGATGGGCCAGGCACTCGCCCATCGCAAAACCCATCTGGTGGAAGTCCAGTTCGCGGCGGAACATGAGCGGCACCGCATCCGCCGCCGACAGGCGTGCACCCCCGGAACTGTCGCCGAAACCGACGGACAGCCGCTCCAGCCGCACCCGGTGATGATCGACGATCTGGCCGATCCGGGTCTGCACGCCGCGGAACGGCAGATTGTGGCTCGGCAGCACCAGCGCGTCGTCCGGCAAGTGGCTGAAATTGGCGAACGATCCCAGATAGTCCTCCAGCGGGCTGGCGTCCGGTTCGCTCGCCCACACGCTGATATTCGGCGTGATCTTGGGCAGGATCTGGTCGCCGGAAATCAGGATGCCGTCGGCGGCGGTCCACAGGCAGGCATGCTCCGGCGCATGGCCGGTGCCGACGACGATCTCCCAGCGCCGGCCGCCGATTTCCAGGACGTCGCCGGCGCACAGGCGCCGGTGATGGTAGGGCGTTTCGGCGACCCGCTTGCGATAGGTGTTGCCGCCGGAAAACATCTTGTCCGCCAGCGCCGGCTCCAGCCCGTGAAGGGCGAAGAAGTCCGCCATGCTCCGGTGGTTGACCGCGTCCGAATCCAGATAGAGCATCCGGGCCATCAGCCATTCGGTCCGGGTGATCCACAGCTCGGTGTCGAGCAGGTCGGCCAGCCAGCCGGCCAGGCCGATATGATCGGGATGGAAGTGGGTCACGACCAGCCGGGTTACCGGCTTGCCGGCCTTGCCGGCATGGGCGATTCCGAACCGCTCGAAGATCGCCAGCCAGTGCCGCTTCGTCTCGTCGAGTTGCAACCCGCTGTCGACGACGACATAGCCCTCGCCGTCCTCGAGCAGCCACAGGTTGATATGGTCGAGCTGGAAGGGCAGCGGCATGCGCAGCCAGTGGACGCCGGGCGCGATCTCCACCGTTTCGCCGGCCGCCGGCTTGCTCTCGCCCAGCGGGTAGTCGAGGCCGTCATTCGGGCGGCGCCCGTTGTCGGTGCTCATGCGGCTGCCTTCCTGCCGAGATGCCGGGCGACGGCGGCCAGCGTTTCCTCGGGGCGGTCCCGATGCGGCGAGTGCCCGCAGCCGGGCAGCATGACGAGGTCCACCGGCCCGCCGGCGCCCCGTTCGACGGCCTGGGGCTGCAGCGGCGAGCCGTATTCGTCATCCAGTCCCTGAACGACCGTCGTCGGCACGCGGATGTTCGGCAGGTATTCTTCGATATTCCAGTCGCGGAACTCCGGCATCATCCAGCTCAGGTTCCAGGCATAGAAGGCGCTGTCCGGATCGTCGTGATAGCGGGCGAGCCGGCCGCGCAGGTCGGTCTCTTCCCACAGGACCCGGGCCCTGGCTATCGACGTTATGGTGCAGGGCTCGACCAGGACATGCGGCGCCATGACGATGACGCTGTCCGCTGCCGGCTCGAGGCCGCTGCCGGCGTAGATCAGCGCGATCGAGGCGCCGTCGCTGTGGCCGAACAGGAGGGGCCGGCGCACGTCGAGCCTGTGCAGCAGGTCTGGCAGCGCGACCTGCGCTTCCCGGTGCATGTAATCGAAGGGCAGCGGCAGGTCGGCGCGGGTGAGCGCTTCGGATTTGCCGTAGCCGCGCCGGCTGTAAACGAGCACGCGCAGGCCCGTCGCCCGGGCGACCTGCTGCGGAAAATCCCGCCACATGGCGACGGAGCCGAGACCTTCGTGCAGCATGACGACGGTCGGCCCGTCCACCGGCCCGACCCCGACCCATTCATATTCAAGCCGGCTTCCGCCGGCTTCCACAAAGGCCATTGCCGCCCCGTCCGAATGTCCGGCGCCAACCTGCGGCGGGCCCCGCGTGGCGGCAAGGGACGGAAGGTCGCCGGGTAGGGCCGAAGCCTTCTAGTGCGGCCCTGAGACCGGGCCGTTGCCGCGCTGCTCGCGCCAGATGCCGAGCTTGCGCTGGGCCGCCCGGTCGGAGAAGCTGAACAGCACCGCCTCGCCCGTGCATTCGTGGTGGTGGGGCATCCAGCTCGGTACGATGAACACGTCTTTCGGCCCCCAGGCCAGGGTGACGTCGCACTCCGGCGTGCGCACGACCGTACGGCCCGTGCCCTCGACCGCCGAATAGACCATGCCGTCGGTCGAGCGGTAGGGCGTTGTCGTCGTGCCCCTGGGCAGAAGCTGCATGAAGGTGGCGATGGTCGGCATGGCGTAGCCGCCGTCGACCGGATTCGTGTATTGCAGCTTCAGGCCGTGGCAGGGGTCCCATTCCTCGTAGGCCGCCATCCGGTCCAGCGTCTCCCGGGTCCGCGAATAGGGATAATTGAAGATCGGCGAATAGGTCTTCGCGTTCTCGTAGCCGACCGGCAGCAGGTTGTGGGAATAATGGTCCGGCGAATAGTCGGCCGGCCGGGACAGCGGCTGCTCGTCCTCCGCCAGGTTTTCCGCAAAAGACGTGTCGAAGCTGTTGACCATCGGCACGTCCAGCCCGTCGAGCCAGATCATCGGCCGGTCGCTGTCGTTGCCGTGGTCGTGCCAGGCCCAGGGCGGGGTGATGACGAAGTCGCCCTCTTCCATGATCGTCTTCTCGCCGTCGACGGCGGTATAGGCGCCGCTGCCCTCGATAATGAAGCGCAGGGCCGAAGCGGTATGCCGGTGCGCCGGCGCGATTTCGCCCGGCAGGATCAGCTGCAGGCCGGCATAGAGCGACTGTGTGATCCGCGACTCGCCGCGCAGCCCCGGGTTTTCCAGGACCAGCACCCGACGCTCGGCTTCTTCCGCGGTGATCAGGCTCCCGGCTTTCAGCACATGGGGCCGCACCTCGGCGAATTTCCACAGATGCGGTTTCGTCCGGCTGACCGGCTCCTTGGTCACCAGCCCGGCCAGCACTTCCCACAGCGGGGTCAGGCTCTGCCGGTCGATCGTGTCGTAGAAGTCCTGCCGGGCTTCCCGGTCGGCAGGGCTGATGTGCGGCGCTTCCATCGGCGGCCTCGGAGTCTGGATTGCGTTCGATGCAGGATAGCAGCCGCGCCGCCGGCTTTGAATTGCGATTAGTGCGTATCTCGTCGCGGCCCTTGGCGACACTCCCTAGCGCGCCACGATCTCCCGCTCCGCCGCGGGGTCGCTGTAGGTTTTCCGCAGCGCGGTCTTGAGGATCTTGCCCATCGCGCTTTTCGGCAGCTCGGGCAGAAAGGCGTACTGGCGCGGGATCTTGTAGCCGCCGATCCGCTCCCGGCAATGGGCGACCAGCTCTTCTGCGCTCACGCTCTGCCCCGGCTGCGGCACGACGGCGGCGAACAAGGCCTCGCCGTATTTGCTGTCCGGGATGCCGATCACGGCGCATTCGCCGACCGCCGGATGCTGGTAGAGCGCCGCCTCGACCTCCAGCGAATAGACATTCTCGCCGCCGGTGATGATCATGTCCTTCTTGCGGTCGACCAGATACATGAAGCCGTCGTCGTCCATGCGGCCGACATCGCCGGTGTGGAACCAGCCGCCGCGGAAGGCGCGGGCGTTCTCCTCCGGCAGGTTGAGATAGCCCGCTGTCACGTTGGGCGCGCGCACGACGACTTCGCCGGAATCTCCGTTCGGCGCCTCGCGCCCGTCCGCCCCGACGATCCGCATGTCGACGCCGACGATCGGCCGGCCCGCCGACTTGAGCCGTTCGCGGTTGCCGGCCTCGATCGCCTCGACATGCTCGCGGTGGGACATCAGCGTCAGGATCGGCGAGGTCTCGGTCAGGCCGTAGCCCTGGATCAGGTCGACGCCTTCGAAGGCCTTGAGCGTCCGCTCGACCCACTCCGCCGCCATCGGCGCGCTGCCGTAGAGGAAGGCGCGCAGGCTGGAGAGGTCGTAGTCCGACAGGTCCTCCTGCTGCAGCGTCAGGATGATCATGGTCGGCGCAAGCATCGTCCAGGTGACGCCCCTGTCCTGGATCGCACCCAGCAGGTTCGCCGGGGTGAAAGCGGGCAGGAAGGCGTGACCGCTGCCCATCAGGGTAAAGCCGGTGCCGAGCAGGTCCGCCGAATGGAACATCGGCGCGACGTGCAGATAGACGTCGTCGGAATAGACGCCGACCGTGTGGCCGACCTGCATGCCGTTCGAGACCGCGTTGCGGTGGCTGAGCGGCACGCCCTTCGAGCGGCCGGTCGTGCCGCCGGTGTAGAACAGGATCGCCGGATCGTCCTCCTGCGCCTCGTGCAGTTCGGCCGGGTCCGCGCCGGCGATCAGGGTTTCGTAATCGTGCTCGGGCCACGCGGCATCGGCGTCCGCCGCTTCGTCATGCGGCCCGGCGACCCGGATCGCCCGGTCGCGCCAGGGCGCCAGCGCCTCGTGCTCGAACAGGCCGAGGAACGGCGCATCGACGGCCACGACCTCCGCGCCGGCGTTGTCGAGGATATAGGCGATCTCAGGCGGCGCCAGGCGGATATTGACCGGCGCCGGCGCCGCGCCCATCCAGTAGCCGGCGTGCAGCAGCTCGAAATTGCGGAAGGTGTTGCGCGACAGCGTCGCGAAGGCGTCGCCGCGCTTCACGCCCATTGCCCGCATCCCGCCGGCCAGCCGCGCCACCCGGTCGAGATGCGCCGCCCAGGTCCACCGCCCCTCCCGGTCGATCACGGCCGGCCGTTCGGCATAATAGCGCCGGCAACGGTCCAGCGCGGATGACATCGTCAGCATCGGCGAGCCTGCCCCTTCGACCCCGTCGCTCCGACAGCGACCGCCCGTTCTTGCCGCCTGCGACCGCGATTCGCAAGAGGGCGATGCGCAGGCGGACGCCGGGGACACCGGGCAGGGGCGAGGCTGTCATGAAATGTCATGATTTGTCATGATTCGGCGCGCAGCCTCGCCGTTCGCCCTCCGTCGCTGCCCCATTCTTGCCGCAATTCACTAAAACAGACCGTTCTATATATAGCGTTTTTTTCATGCCGGCGTCTCCGTCCGAAGCTGCGCCGCCGGCCCGGGTCGCGGCATTCCGCCCGCTGAAACGCAAATTTGTTCATATAATGTTCCTAAGCGGGAGTCAAGCGCATTTTCGGCGGCGACCAGGTTCGGGATCCGGCCTGGAGAGTCATTAGAGAAAGGGGAAGGGCCGCGCCGCCAACCCTTCATTCGCCTTGTCCGGGTCTCGCGGCGTGTGCAGATCTTGGAGATGCAATGAAGAGGCCGGCACGCGGCGCTACACCAAAAAACGCGAATCAATATCTGGTATAATTCTGGCATTTTACTAATAAATCTTGTTGCCAGAAAATTCATGCGGTGGCAGGTTCTACATCGGGTGGTATGCGGCCGGTTCGATTCCACAAGATAAGGGACAGGGATCGGTCGTCTGCGATACTGCCGGCCGAGGCGGGCGACGCCCGCATTCACGCTCCGGCTCCGAAATTCTCCGGGAGCCGCGACAGGAGAGCGACTCATGTCTGGCATCGCGCTCGATACCTGGACAACCCCCAACCCGTTGGACATGCTGGAAGAAATAGTCGCCGCGAACGAATGGACGTTCGAACGCAGCGGCGACGACGAAATGGCCGTTGAGTATCCAGGCCATTGGTGCGGCTACCACATGCATTTCGTGTGGAGCGAAGATTTGAACGCCATTCATCTTTCCTGCTTCATGGACATGCGAATTCCCAAGAAGAAACTGATCGACATTTCGCAACTATTGCTGAAGATCAACAACAAGCTCTGGCTCGGCACTTTTGTGGTTCCCGAAGAGGATTCGAACCCGGTCTTCCGGCACACGGTACTGCTGCGCGGCCATCAAGGCGCCAGCGTCGAACAGCTCGAAGACCTGGTTGACATCGCCCTTAGCGAATGCGAGCGATTCTATCCCGCCTTCCAGTTCGTCACCTGGGGCGGCAAGACGGCCAACGAGGCGGTGACCGCTTCCTTGCTGGATACCGTCGGAGAAGCATAAGGGGCAACGCCATGGACCTTGCCGCAGCGCGCCTGTTGCTGGTCGGCTGCGGGAAGATGGGCGGCGCCCTGGCGCGCGGCTGGCTCGGCGCCGGCGCCCGCGCCGACAATATCGTCGCTGTCGAACCTGCGCGGGAAGCCGCAGCGGCTTTCGCCGACGGCCCCCGCCCGATCTTCGTCGGCAGCCCCGACAAGGCGCCGCCGGGCTTCGGCCCCGATGTTATCGTGTTCGCCGTCAAACCGCAGGCAATGGACATCGTCGTACCGGCCTATGCCCGTTTCGCCGACTCGGGCGCCGTGTTCCTGTCGATAGCGGCAGGCACGCCGATCCGGTTCTTCGAAACGCATCTGTCGCCGGCCGCGCCGATCGTCCGGTCCATGCCGAACACGCCGGCGGCGGTCGGCCGCGGCGTGACCGCGGCCATCTGCAACGCCAACGTGCCGCCGGAAGGCCGCGCGCTGTGCGAGGCCCTGCTCCGCGCCGTGGGCGATGTGGTGTGGGTGACGGACGAAGCCGAGATCGACGCCGTCACCGCCGTCTCCGGCAGCGGACCGGCCTATGTATTCCATCTGGTCGAGGCGATGACCGCCGCCGGGGTCGCGGAAGGGCTGTCGCCGGAGGCAGCCGGCGCGCTGGCGCGGGCGACCGTGGCCGGCGCCGGCGAATTGCTGCACCGCTCGCCGGAAGACGCCGCCACCCTGCGCCGCAACGTAACCAGCCCCGGCGGCACGACGGCAGCGGCGCTCGAGGTTCTGATGGCGCAGGACGGGCTGAGTGCGCTGATGGAGAGGGCGATTGCCGCAGCGGCCCGCCGGTCGCGGGAATTGGGGGCATGAGCGACCCGGCCGCCGGTCCGGGCCACAATGCGCCGGCCGTTACCGTCTCGGAACTGTCGGCCTCGCTGAAACGGGTCGTCGAGGGCGAATTCAGCCGGGTCCGGGTGCGCGGCGAGGTTTCCGGCTTCAAGCGCGCCGGCTCCGGCCATCTTTACATGACCCTGAAGGACGACAGCGCCGTTCTCGATGCAGTGTGCTGGCGCGGCACGGCCGGGCGGTTGGCCGTCGATCCGGAAGACGGCCTCGAGGTCATTGCGACCGGAAAGCTGACGACCTACGCCGGCCGCTCGAAATATCAGATCGTTATCGAGGCGCTGGAAGCTGCCGGCGAAGGCGCGCTGCTGAAGCTGCTGGAGGAACGCCGGCGTAAGCTGGCCGCCAAGGGCCTGTTCGATCGAGACCGGAAGAAGCCGCTGCCCTTCCTGCCGGACGTCATCGGCGTCGTGACATCGCCGACCGGCGCCGTCATCCGGGACATTCTCCACCGGCTGGAGGACCGGTTTCCGCGCCATGTCCTGCTCTGGCCGGTCCGGGTGCAGGGCGATACGGCAGCCGCGGAAGTCGCCTCCGCGATCGAGGGGTTCAACGCGATCGGGGACGGCACTCCGATTCCCCGGCCCGATCTGCTTATCGTCGCGCGCGGCGGCGGATCGATCGAGGATCTGTGGCCGTTCAACGAAGAGAATGTCGTCCGGGCCGCCGCCGCCTCGGAAATTCCGCTGGTCAGCGCGGTCGGCCACGAGACCGATACGACGCTGATCGACTATGCCGCCGACCGGCGCGCACCGACCCCGACCGCCGCGGCGGAAATGGCGGTGCCGGTGCGCAGCGATCTGGTCGCCCAGATTTTCGACGGCGGCCGGCGGCTGGTATCCGCGATGGCGCGACTGCGGGAGGAATGCCGGTTGCGCCTCGAAAGCGCCGGACGCGGCCTGCCCGACCCGCAATCCCTGTTGGCGGCGAAGACCCAGCAACTGGACGACCGCGCCGAGCGGCTGGATCTGGGGTTGCGCGGCCTCGTCCGGGAAAAGCGGTCGGCCGCCGAACGGCTCGCCGCCGGGATCCGGCCGGCAGCGCTGGTGCACCTCATCGACCGCAGGCGCGACCGGACGGCCGATGTCGGCGCGCGTTTGCAACCGCAGATGGCGCGGCGCCTCGCCGAACTGAACGAGCGTCTGGAACAACGTGGAAAATTGCTGGAGTCGTTTTCCTACAATCGAGTGCTGGATCGCGGCTTTGCCCTGGTCCAGGACCGGCGCGGGCAGCCGGTCGCCGACACAGCTGCGGCCCGCCGCGCCGGCCGGGTAATGCTGCGCTTTCAGGACGGGAGCGTTCCGGCGCAGATCGAATCGCGCGGCGGCAGAGCGGCGACCGCCGGAAAACGGGCGGGCGGGCGCGCCAAACCGCCGCCGGACGACAACCAGGGATCGCTGTTGTAGAAACCGCATCGCCCGGGGATCGCAGCCCTCGGATCCCGGGCTTCCGACCGCGGCTGTCCCGGCCGGGGAGCGCACACAGGGGCGCCCGTCGGCGTGGTCCGCCGCCGGCAGCAAGGCGAGCCTGACCGGGAATTCGAGTACCCTTTCGGCAATGGAGGGCAAGATGCTGCATCTTTGACAGCAATGGCGACCTATTTGCTTGGGTCCGCCCGGCGAAAGTTGCCTGAATTCGAAAATTGGGGTCTGACCGGGAAACTATAGTACCTTATCGGAACAAACTGATCTGTGGCCTCAATGCGACCCTGTGTGATAGTCCGCGTCGATTAACCCGCTATCCCGCGAGAAAGGTTTTGGAGAGGGAAACTTGGCGTCGCTGTTGCCAATCATCGTTCTGGCGATCGTCCAGGGGATCACCGAGTTTCTGCCGATCAGTTCGTCCGGTCACCTGGTGCTGACCTGGGAGGCGTTCGAACAGACCGGCGTGGCCACGCGCGCGGGCACCGCCAACGAAAGGTTGACCCTGGACGTTGCGGTTCACCTAGGCTCCCTCGGAGCGGTAGTCCTCTATTTCTGGCGCGACGTGGGACGGGTGACGACCGGCGGTTTCCGGCTGCTGGCCGGGCGGGTTACGGACGACGGCCGGCTGTTCCTGTATCTGGTCGTTGCGACCGTTCCGCTGGTCGTCGCCGGCCTGCTGGTCAGTACCCTGTTCGGCAGCGCCTGGCGCAGCGTCGAAGTCGTTGCCTGGGCGAGCCTCGGCTTCGGCCTGCTGCTCTGGATCGCCGACCGGACCGGCATGACCATCAGCAAGATGGAACATACGACCTTCGGGCAGGCGATCGTCATCGGACTGGCCCAGGTGCTGGCGCTGATACCGGGGACCAGCCGCTCCGGAATTGCCATGACGGCGGCCCGGGCGCTCGGTTTCGAGCGGTCGGACGCCGCCACCGTTTCGATGCTTCTCGCGATCCCGGCGATTCTCGGCGCCTCGGCGCTCTTCGGCTACGATATCTACAGGTCGGGCAACGTCGCCTTGCAGACAGACGCGCTGCTGGCCGCCTTTCTGGCGCTGGCCGCGGCGGTAATTGCCATCGCAGGCATGATGGCCTGGCTGCGGCGGGCGACCTTTACGCCGTTCGCGGTCTACCGCATCCTGCTGGGCGGGCTGTTGCTCTACCTGATTCATGTCGAAGGGATGGACCTGAAACTGCAATAAACCGCTTCGGGGCGAGCGGTTCAGGCCATCTTCGCCCGCCGGAACCGCCCGCGCGGGCGGTACTGGTCCAGATAGGTCGGCGCGATCGCCTCTACGGCCATCGGCGTAATCCCCAGGGACAGGAGATCCGGCGCGCCCTCCCCGACGACATTATCGTCCCGCAACAGCGCGACCGTGTCTCCGGAAATCGGCGTCGGCACCGGCAGCAGGTCGAGGACGCGCGCCAGCAGGGATACCGGACCCATCGGCATGTCGATCCGCGGCCGTTGCCGCTCGCACAGCGTCATTGCCAGGCCGATCAGGTCTGCGTGGCGATAGACCTGCGGTCCGCCGAGCTGGAACGTGCCGCCTTCGGGCCGATCCAGCGCCGCCACGGCAGCATCCGCAACATCGCCGACATAGACGGGCTGCAGTCTGGTGTCTCCGGCGATGACGGGAAAGACCGGTGCATTTTTCAGGATACGCCCGATCGGATTGAAGAACCGGTCTTCCTGGCCGAAAATGACCGAAGGCTGGAGAACGACCGCCTCCTCGAAGGCTTCGAAAACCGCCCGGTCGCCTCTCGCCCGGGCCACGACATATTTGGACGGCGAAGTCTCCGTCGCTCCAATGCCCGACAGATGCACGAACCGCCGGGCGCCGGCTTCGCGGCTCAGCCTGGCGACCCGAGCGGCGCCCTGGCGATGGACCGTGTCGAAGCTGTTTCCCGACCCGTTCCAGAACCCGACCGCGTTGATGACCGCATCCGCATCGCGCACCGCCGACAGGACGGACCCTTCGCTGCGGACATCGCCATGGACGGGCGCAACCTGGCCCACTGCACCCATCGGTTTCAGGAACAGCGCCTTTTCCGGATTGCGCACGGCGGCTCGCACGATCGATCCGCGTGCCGCGAGACGCTGCACGATATACCGGCCGACAAAACCGGAGCCGCCGAAGACTGTTACCCGTTCCATCTGCTGTCCGTTGGCAGGCGAAAGAGAGGAGACGTTTGGATGCGTCCTTCCCTAGCTTTCCGCCCGTTGAAAAACAATGTGACGAACCCGACATGACCGGTCCGGCGGTCGAAAGGGCCGGCTTGCGGTGTGCGCTGTCCGCGACATCGCTGCCCGGCCGGGGGCCGGCCGGTGCGATTGACAGGGCGAAGCCCGGCAGTTACCCACTGGCGCTTCGTTTCGAGCGAACGACAGCCGACCGGAATTTGCGCCCGCAAGAGCGTCGGCGAGGCGGCGCCGGTTGAGTGCCCAGGTGGCGGAATTGGTAGACGCGCAGGTTTCAGGTACCTGTGGCCGCAAGGCCGTGGAAGTTCGAGTCTTCTCCTGGGCACCATTCAGCTTCGCGCCGCGCTTCGGTTAGCGTCGCAGTGCGTCGACTCTGGCGGTGGGCGCCAGGCGTCTGCGCCTTGCAATTTCGGCCGGTTGCGGCCAGCCTGTCCCTGAGGGCGACCGGCACCCGGTCGATGGCAAAGCAATTGGCGGCAATGGCGGCGGCACCGGAAATCCGTTTGCACAAGGGCGACCTCCCGGACGGGCTGCGCTTCGGCGGGCCGGTTGCCGTCGATTCCGAGACCATGGGCCTCAATCCGGCGCGGGACCGGCTGTGCCTGGTGCAGATGTCTGCCGGAGACGGCATCTGCCATCTGGTCCAGATTGCGAACGGGCAGACCGAAGCGCCAAATCTGACCGCGGTGTTGGCCGATCCGGAGATCCTGAAACTGTTTCATTTCGGCCGGTTCGATATTGCGGTCTTCCTGCACCGGCTCGGCGTGATGACGGCGCCGGTCTACTGCACCAAGATCGCGTCGAATCTGGTCCGCACCATGACCGACCGGCACAGCCTGAAAGATCTGTGCAAGGATCTCCTGGACATCGAAATCTCCAAACAACAACAGACCTCCGACTGGGGCGCCGAGGAACTGGACGAGGAACAGCGCCGCTACGCGGCGATCGATGTCCTCTATCTGCATCGGCTCAAGATTGAGCTGGACAACTTGCTGGAGCGCGAAGGCCGGAGCGAACTGGCCCGGAAATGTTTCGAATTTCTGCCCTATCGAGCCGCACTGGATATTGCCGGCTGGGCGGAAAGGGACATATTTACCCATTCATGATCTCAAATTTTGCAGGCGAATTGGCCCCGAGGAACTAAATCTGATAGGATAAGCACAGGGTTTCGAAAAAGGGTGGATGACGGGCAAGCCTTCGAAACGGAGAGCAGCGCCGCCGGCATCGGCATAACGGGCCGTACGCTGCGGTTGCGGAGAGAATATGAGACAGGCTGCACCGACTGCCGTGCCGGATAGCCCTGAAGCGGGTGGCGCTCCGGAACCGGCGGCCCGGAACCTCGGCACAAGCGGCGATATCGTGTCGGCGCTTCGCGTATTGACGCTCGAAAGCGAGGGCATTTCCGCATTGAGGACGGCCCTGCTCGGCGATCTCGGCGGCGCGTTTTGCCGGGCTATCGACATAATCGAGGCAACGACCGGCCGGCTTGTCGTGACCGGCATGGGCAAGAGCGGCCATATCGGCCGCAAGATCGCCGCGACCATGGCGTCCGTCGGCACGCCGGCGTATTTCGTGCACCCGGGCGAAGCCAGCCACGGCGATATGGGCATAATCCGGCCGGACGACGTGGTGCTGGCCCTGTCGAACTCGGGCGAAACGACGGAATTGAATGACATCGTCGCCTATTGCAGCCGCTTCGGAATCGATCTGATCGGAATTACCGGCGGGCCGGACAGCGCGCTTGCCGAAGCCTCGACCGTCGCGCTGGTAATGCCGCGGTCGGCCGAAGCCTGCCCGCTCGGGCTGGCCCCGACGACATCGACGGCCATGGCGCTGGCGCTGGGCGATGCTTTGGCGGTGGCGCTTCTGGAACGGCGGGGTTTCTCCGCCGACGAATTTCAGGTTCTTCATCCCGGGGGCAAGCTCGGACGGCACCTGACCAGGGTCACCGACATCATGCACACCGGCGATGCCATGCCGCTGGTGCGCCCGGCCGACAGGATGGCCGAAGTTCTGATCGTCATGACCGCGCGCCGGCTGGGCTGCGCCGGTGTCGTAGACGCTTCGGGCGCCCTTGTCGGCATCGTTACGGACGGCGACCTGCGACGGCACATGGAGGCCGGACTGGTCTCGCGCGAAGCCTCGGCCGTTATGACGGCCGAGCCGCTGACGATTCGCCCGGAGGCCCTGGCGGCGGAAGCCCTGGGCCTGATGAACGCGCGCGAGATTACCGGCCTGTTCGCTGTCCGCGACAGCAAACCGGTCGGATTTGTCCACCTTCACGATTGCTTGCGGGAAGGTGTGGCATGACGGATACGAGCCGGTCCCGACGGCGCCGGGAGGGACCCGCCCGGCAGCAGGACGCCTACTCGCGTTTCGTGAACGCCATGAAGTTCGCGTTGCCGAGCCTGGCCTTCCTGATGATTGTGGCGGCGCTGTTCTGGCCGAATTTCGTCAACACCGGCAAGCAGGCCGGCGATGTCGCCCGCGACGCCCTGACTCCGTCCGGCCTGCGCAATTTCGCGATGGTGGCGCCGGTTTACGTTGCAACCGACGATCGAAACCGTCCCTACCGCCTGACCGCAACCAGGGCGCGCCAGGTCAACCACAAGACGGCGACGGAGATCGCACTCGACGATCCGGAGGCGACGCTCGAACTGGGCGGCGGCGTTCGTGTTCGGATCGAGGCGAAGAACGGCCGGTTCGACCGCGACAGGAACCGGTTGACGCTGTCCGGCGACGTGAATGTCCACCATGGCAGAAACCACCGGTTCCGCACCGCCGAAGCGACCATCGATATGAAAACGAACTCGGCCTGGGGCGGGCGCGCCGTCCATGCCACCGGACCTGAAACGACAGTCGCCGCACAGGGCTTCCTGATCGTCGACAGGGGAATGACCGTCATGTTCACCGGCAAGACCCGGGCGATATTGCGCCTGGACCGCAAAGGCCCGGAAGATTTCTCCGGCGAAAGCGCCGGAGAGCCGGCAACGATGCGGGGATTGGGCCGATGAGCCCGACCGCCGGATCGTTCCGCCGTGCCGCCGCAGCGATACTGCCGTTGGCAGGGATGCTGGCGTTGGCATGGATGCTGGCGCCCCAGCCGCTCGCGGCGCAAAGCGGCGGTTTGCTCACCCAGTCGGGCGAGCCCCTGTCGATCGAGGCCGACCGGGGGGTGGAATGGCGCCGCAAGGAACAGGTCTATATCGCCCGGGGCAACGCGACGGCGCGGCAAGGCAAGACCAGCATTCGCGCCGACGAACTGCAGGCGCACTACCGAAAAGGCGCGGACAACAAAACCCGGTTCTGGAAGGTCACGGCGACCGGCAACGTCGCCATCGAGACCGCGAAGGAAACCGCGAGCGGCGAATCGGCGGTCTATATGGTCGATAGCGGCGTCTTCATCCTGCGCGGGCGCAACCTGAAGCTGTCGAACAAATCGCAGACGATTACCGCGACCGACCGGATCGAGTACCGCAGTAAGGAGCAGCGCGCCTACGTTATCGGCAATGCGAAGGTCGTCGATGGCGAGAGGACCGTCCGCGCCAACCGCTTCGTCGCCTATCTGAAGGACGCTCAGGGCGACAAGGTTGCGCTACGCCGGGTCGAAGCGGAGGGCGGCGTCGTCATCACCACCGGGACCGAAGTCATCCGGGCCGACCGCGGCGACTACAACAGCGAGTCGAGACTCGCAACCCTGACCGGAAATGTTAAGCTGACGCGCTGCGAGAATCAGCTCAACGGCGAAAAGGCCGTTGTCAATCTCGCAACCGGGGTCAGCCGCATGGTCGGCCGGGTGCGGGTCCTGCTGGTTCCCGGCGATAGTGGGAAAAAGTGCAAACGGGCTGCTTCGGACCGGCCGGAAACGACCGGTGGCGGGAATACAGAGCAAGAGACCGAATCCGCTGAAGGAGTGAAGGCCGGCACCGGGCTGGCGCAGCGAATCGAGGTTTTGCCGCGCCCGCGGGGGAATTAGCCCGGCGAGAATTGACGCCCGTTGCCCGGCTTGAGCCGAGAGCTGCGCGCCGCTGCGTGCTGACGGGCTGACTTGAAGAAAGGAGGCCGGTTTGGCCGAACGGAGTTTTAGCGCGTATTCCGGCGAAACGCACGCAGGTCCGCGCCTCGTCGCCGCCAACGACGGGCTGATTGCCGAGGGTCTGGGTAAACGATTCAGAAAGCGACCGGTGCTACGCGGCATGTCCCTCGCCGTGCAACGCGGCGAAGCTGTCGGCCTGCTGGGACCCAACGGCGCCGGCAAGACGACCAGTTTTTACATCATTACCGGCCTGATCCGGCCCGACGCCGGGACAATCCTGCTCGACGGCCAGGATATTACCGACCTGCCGATGTATCGGCGCGCCCGTCTCGGCATCGGTTATCTGCCGCAGGAACCGTCGATATTCCGGGGGATGACCGTCGAGAACAACATACGGGCCGCGCTGGAGGTGGTCGAAGGCGACCGGGAAGCCCGGGAAACCATGCTGGACGACCTGCTGGCGGAATTCTCGGTGACCCATCTTCGCCACACGCCGGCGGTCGCCCTGTCCGGCGGCGAGCGGCGCCGTGTGGAGATAGCCCGCGCTCTGGCGTCGAAGCCCGGCTTCGTCCTGCTCGACGAGCCGCTGGCCGGCATCGATCCGATCGCCGTCGGCGATGTCCGGGATCTGGTCTCGCATCTCAAGGACCGGGGGATCGGGGTGCTGATTACCGACCACAATGTCCGCGAGACTCTCGATATCGTCGACCGCGCCTACATCATGCATGACGGGGTCGTCCTGATGGACGGGACGCCGCAGGACATCGTCCGGCACGAGGATGTGCGCCGGGTGTACCTGGGCGATACTTTCCGGCTGTAGGCCGGCGGCGGGCCGGCTTCAGGAACGCGCTGCCGACGGCGGAACGATGGCCGCGCCGGGCCTTTCGATCGATCTCCGCCAGCGGCGGAAACAATCGCAAACCCTGACGCCGGCCTTGCAGCAGTCGATCAAGCTGCTGCAGCTTTCCGGTACCGGGCTCGACGCCATCGTCCGCGAGGCGCTCGAAACGAACCCCCTGCTGGCGCTGGACGATCCGCCCGACGATAGCGCGGCCAAGGCGCCGAAAGCGCCGATGCGGAACCCGGCGCGGGGCTATCGGCCGACACCCGCAGCCACCCGGTTATTCGGCGCAGCCGCCGGCGCGGTATCTGGAACGGATCGCCACGATGCGCCGGCGGGCGGACACAAGCGCGAGGACTCCGCACCGGTATCGGAGCAATCGCTTCGGGAGATCCTCTTCGAAGACATTGCCTATTCCTTCGCCGATGCCGGCGAACGCAATATCGCAGTCGATCTGAGCGGTCTGCTGGATGAGGCAGGCTACCTGGCCGGCGACATCGGCGATGTCGCCGCCCTGCACGGCGTGGCCGAAGCGCAGGTCTCCGGGATCCTGTCGCGGCTCCAGACGCTGGCGCCGCCGGGATTGTTCGCAAGGACACTGAGCGAATGCCTGCGCCTGCAACTCGTCGATGCCGGCCCGCTCGATCGGGGCATGGATGCGGTGCTCGACAACCTGTCCCTGCTGACCGAACGCGGCCCGGATGTCCTGGCTGCCGCCGCCGGCATCGCTTCGGACGCGCTGCCGCTATATCTCGAACGCCTCCGCAAACTCGATCCGCGGCCGGGCCTTGCCCTGGCAGGCGCCGGAGCGCCGGCGGTTGTGCCCGACCTGATCGTCCGGCCGGCGGTCGACGCGCCCCGTTACGACGGCGAGCACGCCGGGCAGGTCGGCCGATGGATTGTCGCCGTCAATCCGGATACGGTTCCGCGCCTCTCGCTGGACCGCGCCGGACTCGAAAGTATGCGCGCGCGGTCGCGGGACGAAACGGAACGCACCTATCTCAGGGACAGATCCCAGGAGGCAAGCTGGCTAATCCAGGCCGTCGAGAAGCGGATGGCGACGATCCTGCTCCTCGGAGTCGAAGTTTTCGGGCGCCAGCAGGAATTTCTGGAGCGTGGACCGGCGGGTCTCAGGCCAATGACCCGGAAAGACATTGCCCGCGCCACCGCCTTGCACGAGAGCACCATAAGCCGGGCGGCGAACGACAAGTTTGCCGCCACGCCCCAGGGCGTTTTCGCTTTGAAATTTCTGTTTTCCGCCCGGATCGACGACCTGAACGGCGGGCCGGGGTATGCCGCAAGCGCAGTTCGGCACCGGTTGCGCCTCCTGATCGGTGCGGAAACGGCCCCTCTGTCGGACGAGGCGGCTACCCGTCTGTTGCGCGCCGAGGGCTACGATGTGGCCCGCCGCACAGTGGCCAAATACAGGGAAATGCTGCGGATTCCGTCATCGGTCGAACGACGGCGGCGATTGCGGACGAATTTGGCGCCGTCGCCGGCTCAGTCGGGCGGACACCCGGCCGGACACTCGGCATAACCCCCGGCACAACAGGACGCACCGGGGTTGGCGCCCCTTCCGCGCCTACGCCGGCATGGCGACGGACGGGCGCGCCCGCCGAAAAAATTTCGGCGTGATTGTCTTGACACGGCGCGTTTCAGCAGCCGGAATACCGGAATGAACGTCAAGGTCACCGGCCGGCACTTCGATGTCGGTCAAGCTTTGCGCCGGCACGCCGAAACCACCCTCGGCGATACCGTCGGCAAATTTTTCGAACGGGCTCTGGATTCTGCCGTCACGTTCGATAAGAGCGGTCACGAGTTCGCCGTCGACATCAAGGTCCATGTCAGCCGCGGGCTGCACGTTCTGGGCGAAGGCCGGGCCGAGGATCCCTATGCGGCCTTCAACAAGGCCGAAGAACACATCGCAAAACGACTGCGCCGCAACAAGCGGCGCATCCGGGATCACCACCCGGCACCGCCGAGAGACCTTGAAACGTTGACGGCACAACAGTACATCCTCGCTCACGACGAAGAGCCTGAGACAGAACAGGCCGATGCAATCGCCGCAGGAAACGGCCACGACGAGCCGGTGGTGGTTGCGGATATGACTACGGACATCGCTTCTTTGACGGTGGGGGAAGCCGTCATGCGCATGGATCTGGCGGACCTGCCGGCCATGATGTTCCGGAATGTGGCCCATGGAGGGCTGAACATGATCTACCGCCGGGCCGATGGTCATATCGGCTGGGTCGATCCTGAAGGCGCCGCCGAAACTCAATAAGAAAACCGACCGCGCCCGTTGTCAGGGTAGGGAAGCTGATGGAGATTATCGATCTTTTGACGCCCGAAAGCGTCGTGCCTGCCATGAAAGCGACCTGCAAGAAGCAGGCGCTTCAGGAGTTGTCCCGCCGCGGCGCCCGCGCGACAGGCTTGGACGACCGGCGCATTTTCGATGTGCTGCTGGAGCGCGAGCGGCTGGGCACCACCGGGGTCGGGAGCGGCATTGCCATCCCCCACGGCAAGCTCGGCGAACTGGACACGGTCAAGGGCGTCTTCGCGCGCCTGGAAGAACCGATCGATTTCGACGCCGTGGACGAGCAGCCGGTCGACCTGCTGTTCCTGCTGCTGGCGCCGGAAGACGCCGGCGCCGATCACCTCAAGGCCCTCGCCCGCGTATCCCGGCTGCTGCGCGACCAGGCGATGTGCGAAAAACTGCGCGGCTCGCCAAGCAAGGATACGCTTTACGCCCTGCTCACCGATTCCCTGCCGAGCAAGGCGGCTTGACCTCCCCGAACGGTCCGGGCAGAGCCTCAGCAGGGGCATCGCGCCGACCCCGCCGATTGCGCTGACAGGGTTTCCACGCCGCGTTGACAGCCGACGGCGCCCCGCTACTTTCCTCGGGCAAATCCTCTTCGATCCGGACATCTCCATGAGCCTTGCCGACCTCGCTGCCACTATCGACGCCGCATGGGAGAACCGCGATTCGGTTAGCGCGGCCACGACCGGCGCCGTTCGCGACGCCGTCGTCGCCGCCCTGGACGCCTTGGACGAAGGCCGGCTTCGGGTGGCGGAAAGAGGGGCCGGCGGCGCCTGGACCGTCAACCAATGGGCCAAGAAAGCCGTCCTGCTGTCGTTCCGGCTGAACGACATGACCCCGATCGGCGGCGGGCCGGGCCGCGACACCAGCTGGTGGGACAAGGTTCCCTCGAAGTTCGAGGGCTGGGGCGACAACCGGTTTCGCGAGGCCGGCTTCCGCGCCGTCCCGAACTGCATCGTTCGCCGGTCGGCCTTCATCGCCAGGGGCGTCGTGCTGATGCCCTGCTTCGTCAATCTGGGCGCCTATGTCGACGAAGGCACTATGGTCGATACCTGGGCCACGGTCGGTTCCTGCGCCCAGATCGGCAAGAACTGTCATATCTCCGGCGGCGCCGGCATCGGCGGGGTGCTGGAGCCGTTGCAGGCCGATCCCGTCATTATCGAGGACAATTGCTTCGTCGGCGCCCGGTCCGAGGTCGCCGAAGGCGTCATCGTGCGCGAAGGCGCCGTGCTCTCCATGGGCGTCTACATCGGGGCATCGACCAAGATCGTGAACCGGGCGACCGGCGAGACCCATCGCGGCGAAGTGCCGGCCTATTCCGTCGTGGTTCCCGGCTCCCTGCCCGATCCGAAGGGCGGGCCGAGCCTCTACTGCGCGGTCATCGTCAAGCAGGTGGATGCGCAGACGCGCTCGAAGACTTCGGTGAACGAACTCCTGCGCGATTAGACCGGCATCGAGTGATGATCGAAACCCTTCCCCTGGCGCAGGATCTGATCCGCCGGCCTTCCGTCACGCCCAAAGACGCAGGCGCGCTGGATGTGCTGCAGGCAGCGCTGGAAAGCCTCGGCTTTGCCTGCCGCCGCCTGCCCTTCGGCGACGGCGCGCAACGGGTCGACAATCTGTATGCGCGCCTGGGAAGCGGTCGCCCGAACTTCTGCTTTGCCGGCCATACGGATGTCGTGCCGGAAGGCGATCCGGCCGACTGGACCCACGACCCGTTCGCCGGCGTCGTTGCCGAAGGCATCCTGCACGGCCGCGGCGCCTCCGACATGAAAGGCGCGATCGCCGCCTTCGTCTCGGCCGTCTCGGGCTTTCTGGACAACCGCGGTGCGGACTTCGGCGGTTCGATCGGCCTGCTCATCACAGGCGACGAGGAAGGCGACGCGCTCAACGGCACCCGGAAAGTGCTGGAATGGCTGGACGAGCAGGGCGAACGCCTCGACATGTGCCTGGTCGGCGAGCCGACCAACCCGGAAACGCTGGGCGACATGATCAAGATCGGCCGGCGCGGCAGCCTGACCGGCCAGGTTACGGTTCGGGGGATACAGGGCCACACCGCCTATCCGCATCTGGCCGACAATCCGGTCCACCGGCTGGTCCGGATGCTCGCCGCGATTGCGGATACGAAGATCGACGACGGCACCGAACATTTCCAGGCGACGACCCTGCAGGTCTCGACCGTCGATGTCGGCAATCCGGCCGCCAACGTCATCCCCGCCCGGGCCAGCGCAACCTTCAACGCGCGCTTCAACGATCTCTGGTCGGGGAGCAGCCTCGAATCCTGGGTGCGCGAG